>JAKSIX010000002.1 GCA_024398595.1 Bacteroidaceae bacterium | reverse complement strand
TTTTCAGCACTTTTTTCTGACCATTTTTCAAACAACTAACTTAACACCCTAGTAAAAAAAGTACTACTTGGCTTAGGACTTGTAGCTGTTGCTTGTATGGCAAGTGCGCAGACTCCAGTGTTCAGCGAGGGCTTTGATGCAGAGCAGACAAAGCAGCCGACGGACATCGGATGGTATGAGTTCATCAACTCACAGGATGGCGACACCCGTACAATTGTAACAGACGAGCCTTACGCAGGCGCAGGATGTCTGCAGTTTGTAAATTCCGATGCTGCCCTTTGTGAAAATCAGGGATGGCAGCGTGCCATCAAGTTCCGTAACCTCCCGCTTCAGGAGGGCAAAATCTATCAGATTGACTTTGCTCTGAAAGGCTCCAACACCTACACATCGGGTGACAATAACCCAAAGTGCTCAATGCGTTTGGGTCTTATGCAGGGTTATGAGAACTCCGATATTTCAATCCTCGGGGCAAACGGTCAGGATCAGACCTATACCATCCAGGATTTCGATGAGGACAACTATGTGGAATATTCCCGTTCTTTCTACTTCGCAAGCAAGGAGAATCAGGATGCCCAGTACAAGGCTCAGGGTAAGGACGAGCAATACATCGACAAGTATTTCGCCACATTCAACATAATCAATCCTGGTACTTTCTACCTTGATGAGGTGAAGCTTATCGAGCTTGAATCAGCTGTCGAGAGCATAGTTTATGGCGGTGACGTTATCCGCGTGAAGTATATGTTCGACACAAACATTGCATCTCTTGCAAAAGCAGACGCACTCGGTCGCGTTATCCTCGATCCTTCCTGCGCCACTGTCCTTGTAGGAGAAGACAATGCCAAGGTTGAGGCCGTTGAACTCCATCAGGATGGTTACCTCTATATTTTCTTTGAGGAGGAGGAGTACTTCGAAGAGGAAGCAGAGGATGACATCTTCGTTACATTCACGAACCCTGATGACATAATCAACTTCTCCGGCACAGCAGACAACGCCAAGCTGTTTGCTTTCACAGCTGCAAAGGCCGACGGTTATGACGAGGAAGTTGCAAATGTTTCTTCATTCGCCTACGAAGAGGCCGTAATGGTTTCTTCCGACCCTGCGGACAACTCATTCACTCTCGATGAGACAATCAGCGAATTTACACTTACATTCGACCATAACATCTTCACTTGTGAGACTGCCGACTACAATGCTCCTAAGGGAAAGCTTTCCACAGGTGAGAATCTGAAGATTAAGGAAGGTCAGGAAGAACTTTCCAAGTCTATCACATTTGTACGTACAGGTACGGATCCCCTTACCAAGGGTGCATACTCCGTAATAGTATCAGGTATCACAACCGAGAAGGGTACAGAATGCACATCCGATCAGGTGATAAACTTCGAGACCGGCAAGATCCAGATGGCTAAGACTGTATATACCAAGCAAGGTGAGTGTCTGGTTACATCCGGTGAAATCAACGGTATTCCTGAAGGCTGGACTGTAATTACCGACAGCGAGGAGAGAACATTTGGCAACACCTATGGTTCCGGTGGCCGTATCATCGGTCGCAGCATTCCTCCATACGACAGAGGTCTTTATTTCCGTGCTGCAGGCGATGATCAGGAGTCTTATGTAATAAGCCCTGAGTTTGAAATTCCTGCTGGCGACAATATTGAGCTTCGCGTTCTTGTCGGCGGTTGGAGTGCGACTTCTGTAAATCTTGACTTCCAGGTTCTTGATGCAGAAGACGAGGAGGTTTACTCCCAGAATATAAATACAGAGGAGAACAACTTCGATGGCAACGGCAATGGACGTACAATCGGTCAAGTGCCATTCCGTTTCAAATCAGCAGGTGGAAACCACAAGGTTAAGGTTACTCTCAACACTCACGGATATACAGGTGGCTACCTGGTAGGTTATGAGGTATATACCTATGAAGAGACTCCTGGTGACAAGTTTGATCCGGAGATAATCTTTGAGAGCAAGTTTGAAAATGCCAATATGCCTGCAGAGGGTACAGGTTGGCTGTTCTATGAGAACAACAGCCAGCTCACTCCAGGTTCAGGCCGTAGCGGTACATCCGGTATGCTCTCGGGCAACTTCCACTCCAAGATGCAGATAGCCGCATTCTTCCGCGAGTGCGGTGCAAACGATGCCGCAGCAATGCGTATCGAGTATGCAAACGGCAACGGTATAGAAGGTGGTTTCGAAATCCCGGAAGGCAACTACGAGTTCACATACTATGCAGGTACGTGGAATGATGACGGCGGCAACGCAGCCGGTAACTCAAAGGTATATATGCAGCTCATCAATGCAGAAACCGGTGAGATTGCACTCAATTCAGAGCACGTAAACATTGCAAACTTCAAGAACGGTGGCAATCTCAACGGCCAGGCCGATAAGGTAGAAGGAAAATTCAACTCCAAGGGCGGCAAGTACTACCTGAAGGCTTGGGGTACTACAAACACCGTATGGGGTACACTTTCCATCATCAAGCCGGGTTCAAAGGCTGCCCAGTATTACGCCAAGATGATGGAAGCTGTTGAAGCCGCTAAGGCTGAGCTCGCCCTCAGCGAAGACGACAAATACAACGGTTCAACAAAGAGTGAGCTGATTGCTTTCACCGAGAAGTGCAGCGATCCTTCGTGGATGCACACTGTAGAAGAGTTCAATGTAGCCATTGAACAGCTCAACAAGCTCACAGCCGATATGACCGCACGCCGTAAGAACATCGATGCATTCGAAGGCAACCGCAACACTCTCGCCGAATCTCTTGGAAAGGCTGAAGGTACCAAGTTCGAGGGACTCGATGTATATCCATCAGCTGTGGAATGCTACAATATTTACAAGGAGGTTGACCCATCAACACTCGACGATGCCACTCTCGCATCCGCTGTAGCCGATATGGGCAATATGGGTAAGCTGCTCGGCAATATGATGGGCACCTGTGTTGACCTCCTCACAAAGCAGGCTGTTGAACTCGCCGCTATGATTGTCGCTCTTGATCCGGAGACCGAGTCCCATTCATACGTACTCGCTGCCGGTGATGCCATCTCTGATGATCAGGGACTCGTTGCCAACCTCAAGAAACTCTATACATCCAAGCTCTACAAGAAGCTCGGTGCAGGCGAGAATCCATTCGTTGAGTATCTTGAAGATGAGGAGCCTATCGAAATACCAAAGACCATCGAAGCCGGTGCATTCATTCAGAACCGTGAATTCTACAGTACGACAATCGTTCCTGACAATGAGCAGACTGCCGTATCAAAGGAAACAGACTTCCCGGGATGGACAATCAAGGTATTCAATGGTCAGATCCGTCCTGTATTCAACACCGGTTGGGGCGAGGATGGCAATGCTCCAAGAGCTACCAAACCAATTGCCAATGCTGCTGTACGTGCCAACTATGGTCGCAATGAGTATGACGTTCATCAGCTCATCACCAACATGCCTGTTGCCATCTACAATGTTTCCATCGTAGTTGCCAAGGATGGTGAGCAGGCAACTGAATCATACGCTTACGTTGGTGAGGGTGAGTATCAGCTCAAGAGCGTATCCGAGATAACCGACCGAGCATCTAATGTAGCTCAGGAGTTTGACAGTGTTGAAACTGTAATCAATGGAAATTTCGGTGAGATGCTTCTCGGTGGTTACATCAACATCGATGCCAGCTTCGGTAGTATTGACAACGCTAACCTCGTAATGGTTGGTCCGGTCAAGGACTTCCCCTACGCCGAGGCTGCCGCCGCTCTTGAGAAGGAAATCATAGATGAAATTGAGGAGATTTCATACGATGAGTTGGGCGAGCCTGTAAAGGTTGAGTATTATAACCTTAAGGGTGTAAAAGTTTCAGTGCCGGTTGCAGGCTCTGTAGCAATTGAGGTCGCACACTATAAGGGTGGACAGATGAAGGTTTCAAAGATTGTCGTGACAGAATAAACGCATCCTGGAAATCATTTTACAGTAAATCCTCCTTCACTCCCGTTGGTGGAGGAGGATTTACAATTTTAAAATATCATATCAGTGGCTCATTCGTGATGCTGTTCAGTAAAAAAATATGAAAAGATTCTTCCTGTTACTCCTTCTGTCCGTATGTCAGCTGACGGCATTCGCCCAGCAGAGACGGCCTATCGATTCGCAGCATCCGCTGTGGCTGATTCACATTGACGTGTGGAACTCAGCCGATCCACAGAAAATAATAAATCTTGTACCTGATGACATAAAACCATACGTGTGTTTCAATCTCTCGCTATCTTGCGGATATGACACAGAACTGAACATCCATACAAAACCGCAGGATGCCATACGTACATACAAGTCGTGGGCAAGCATCTGTCAGAACAATGGGCTATGGTTTACCTGCCAGCCGGCTTCAGGCGGCCATACGCATATTCAGGATTGGGACATAGAAACTTTCGAATATTTCTTCAAAACCTACCCTAATTTTTTGGGATGGAACTATGCCGAGCAGTTCTGGGGCTTCAATGAGGCAGGTGACAAGTTCTCAAGTTCGGACGTGACACGCATAGCATTGTTTGCAAAACTGGTGGAGATGTCACACAATTATGGCGGATTCCTCACCGTCAGCTTCTGCGGCAACATCTGGTCGCATCTTCTAAACCCAAGCGGAATGATGAAGCGCAATCCTGACCTTCTGGCCGCTTGCAAGAAATACCCTGAAGCCATTCTCTGGCTTTACAAATACACCACATCCTCCTGTTTCTACAACAACGAAAGCGTCTGCTTCGGACCTTTCGTGGCAGGACTTGCAAAGAACTACGGCGTACGTTACGACAACTGCGGATATAACGGTGCGCTGGATGCTATTCTCGGAGAGAACCACGGAAAGAAATATCCGGTTGCCGCAGGTATAGGCACTGTGATGGAGCAGACCTGCCAGAATGGCGGTGCAGTTTGGGACGGCCCGGAACTTATATGGACCGAGGATTTCCAAAACCTCAGCGACTCGAAAGACACCTACGGATACACTATACGCAACTGGGGGCGTTTCCCCGGATTTGACAATGCCTGGATAGACATGTTCCGCAAGATAATAGACGGAACGATGTATATTCCAACTCAGGAGGAAGTCGTGGAAAAGACCAAGTTCATTGTCTATAACGACATTACCTCAGGCAACGATGAAGACAAGTATGCTATGTGGGGCGATGCATACGACAATCTTTACAAGCAGAAAGACCCGTTCAACAAGGGTAACGGCCAGTGGATGGACAACTACTGGTATCTGAAAAAGACAGGACGCTACGGCACCCTGCCGATGACACCGGCTTTCAACACAGGTTATGCAGAAAAGTTCACAATCATACAGAAATCAAAACGCAGCACACAATTCTCCAAGGCAAAATTTGACGCGGCTTATCCGATAATCAGTACCGGAGACCTCTTTGTATCCCGTTTCAGGAACCAGCTCGTCACCTACACCCCCTATACATATCTGAACTTGAAGAAGACCGCTTCTGCAAACATTCCTCTTGAATATAACACGTGCGAAAGCCTTGACTTGACTTACGGAAAGCTGAGCAGCGGTATAGTACGGGAATTTGAGGACAGCATAGTGTTCTATCTCAACAACTATCGCAGCGACACCATTGCAAACGTGACGGACAGGATTGTCGTCAATGGAGTCACATCAGAGCCTTCCTACTCCTACCGGAAACGTGCGAATGCAACAGGCAACGTCACAGCCTCGTGGGATGAAGATAACAGCAGATACACTATAACCGTCAGTCATAACGGTCCCTTCGATATTACGGTAAAGTGCAAGGGCGATATGACAGACCGTAAAACAGATGCTATTGCCATCACCCCACTGTCCGAGCCTGTGCAGCCGGAAAAAGTCGTCGGTCCTGTCATTGTGGAGGCTGAGGATATGGACCGTAAGGATATTGGAGAGCACGTATATAACCAATATGACTATATGGGCGGAAAATACCGCGATATACGCGGGCATTCCGCTTTGGGCTTCGTTACTTTCGGAGGAAAGACGACAGCAATGCTTAAGGCACATATCAATATACTTAAGGAAGGCGAATACAACGTCACTCTGCGTTACAGCAATACGACAGGCGGGAAGGCCAAGGTACAGCTCAACGGCAGCGGAGCCGCATCCAACAAACAATATGCCGTTCTTGAACAGACATCAAAGAACGAGTGGCAAAAGCACACCGTTAAAATGAACTTCACACAGGGGAATGGCAAGGCGGTGTACCTTATAAATACAGGTGGCAGGAATATCTATATTGACTATATAGCCATTACCCCGGCTGACTGTGAGGCAGAAAAGTTCGGCATATTCCTGCGCGGGAATGAGAACGGAGAGACGACCGCCGACTATACAGAAGCCGAAGAAGGTACTGTTGTCACGCTGTCTGTTACGCCGAATGACGGTTATGAGCACATCGGATGGAACATCATACACGGTGACATAGCCATCAGCGATGACAATACATTTGTAATGCCCGACGACAATGTAACTCTGGAACCTATTTTCAAGGATGTGACCTTGGTATATGATATGGATCTGACAGACTGTCTTGGTGGCTCCGTACCTCCAGGATGGGTTACTGCACAGGGTGACCTGATTCACCGGCATCCAGACACATACAGCAGTGGAGCAAGAATATTTACAGGCTTCAACGGTACATATTTCAAGGCATTCTACTGGCCGGGCGACTATGCCACCTACGGTACACAGACCGGCTATCCGCTAACCCTTCAGGCCGGAGACTATGTGTTGAAATATACTCAGGCGGCGTGGAAGGGAACTCCCGCCTACAAGGCCGTGATAACCACGAAAAGCGGATCTGTCATAGCATCCTCCACCAGCCATACCGCCACTCCCAACGCAAACGGAAGCACAGCGGCAAACCTGTCATCGGCACAGGAACACACTTTGAAATTCACCATTCCGGCTGCGGGTAACTACATTATCAACCTGACCGGTGGTGGAGGCTGGAATGAATATCTTCTCCTTGCCTGCAGCATTCATAGCGTACCTGATGAAACTGAAATCACGGAGATCGTTCTTGGCTCTGACGCAGACAAGTTGGAGATATACGACATTACAGGCAAGCGCCTGCAGTCACTCCAGCACGGTATAAACATAATCCGTGTGAACGGTGATGACGTAAGAAAGGTGTTCATCAAATAAAACGGAAATATAATCAATATCAATACTAACAAATGTTTACGCTTAAAACAATGGGAAAGTACTCTGTCTGGACAAAATGGCGCACGGCATTTACATCGGTAATACTGTCCGCCTGTATCGGTAGTATTACCTCTTGCAGCCATTATGACCTTGACGAATACGATCCGGAAGGATGGGGCTCCAGTATATACAACTATCTGGATGAGAGCGGTAACTATACCAACACTCTCAAGCTTATAGAAGATCTGGGGCTGAAGGATGTCTTGTTAAGGACAGGTTCAAAGACTCTGTTTGTCGCAGACGATGATGCTTTCAACAGATTCTATTCAAACAACGCATGGGGTGTGAAAGACTATTCGCAGTTTACGGACGGCCAGAAGAAGATGCTTCTGCTTGGATGCATGATAAACAACAGCTATCAGGTGAAGGATCTGGCCAGTGTGGAAGGTCCCGTGGAGGGACAGAGTTTCCGTCGCGTCAGTTCGATGAGTGTATATGATTCCGTATCGGTCGTCAAGCCCGCAGATTTGCCGAACATGCAGCCGGGAGACGAGGTGCACAACAACACTTGGCTAAAATTCAGGAACAGGGACAATGTGGTACTTATGCGTGATATGACCAACACCCCGGTAACCTATTTCGTTGAGGCCGCACTCTCCAACAACAAGATTACCAACGAAGACTATACTTTCCTCTTCAACGGCAAGACAACCCGCACGGGAAATGATGCAAGTGTCAATGGAGTGAAGATAGAGAAGCAGAACATCAAGTGCAGCAACGGTTTCATACATAAGATGGCAGAGGTCACAATCCCACTTGACAACATGTCCGGGATAATTGCCTCCAAGCCCAATGTCAGTGTATATGCAAAACTTATCCGGCGTTTCGCAGCACCGTTCTATATAGGCAAAGACAATACCGACCAGTACAACTATCTTTACCACAGTGATGTGGATTCAGTGTTCCAGCTGCGCTATTTCTCGGAAAAATCACAAGGCGGAGAACTGTCAAGGGACGACAGACTCAACGTTCACCACGAGCTCCTTCGCTACGATCCGGGGTGGAACACATATTACAACAACCCTATTCCAAGTGCCGAACTGGCAATGGAAAAGGATATGGGTGTGATGCTTGTGCCAAGCAACGAAGCCATGAAAGAATATTGGGAAGAAGGCGAAGGCCAAGTCCTGAAGGAACAATACGGAACGTGGGAAAATGTGCCGAACGATGTAATAATAGAGCTTCTCAACAACAATATGCTCTATTCGTTCGCTGCCAGCGTTCCCAGCAAGTTCGGCAATATCCTCAATGATGCCAATGATCCTATGGGCATCACAAAGGAGTCTATCGATGAGGTATGTCTCGGAAACAATGGAGCGGTATATGTAACGAATACGGTATATCCGCCCACATCTTTTGTCAGCGTTCTCTACCCTGCCATCATCAATGAAACGCTGAAGATTATGCGATGGGCTGTGGAGAAGAACAACTACAAGGTTTATCTGAATTCCCTGAATGTACCGGGCGGTTACAGCTTTTTCATCCCGAAGAACGATGCGTTCCTCTCTTATATAGACCCGGTATCATACGCAGGCTCTATGGCCGTGCTGTACAGATTCCACTACGATTCTAGCCTGTCAAACCCGGTATGGGCAAGCCGTTATTATTATGATATGGAAAACGGTGAAATCAAAGACAGTATTGACGAAATCCGCAATAATGACTATGTGATGCAGAGAAAGCTCAAGGAAGTTCTTGACAACCACATAGTAATAGGTAACGTGGAAGACGGCAATACCTATTATCGTACAAAGGGCGGTCAGGAAATAAAGGTGGAACATGTGGCTGAAGGCATCAATGGAATGACGGTATCGGGCAGTCTCCCGATAAGTGAGGGCAAAGAAGGTGTACCGGTCATAAACATCTATGACCAGACAGGCAAGGGCAACGGTAAGGCATACATCCTGGATAAGCCCATTATGACCACACGCAAGACAGTGCTTGATGTTCTGGGAGAGCACCCCGAGATGGAGGAGTTCCGCAAACTGCTTGAAGGCAGCAGTCTGGTCAGCGAGGACAACAGCAAGAAACGTTTCGTAGGCAAGGGTCTCAATGTGTTCAACACCTACCACTATACAATATACGTACCTTCAAATGAGTCAATCCTCAAACTTCAGAATAACGGGGAACTGCCTACCTGGGATGCAGTCCAGCAGGCCATCAACGAAGAGGATGAGGTAAGGGCAGAAGCACTTACAAAGAAAATTGAAGACTTCCTGAGATACCACATACAGGACTACGCACTGTTTATCGGTGCAAAGCCGGAATCAGAAGAAGGTTACGAGACTGCGCTTATCAATGAAAAAGGCAAATTCGAGCGACTGTACTGTACTCTCACAAATGAAGATATTATCATAAAGAACAGTCTGGATTCGAATGCGAAAGGCTACATTGAAGCAAAAGTACAGAAGGAAGATGGTCTGTATAACCTTCAGGCAAGAGAATATCTGCTTGACGCAGAGGACTATGATGTAAACAAGTCTGACCTCATACTTTATACATCATCTACGGCAGTTATACACCTTATTGACCAACCTTTGAAAGTTGTAGCAAAGTAATTAAAACAAAGACACAATGAAGCCTAATAAAATAACAACCTTAATTCTGCTGTGTGCCGGAAATATTTTATATAGCTATGCACAGCAGGCTGGTGATGTGGTTACCGGCACCGTCAGTGACGATATGGGCCCGCTTATGATGGCAAATGTCGTTGAGTTGGATGAAGCTAACCGTATAGTCAGCTCTACCATTACAGACATGAACGGTAACTTCTCGTTCAAAATCAAGGATCCCCGGAACAGACTGAAATTCATGTTTGTTGGAAATGAGCCGAAGATAGTACCTATCAAAGGCACGACATACAATATTGTAATGAATAGCAGCTCAAACGAAATTGACGAAGTAACCATTGTCAGCACGGTCCGCAGTAAGGATTCCGGTCTTGCCATTCCGGTCGATGAGCTGTCAACGGCAAATCAGGCCATAAGCACAGCGGAGTTTGAAGGTCTCGGTATAACGACTATCGATGAAGCCCTTCAAGGCCGTATAGCCGGTCTTGACATCGTGATGAACTCAGGCAACCTCGGTGCCGGTTCGTCAATGCGCCTGCGTGGTGTCAGCTCCATCAGCGGCAGTTCCGAACCGCTCATAGTCGTTGATGGCAATGTTATGACGACAGACCGCACTGCCGGCATTGATCTCTCTTCGGCAAACGACGAGCAGTTTGCACAGCTTCTCAACATCAATCCAGATGACATTGAAAGCATTACGGTACTTAAGGATGCCTCCGCTACTGCCATTTGGGGATCGCAGGGAGCCAATGGCGTAATAGAAATCAGGACGAAGCGCGGTACCAACGGCAAGACACGTGTCAATTACAGCTTCCGTCTCACACCCAACTGGCAGCCGAACGGATATGAACTTCTTGACGGCGATGAATACACAATGCTGATGAAGGAGGCTTATTTCAATCCTCTTCTCAGGAACTCAGCAAGCGAAATCATTGAATTCAACTATGATCAGAGCAACCCGAACAACTGGGAGAACTTCAACAACAATACCGACTGGGTAAATGCAGTCAAGCAGACAGGATGGCGTCAGAACCACTATCTGTCCCTTTCCGGTGGCGGTGAGAAGGCGAACTTCCGTATCGGCTTAGGCTATGACCACGAGACTGGCTCCATAATCAAACAGGTATTGGACCGTCTCACATCACGCGTTGCCCTTGACTACTTTGTCAGTGACCGTATAAAAGTATCTACGAACCTGTCGCTGACATATACAAACAACCAGAGGAATTACAATGACCTTCTCGCCACTGCACTTGTCCGTATGCCTAACATTCCAATATATGAACAGGATCAGGAAGGCAATGATACTCCCTATTTCTACAACATACCGACAACCATTTCTACGGAACTGGCTGACCAGATTGACCAGATGAATCCCGTTGCTGTGGCGAATCTTGCAACAAACACAAACAGCAGTTACAAGATTTCCCCTGAATTCATCATAGCATACAACCTTCTCGGTATCGATGACAGCAGAACACAGTTGAAGTATGAGGGTAAGATTATTTTCGATATCTTCAACGAATACACTGATACGTTCCTTCCATCCACTCTGAACGCACGTTCCTGGAATAACAAGAATGTAAACAGGACTACAGCATACAGCGGCAAGAGTCTCGGCATCACTACTACGCATACATTTACATTTGTCCCCCACTTCAAGAATCCGAAACATTCTATGATGATGATGCTCCGTGGCCAGCTGACCGACGGCAACAGCAACAGCCAAAATACGGAAGGACACGGCGAGCCCAACGGTATCAGGAGTACCAGTGCTGAAATGTATATTGATAATATGACAAGCACATCAGGCCAGTGGCGCAGTCTTTACTTCACCTACTCCCTGCACTATGCATTCATGGGACGTTATGTTTTCGACTTCTCTGTACGCGAGGACGGTTCCACGAAGTTCGGTGCGGACAACCGCTGGGGCACATTCCCTGCATTCTCAGCCCGATGGAACATCAGCCGGGAAAAATGGTTCAGCAATGCCCTGCCGTTCGTATCAATGCTCTCCGTACGTCCGGGTTGGGGAATCGTAGGGCAGCAGCCTAATGCCGAATATCTGTACTTTGCGCGATATTCAAAAGGTAGAGGCTATCTTGGAGAAGGTTCCACATACCCTCAGAACATAAAGCTGAGCCAGCTCAAATGGGAGCAGAAAGAGACATACAATCTGGGATTTGATTTCGGATTCTTCAATGACAAGGTGAGCGGTAATGTTGAATTGTATAAGCAATACACCACAGACCTGCTTATGCCTAACCGCGCCATCCCGTCATCATCCGGCTATGCGAGCCTTGCGTATGACAACGTAGGCAAGATGGAGAATACAGGCTGGGAATTCAATATCAACGCAAACAACCTTATAAAGTTCGGTAATTTCGGAATTGACCTGAACGTGACATTCGCCAACAATGAAAATGTCATAACCGAGATGGACGAGAGCTGTCTGAAGATGCTCAACAAGGACTTCAACCGTCAGAACGGTTCCTATCAGTCACGGGTTGAGCTCAACAAGCCTTTCGGCAGCATTTATGGATTCCGTTATCAGGGCGTTTACCAGTATTCCAGATACTCAGACGAGGAAGTTTATGGCGTAAGCGGTCCCAACGCTCCTGTAGCGCGCGATGAGAATGGTGCTGTAATCAAGGACAATAAAGGCTACACAACTCCAATGATGTTCAGTTATGGCACATCTTCCCAGTATGAATTCAAGGGCGGTGATGCCATCTATGAGGATATCAACCACGACGGCAACATCAATGAGCTTGATATTGTATATCTCGGTTCTTCCCTGCCGAAGTTGACAGGAGGCTTCGGTATCAAGCTCAAGTACGGACGCTGGATGCTCAACACCCAGTTCAATTTCCGCTACGGCAACAAGATAGTCAATAATGCCCGTATGAATGTTGAGAACATGTATAACAACAGCAACCAAAGCAGTGCCGTGAATCACCGTTGGCGTGTGGAGGGCGACATTGCCCCTATTCCACGCGCACTCCACAAGACAGGTTACAACTACCTCGGCAGTGATCGGTTCATAGAAGATGGCTCATTCATCCGTTGTAACTACATGCAGCTCAGTTACTCGCTTTCTCCAAAAATCATCAAGAACTGGGGACTTTCGCAACTCAGTTTCTATGTATCCGCCAACAATCTGTTCCTCCTGACACACTATTCAGGTGCTGACCCGGAGATCGGGTACGGAGGTTATGGCGTTTCCGCTGACAATGCCCAGACTCCACGCTCGAAACAAATCACGGGTGGTATAACGATTCAGTTCTAACAGAATAAATACAACAATTATGACAACCATATTTAATACGTATAACAAGGTGTCAAGGAGGACAGGAACAATTGCCCTGTCACTGTCCTTACTGCTGACAGCGTCATCCTGCTCAGGTTTCCTTGAAATACTGCCTCCAAACGACGTGGTGCTTGAGAACTACTGGACGGAAAAGAACGACGTAACAAGTGTGCTCTTCAGTTGCTACGAATCGCTGGAATCAGAAGAAAGTATGTTGCGGATGGGTGTATGGGGCGAACTTAGAAGCGACAATATCACTCCCGGACGTACCGGCAGCTACGATATTCAGGAAATGCTCAAGGAGAACATACTTCCTACCAGTTCACTCGTAAAGTGGGATGTTATGTATCAGACCATCAACCGCTGCAATACCGTATGTCATTTTGCACCTTCGGTACAGGGAAAGGATCCGAACTATTCTCCCGATGAGCTGAATGCGAATATCGCAGAGGCTGTTTTCATCCGCGACCTATGCTATTTCTACCTTCTCCGCACATTCCGCGATGTTCCTATCACATTCGAGGCGAGTCTTGATGACCAGCGTGATTACAGGATTCCTCCTACAAAGTTTGAGAATGGTATAGACACACTGATAGCTGACCTCAGGAAAGTGGAAGGCTATGCGGTGCACCGCTACGTCGATGACACACGTATGCAGAACAGAGAAGCATCACGCAGCGCATACGAGAACAACAGCCGGGTGACCTGTCTTGCAATCTACGCTCTTCTTGCAGACCTGAACCTGTGGCGGGGCAACTACAGCGAGGTTGTGAAATATTCAGACCTTGTCCTCGACTACAAGAAGGAGCAGTATAAAAAAATGAGGGCGAATCTTGGAAACATCAATGATATGTATGAGTTCAACGGTATTCCGCTCATCCTTGACAAACCCGAAGGCAATTCAAACTGCGGCAATATGCTGACAGAGATTTTCGGCGACAAGAACTCTTTCGAAAGTCTCTTTGAACTCTATTTCTGCAATGCGAATGTCACCAATTCATATATAAGCGACTACTATGGAACAGCCAGCCAGAAAGCGGGGTTTTTCAACGCACCTTCAACCTATCGCAAGGATGTAGCTGAAGGGAAGAACGTTCTTTTTGACAAGAGGGACGGACGTGCATACGGAAGCATACTCATTGACAACACAAGCTACCGCATAGCAAAATATGCCACATCGTCAGTAACCTTCGACAACCAGAACATTACCGATGAGAAAAGCGCAAAGGTCAATTCCAATTATCGTGGTGACAATTATG
Source organism: Bacteroidaceae bacterium (assembly GCA_024398595.1). GTDB lineage: Bacteria > Bacteroidota > Bacteroidia > Bacteroidales > Bacteroidaceae > Colenecus. The sequence continues at coordinate 77,596 of JAKSIX010000002.1, read as the reverse complement.
CCAACTGGATTATCTACAGGCTCACTGATGTAATGCTGATGAAGGCAGAGGCTCTTATCCTTATGGGTGAAGACAACTATGAGGAGGCTTTCAACCTTATAAGTGCTGTCAACTGCCGTGCTCGCAGTATCAAGTCTGCAACGGACAAGGATGCGCTCAAGTTCCCGGACTATAACACACCTTCAAAGATAATCAACCTGCTTCTCGATGAGCGCAACAGGGAGTTTATGTATGAAGGCAAACGCTGGTACGACCTTGTGCGTTTCTCATTGCGTGACGGCAATACACATACCCTTGTCTCAAAGGTTACAAGCGTTGAGGAAAAGTACAGGGGAAGCAATGCCAATGCCATCAAGATAAAGCTCAGCGATCCGAACATTATCTTCCTGCCATATTATAGGGATGAACTGAAACTCAATGATTATCTTAAGCAGAATCCGGCTTACGGTAATACAGAGGAATTTGTTCAGTAATTTCCATTGTTTAATTCTGAATAACAATTGAAATATGAAAAGCAACCACATAACAAAATGTATTGCACTTCTTTTCAACACTGCAATCATAGGATTTGGAAGTCTGCTGTCGTCCTGCACTGATGATGCCATCGGTGAAATGAACTATTATACCGCAACCAAACGTACTGCCGCCCAGTTGATCAGTGACAGCCCTGAACGCTACGGGCTGTTTCAGGAAATACTCCAGCGTGCGAATTATAACAGGACTCTTTCCACGTATGGTACTTATACGGTATTCGCACCGGACAACAATGCTGTGGAAAGCTATCTTTCATCCAAGGGCTATGAGAGTGTAAGTGACATTCCGTTGAAGGTCTGCGACACAATTGCCCGTACACACATTATCAAGAAGGGTGCCTTCTTCACAACAGACTACATGTCCGGCACTCTTCCCGAGATGAATATGGATGACCGTTTTCTCTCCATAACCTGTGACAGCGATGTTGAGAGAGGCAACCAACTGGTCCTCTATGTCAACAAGCTGTCACGCATAACAGCGAAGGATGATTCCGTAACCAATGGTGTCGTCCACACCATTGACCGTCTGCTCACTCCCAGCAACGAGTTCCTTCCTGATCTGATGGCACAGGACGAAAGCATATCCCTGTTCGTTCAGGCCCTGCAGCTTACCAATATGGCAGACTCACTTACAAAGTACATCGACGAGTCGTACTCTTGCAGTTACGACTCTGTGCAGGGAGGTTCTTTCCTTCCATTGATACGTTTCGGCGGACGTGACAACATCCAGCATTTCCCGGAGAAACGCTATTTCAAGTTCACGGCCTTCGTAGAGCGTAACGAGGTTTATGAAAGATACGGAATCAAGACTATCGATGACCTCATAGCTTACGCCAAGAAGGTTTACGATAAAACATTCCCATTGGATGCGGGGAAGCACGATGACGATTTCACTGACCGAAGGAACCCGCTCAACCGCTTTGTGAGCTATCACCTGATGGACCGTATCGGCACATACAGCGACTGGGCACCGACAGGAGGAATACTCACAGACTGCTGCAAGACCAACATTGCCGATGCAGAGGATTTCTGGCAGACCATGCTTGATACAGAGGGTATGATACGCTTCTCGCGTCACAGGAATACAGAACAGCTCTATGCCAACCGCAAGGGTAAGGATGGTACTATCTGCAAGGGAATCAAGGTACTGAATGCTCTTGAGAGCGGAAAATCCGAACAGAATGCCGTGAACGGTATTTATCATTACCTTGATGATATTCTTGTTTATGATACTAATACACGCGATAACGTGCTGAACTGCCGTATGCGTATCGATGCCACTACACTCAGTGCAGACTTTATGAACCAGAACCTTCGCGGACACTATAACGGCCGTGAGGACGAGCTGTACGGTTTGAAGAACAACTATATCCAGGGATGGAAGGTGCTTGAAGGCACAAGTATAATTGCCGTACACTGCGACAGCCCGTGGTGGAGTTCATACTTAGGAAATGCCCTCTGTGTAAGAGGTGAATATGACGTAGAGATTACACTGCCGCAGCCACCTCCCGGAACTTACGAAATTCGTCTCGCATACGTTGCCGGTGAAGAACGTGGTGTCGTGCAGGTATATTTCAACAACGAGCCCTGCGATATTCCTGTTGACCTTACAAGAGGAGCTTGGGATCCGGAGATAGGCGGTAACCTTAATGATGCCGAACTTACCGAAGAAGAGATTCTGGCAAACGACAAGGCTATGCATAACCGTGGCTACCTCCGTGGTATGGATTCATACGGAAAGCCCGGATGGACAGATCAGCAGAGTTTCCGTACAGAGGCGAAAGAACACGTAAGACGCGTACTGACAACCCAACAGTTCAAGTCAGGCGAGACCTACACGCTCCGGTTCCGTCAGGTGGCCAAAGGCGATTTGGAATGGTCTTTTGACTACATTGAGCTTTGTCCGAAAAGCGTATATGCAAGTCCTGCCGGAGAAGACTGGCACTAAATCAGTTGACATCTAACAGTTTTATCAATTCACGATATGAAAATAAAGAAAGCAATAATAGCTTCATTGGCAACAGGCTTTTTTCTCAGTTCCTGTACTGATTGGAGCGACCACTACGAAAACAATGGCACGGAAGGCAACAACACCACACTGTGGGAAGAGATACAGTCCCGACCGGAGTTGAGCGACTTTGCCGAAGTTCTGAAGAATACTATGGTATTCCGCCAACATAAGAAGACGGCTACCAGCTATGCTGAGATTCTTGATGGCGGGCAGTCACTTACCGTCATCGCTCCTGTGAATGGCACATTCGACTGCAAAGGCCTTTTGGAGATGGTTCAGACAAATGCCGGTGACTCAGCCGTAGAACATTGTTTTGTCAAAAACCATATTACCCGCACTCCACGCTCTGCCATTGAGTCATCATTCCGTATGCTCAATGACAAAAAGGCGACAATGACACCTTCTGCTATCTGGGGCGTACCATTCAAAGAAAACAATATACGCAGCAAGAACGGTATTCTTCATATAGTTTCTGAGGATTTGCCTTACAACAAGACTATCTACGAGACTCTTACTCTCAACAAAGAGTACTCCCTGGCCGGTGATGCACTCAGGAAATATAACGAGGACGAGTTTCTGGAGAATGCCAGTGTAAGGATAGACATAGTCGACGGTATTCCCGTCTATGCGGACTCTGTCATATATGAGTACAACAAGATGCTGGATGCTATCGGGTTACTCAATGCGGAAGACTCTACATATTATGTTGCCGTTCCTACCGACAAAGGTTGGAAGGAAGCCTGGGATACAACAGCCACATACTTCGTCTTTGATCCCAACATGGACAAACGCGATTCGCTCCAGCACTATTGGACTACCCGCGCACTGCTTGACGATGCCATCTACAGCCGCACCGTACAAGTCAGCCCTAACGACAGTATGATAAGCAAATGGTATGACAGGAATTACCCGCAATACCATGTTACGTACAGGCCTTTCGATGCAGACGGACTTTTTGGCAGGGCAAACGGTAATTATCCGTGCAGCAACGGTTTCCTTTACAGTTATGACGAATGGCCTTTCACTCCGGTTCAGACTTTCTTCCGCAAGATAGAACTGGAAGGTGAGTACAGCTGGTACATTATAAGTCAGGATAAGGTATCCACGATGAACGCAATCTCATTGAATGCAGATTCCATATCCCGTGGCGCATTCCTCGATATTGCCTCTTCCGGCAGCAACAACTGGAGCGTCACTTTCAAGATTGACAATACACTCTCCGGCAAGTATGATGTATGTGTGGTCGTCCAGCCCAAGACTGTCACCGATCCGACAAACACCAAGACAAAGCCGACACGCTTCAAGGCGACAATAAACTATATTGACAAGAATGGTGAACCTGCAAGTAAAGACTGCGGTACATTTGACGCAAGCAGGAATATGACGGATACGATTGTAGTGGCAACAGATTTCAAATTCCCGGTATCCAACTACAATCAGAACAACGATTTGGTCAGCATAACACTGCAGAGCAACGTAACACAGAAGCAGGTTTCCTCATACGACCGTCGTATGTATCTGGACTGTTTCTTACTGTTGCCAAAGGAATAACCTTATTCTCTTGTTTTACTCTGAGGTATAAAAAATCAATCAAATGAACGATAACAAAAACAAAGTAAAGAAAATTGCAGTGCTCCTGCTTGCTGTTGTTTCCACTATGCCGTCCTTTGCCAAGGATGTCAAGGGTAAAGTTACCGATGCAGCTACAGGTGCCCCGCTTGCGGGTGTGCACATTCAGGCATATAATGACAACACACACGTTGCAATGACGGACACAGCCGGAGAATATACCATTACCGTTCCGGACTATGTACAAAGTCTCTACATGACTCTTGACGGTTCCCTTCCATTGCAGGTTGCCATTGGTGACAACAGTGAAACGGTAAATGCAAAGCTCTATAGCAACGTCTTCCGTACAGACTACAGTTCAAGTACGAAAGCCGCAAAATCCACATACACGGATAATTTCAAAAACAATGTAGAAACAAGCATTGATCCGTTCATCCTGCAGCGCCTGAGTGCCGATGTACGTACAATCAGCCGTGGAGCTGTAGATGGCATAGGTAACGTAATGTTCATCAATGGTCTGAACTCCATCAGCATCAACGCCCAGCCGCTTATAGTCATTGACGGGGCCATTATGGATATGGAATACGACTGCGCTATGCTTCACGACGGTTACTATAACAACATTCTGGCCAACATCAATGTCAACGATATAGAAAAGGTTGAGGTACTCAAGAACGGAACAGCCATCTACGGCGCAAAAGGCGCGAATGGAGTTATCTGCATCACCACCAAGCGCAGCAAGAGCATGGCCACCAAGATTGAACTGACTATCGGAAGCAAGTTCAAGCTGATGCCCCGTACGGCGAAACTTCTCGATGCAGAAGACTACAGGACATACGCTACCGAACTTCTGGCTTCAGAGGTTGGAGACATATCCACACTCAAGTTCATCAATTCAGACCCTGCCTATTATTACTATCCGCAATACCACAACAATACAGACTGGAAGAAGCAGGTATATCAGAATGCTTTCACCCAGTCATACGGCATTAATGTACAAGGAGGAGACGATGTTGCCGACTACAACCTCAGCGTAGGCTACAGCAAAGCCGACAACACTCTGAAAGATAATGACTTCTCACGCTTCGACGTGCGTCTGAATTCTGACATTAAAGTGCTTCGTCATCTCAGCGTACGGTTCGATGCCGCTTTCAGCGATGTAAAACGCGACCTCCGCGACATAGGTATGCCGGAGAATGTGAAGAGTACGACTATTTTCGCGCCGAATGCGCTGGCACTCATCAAGGCACCTTTCCTCTCACCGTTTGCCTTTGACAAATATGGAAATAAAAGCGACTACCTTGCAGAGGCTGATGACTATCTTCAGAACACTATCAAAACCAACGACGGCAGTCTGGCCAATCCTCTCAGCATATTGGACAATGGAGAGGGCGCGAACCGGAACACATTCGGCAATCGTCTTGTAACGTTCTCAGTCACTCCGAAATACGACTTCAACAAGCATCTCACCCTCTCGTCGGCGTTCAACTTTACTCTTGTCAATACCAACGAGGAATATTACACCCCGACATTCGGTGCCCCGGCATTCTATATTCCGGAATCCACGGACCGCGACAACTCCTGTCTGGTGCATAACATCAAGAGCTCGCTTGCCGCACGCCACACTACGATTCAGAATGATACACGTCTGTCCTGGAGCAACAGTTATGGTGCCAACAACATCAATGTATATGGTGGTTTCCGCTATATGAACAGTGCTTACAAACTCAATACAAGAAGGGGCTATGACACTGGAAATGACAAGACTCCCAATCTGACATCCTCGCTCAAGTTCAAATCAACCGATGGTACTGAAAACAAATACACCGATGTCACATTGTATGTGAACGGCGACTACAACTATGCTGAGAGATATTACATCTCTGCAACTCTCGCCGCACAGTCATCATCACGTTTCGGCAAGGATGCGGACGGGTTGGGTCTGTTCGGTACGAAGTGGGGTATCTTCCCCTCCGTCCAGATGGCATACGTCATCACCAACGAACAGTGGTTCCCCAAGAATAAAGTTGTCGATTATCTTCGCTTCACTGTAGGGTACGACGTTACTGGCAATGATGATATTGACTACACTGCTTCCCGTTCATACTTCATCTCAAAGCTTATGATTGGCGGAATGATAACAGGCAAGACACTCGGCAACGTAGGCAACAGCAGTCTGAAATGGGAGGCCACACGCCGCCTTACACCCGGATTGGAAGGCAGTTTCTTCGGCAACCGTCTCCACATTGCTTTCAATTACTTCGCATCCTGGACCGATGACCTGCTCACACTCCGCCAGATGGCTTGGACAAGCGGATTGCAGGAGAACTGGCAGAACGGCGGGAAACTGGAGAACCGGGGCTTTGACGTATCGGCATCCTACAAGATTCTCAATACGAAAAGCTGGCACTGGCAGGCAGGATTCAGCATAGGCCGTTACAGGAACAAGGTGACTGCACTCGATGGCAACGATTACTTCGACACCGAAATGTATGGTGCTACAGTCCGCACGTCTGTAGGCAATCCGGCCGGTCTGTTCTACGGATATTCCACTGACGGTGTTTTCGCCACTTCGGCAGAGGCACAGGCTTCAGGTCTCTATCAGCTTGACGAAACAGACAATAAAGTATATTTTCAGGCAGGCGATATGAGGTTTGCCGACCTCAACAATGACAATATCATAGATGAGCGTGACCGCACGTTCATCGGTGATCCTACTCCCGACATCTACGGCAATATCAGCTCTTCCCTCAACTGGAAGAAATGGACTCTGGACATAGCATTGAACTACTCGCTTGGAAATGACATTTACAACTATCAGCGCAGCATTCTGGAAAGCGGAGAGTATTTCTATAACCAGACTACCGTAATGAATTCACGCTGGACAATGGAAGGTCAGATTACGGAAATTCCGCGTATTTCCTGCCAGGATCCGCACGGCAACGCCCGTTTCTCGGACCGTTGGATTGAAGATGGCAGCTACCTGCGCCTGAGCAATGTGACGCTCAGTTATTCCCTGCCTATATCCCATACTTTCCTGCAGGGTATTACCGTCTGGGGCTCGGCACAGAATCTGTTCACACTTACACACTATCTCGGCGATGATCCGGACTGTGCTGTTGACAACAGTGTACTCTCTCTCGGCATTGACCGTGGAGGACTTGCCGCAGGCCGTACATTTGCACTCGGTGTGAAGATTAATCTATAAAACGAAAGGAACAATGAAAATCAGAATAGCAAAAGCAACAGCATTACTGGCACTCCCAATGGTTGTAGCCTGCTGCAGTTTAATGACATCTTGCGAAAAAGTGCTCAGTACCGATTCTGAGTTCGTACAGTTTGCAGAAGACAATACCTTGGACCAGCCTGAAGATACTATATACAGCACGATGGGTATTATCCGCGATATGCAGATTGTGGCAGACCGTCTGGTACTTCTCGGTGAATTGCGCGGTGACCTTGTCATCACCACAGATGAGGCGACAAAAGATCTCAAGAATCTTGCGGCCTTCAATTTCTCGGAAGACAACCAGTATAACAGAATCAGCGATTTCTATGCCATTATCAATGACTGCAACTTCTTTATCGCCAATGCGGATATGAATCTTGAACGTCTCGGGAAAGTGATTTTCGAGCGTGAGTTCACTGCGATAAAGACATTCAGAGCCTGGACATACCTTCAACTGGCAAAGATCTATGGCGAGGTGCCATTGGTGCTTGATCCGATTCTTACAGAATCTGACGCACAGAAGGAGATGTACAAGGAGCCGTCAGATATGAGTGCCATCTGCGAATATTTTATCAGCGACATTGAAGATCTGGTTGATAACGAGTTACCGCAATATGGCCAGATAGGCTCTTATAATTCAAAGCAATTCTTCATTCCCGTACGTGTGCTTCTTGGAGAGATGTGCCTATGGTCCGGAGACTATGACGTGGCAATTGAGTACTTTGCAGACTATCTGACAATGCTCAATAATCAGGTACCGACAGGAACCGCATCGGCCTATTGGAACGAGAACATCGACAACTTCGCAACAGCAGTCCCTGTAGGCTCATTCGGCGGTATGTTCAATTCATCAATAAGTGAAGAGGTTATCTCTATGATTCCTATGGAGGATAACGAATACTACGGCGTAAAGAGCTATCTGCCGAACATTTTCAACTCCATTGGAAACAGCAACCACGGATTCTTCCAGGTGACACCGTCAAAGGCGATGTCCGACTATTCATACGCCGAGAACTATTGCTATCTCTACACCACAAAGGTTGGAAAGGACACCATTTATGTACCGAAGGATAATCTCCAGAAGAAATACTATGCAGGCGATTTACGCTTCTGCCAGACATACTCATACGGAAATGTCAACCGTGACGAGTTCTCAAAGTATTCTTCCAAGGAGCAGTCCATCTCAAAGCATAACGGTATGTTCGTAGTGACATACCGCAAGCAGCAGGTATATCTGATGCTTGCCGAGGCTCTTAACCGCTCAGGCTATCCTGAGACAGCAATGTGTGTGCTCAAATATGGTCTCACCAATTTGAATATATTACGCTATGTATCTGACAATGAATATGACATGCTGCCATACTGTATTGATTTCAATGACGCCATATTCACCGGGAACAATACCCAGGGTATTCACTCACGCGGTTGTGGTGAAGCTGAGTGCGACACTCTCTACGTCCTTCCCATGCCAGAGACAGCACTTGCTTCGTATGATGACACAGTCGCCTACCAGATTCCTCTCGTGGAGGATATGATAATGCGTGAAATGACTCTGGAGGAGGCATTTGAAGGTCAGCGTTACTACGACCTTATGCGTATCGCCATACGTCGTGGTGAACCGGAATATCTTGCCAAACCTATTGCAAACCGCACAGGTCAGGAAGATGCCGCCCTACTCTCATTCCTCAAGGATGCAACAAACTGGTATCTGCCCCTTGAGACGCAGTCACAAAAATAGGCCTCTCAAACAACAATCAGGATGAAAAAGATTCTCTTGACGGCAATTACCCTTCTTTCCGTTCTCTTTGCGTCATCACAGACCCTAAAGAATTATGAGCAGGGCAATCCGAACAATCCTGATTATGCATACCTGAAGGAGTTCGCAGCTCTTAAGAATTACATTGACTATGGCAACTATCCGAATTTCCGGATAGGCACAGGTACCGATGTGAGTAACTATCTGAACAATTCCACAGTCAAAGGACTTACTAACGACAACTTTACAGAAGTTGTTGCCGGCAATGCTATGAAAATGGCGAGTTGCGTGAACAATAATGGCAATATGGATTTCACAAAAGTGAAAAACTTCGTAAATGCTGCGGAAAAGGCAGGCATCAGTGTATATGGTCACACTCTTGCCTGGCACTCACAACAGCCTAACGGTTGGCTGAGAGGGCTCATAAAAGACAAGCCCGCCGTACCATTTGAGAATCCTGATACTATGGTGTATGTCGTAGTCAGCTCAAAGGATTTCCGTTCACAACAGAATGTCGGTTGGACTGCAAATAAGTCACAGTTCGGATTTTCCCTCAATTTTTCTTCCACCAATGGTTTGAATATACATACCACAAAGATTGTAAACTCCTGGGACGTACAGTTCGTTGCCTACAGTGACATTCCCATAGAAGCAGGCAAAACGTATAAGTTTACATACGAGATAAAAGGATCCAAGTCCGGCACGATGCATTCCAAGCTTGGCGACTGGAATAGCGGAAGTAACACGAACTTCTCTTTCACAACAAACTGGAAGGAAGTGACTGTAACATATAAAAGTCCAATTAACAGTCCTTTTCTGCTACTTCAGTGCGGTGACTTCCTTGGCGACATTTATATACGTAATATCAAGGTAGAGGAATATGTCGGCGCAATGAAGACAGACGGGGAAAACCGCTACCTCAAGGTGGAGACCAAAGCCAGACAATCAGAGGCATGGGACAACCAGTTCTGGGTTGTCAGCTCATCGTATTTCTCTGCCGGTCAGAGTTATGTGTTCACCGCTGACGTGCGTGCAGACAAACCCGCCAAGGCATCCACTCAGATACACAATGCCCCCGGCAGCTATGTTGATTACAATGCACTGGGCAACATAGACTTTGGCACCGAATGGAAGACCGTCAGAGTTTCGGGCAACTTTGCAAAGGGTGGCAAGTCAATAGCTTTCAACCTTAGCGAGCTTGCCGATGCCAATATCTACTATTTCGACAACATCAGCCTGAAAATAGGAGGCGTGGAACGGATAACCAACGGAACCGTTGACAGCGATGTGCTTACATCATTCAAAATGAAAAAGGAGGGAGGCTCTGTCACGGTTCCACAGATAGAGCATAGCAATTTCACACTTCAGTTCCCGCAGAGCATCCCCTTGACAAGGGCAGAGAAACAGGAGGTTCTCGGTGTTGCTATGGAGAAGTGGATCAAGGGAATGATGAATGCCTGTGGAGGCAAGGTGAAAGCCTGGGATGTCGTCAACGAGGCAATTTCCGGCGGAGGCAATGACGGTAGCGGCAACTACACACTGCAGCATTCCGACGGATACAATGGCGATGCCACGTGGGATGTAGGCGGTGACTCATTCTTCTGGCAGGACCATATGGGCGATATCGAGTACGTGCGCAGTGCAGTCCGCTACGCACGTCTATATGGCCCGTCTGACATAAAGCTCTTCATCAACGACTATAACCTTGAAAGCGATTGGGACGGCAACAAGAAACTGAAGTCTCTCATCAACTGGATCAGGAAATGGGAGTCTGATGGCGTGACTCACATAGATGGAATCGGCACGCAGATGCACATCTCCTATTATGAGAACAGCAGCACGTTGACAAGCAAGAAGAATGCCATTACCAATATGTTCAAGTTGATGGCAGCTACAGGTAAGCTGGTCCGTGTGAGCGAATTCGATATGGGGTATGTCAATGCCAGCGGCAAGGACGTTCCTACCCCAAATATGACAGAGGCACAGCACCGAAAGATGGCAGACTACTATGAGTGGATATTAAAGGAATATTTCCGCCTTGTTCCACCGGAGCAGCAGTGGGGCATCTGTTTCTGGTGTCCGACAGACTCTCCAGCAGGCAGCGGCTGGCGCGCAAATACGCCTGTAGGTATATGGACTAACGGTACTTATTATCGCAAACACGTCTATGCCGGTATCGTAAGAGGTCTTGGTGGCATTGACTGTACTGATATTGACGAGATCACGACAGAGCCGGCATCACCTTCTGATTATCCTGCAACGGGTATCTTCAGTATCAATGGTGTCCGCTTTCCTGCGCATACGAATTACTCAGACCTGCCTTCCGGAATATACATCATTGATGGCAAAGTCACCAATATACAATAAAAGGAGGTCGAAAAACCTCCTTTTTTTGTACGCGATCAGGGATTCGAACCCTGGACCCATTGATTAAGAGTCAATTGCTCTACCAACTGAGCTAATCGCGCATCAAGCTCCCTCTCAAAAGCGGTGCAAAGTTACGGAATATTTTGATTATTCCAAAGTACACGGCTTTTTTTTGAACTTATTTTTCAGTCCGGACAGGAGTCTGCTCTCAGAAGCGGAAGAATCTCTTCGCATTATAGTAGGAAATGTCCTCCACCATACGCTCCACCCTGTTCATTTCAGACATAGGTATCTCACCCTTCTCCACATCGTCTGCTATGAGATTGCAGAGAATGCGTCTGAAATACTCGTGGCGAGGATATGACACGAACGAGCGGCTGTCTGTCAACATGCCGACGAAACGGCTCAACAAGCCCATCACGCTCAGTGTATTCATCTGTTCCTCCATACCCTTCTTCTGGTCACAGAACCACCACCCCGCGCCAAACTGAACCTTGCCCGGTATGCTTCCATCCTGGAAATTGCCTATCATTGCGGCAACCATGGCATTATCGCTCGGATTAAGATTATAGATGATAGTCTTTGTCAGTTTACCGGCGCTGTTCAATCTGTCCAGGAAACCGGCCATCCGCTTTGCATCGGCACACGGGCCTATTGAATCGAATCCGGTATCAGGACCTATCTGATTGAACATCTTGGAATTGTTATTGCGGATAGGGCCATAATGGAACTGCTGTGTCCACCCGGTATCGGCATCCAACTTGCCGAATTCAAGCATCATGGCAGTCTTGAACTTAGCCGTTTCCATGGCATCCAACCCGTTGCCATTCTTATACACCTTTTTGAAAATAGCCTCAATCTCACTTTCCGTGAACTGTTCATTATAGAACCCCTCCATTCCGTGATCGCTCAGCCGGCAGCCCTGCTCTTCGAAGAATTTATGACGTACCGTAAGAGCATCCACCACATCCTGGAATGAAGCTATCCTGATTCCACTGACCTTGGACAGCAGGTCTATGTACTGACGGTACGATTCCGGATTCTCTACAGCCATTGCCTTATCAGGACGCCAGGTAGGCAGTACCTTGACCTTGAACTTGTCGTTACGGGTCTTTGTATGATATTCCAGAGAATCAACCGGGTCATCTGTAGTGCAGACAGTCTCGACATTATACTTCAGCATCAGGTTACGCGCAGAGAATTCCGGACTTAGCAGCATTTCGTTGCACTTGTCATATATGCGGCGGGCATTCTTTGCATTCAGAGTATCCTCAATACCGAAGCAGGTCTTGAGTTCCAGATGAGTCCAGTGGTACAGAGGATTACGAAGCAGATACGGCACCGTTTCCGCCCACTTCTGGAATTTTTCCCAATCCGAGGCATTTCCTGTGATATAATACTCTGACACGCCATTTGAACGGAGGGCACGCCACTTGTAATGATCCTCCGACAGCCACAGTTCGGTAATTGAACTGAAGCGATGGTCCTCAGCCACCATCTTAGGATTCAGGTGGCAATGATAATCTATTATTGGCAAGTTCTCTGCGTGGTTATGAAACAGATGCACTGCAGTATCCGAGTGGAGCAGGAAATTGTCATGAATGAAAGGCTTCATATTATATAAATTATGCAGTTAAACAAACAGTTTTCCAATATGCCGGTACAATATATTCTCCATCACCTGCGCACCCACAACATCACGATTCCTATCCAAGGCGGAGTAATACTCATCACCATGTTCGGCGGCAAGCTTGTAGCTGACGTGTATCAGCTGTCTGAAATCGGAATTATACGCAGGAGACAGTTTATTATGACGCAGCACCTCTGCAAACTGAGAGCCGGTCCAGGAATTTATGACAGGCTCCGATGGCAGGCGCGAAGGGTTTATGTCTATGACCGTAGCATACGGAGCACACAGCTCATCTATGCGTCCAAGAGCCTCTATGGAAAGCCTTTTCGCAAGTTTCAGCGCATCCATGTCCGATAATGCCAATCCTATGATTTCCTCAAGCCACGTAGTTCCGGCAGTCTTTATGTGTATGCCCTTTCCATATTTGTCAATCAGGCTTCCCATAACAGGATATATTGAGAACTTGTCGCTGCCAGAATGTATGCTAAGCTTCAGATTGTCAGGCAGACCGAACTCCCGTACGGCATAATCAATTACCAGCAGGTCAGCCTCAAACTCCGCAGCGAAGCGGTTCACATCACCGGCATAATCGACACCCTTGTTGAAACGTCCTGTGAACTTGGGAGCGATGGTCTGAACAGGAATACCCTCACCTGCAATAGCCGAAAGTATGAAAAACAACTCAACTGGGGTCTGCGGATCATTCACCTCGTCCATAGAGATTTCAGTCACGAAATTGTCCGCACCCTTCTTTCCGGCTATATGCCTGTAAATACGCCCGGCCTCACTCACGGCAAACAGATAACGCCCGGCTATACTGCGCAATGTTTCCTCCGGCATATCAAACGGACGGTCTATACCTGGTATCACCAGTTTTCCCACGTATTTGGCGTTTGCCCGGACAAAAGCATCAATATCGCATTCCGGTGCAGCCTTGCCGATATAGTCAGCAACATCAATCGTGAAAAAATCCGACGTGTCCATAAAACGGTCCACATTGTTCATATTGATATGATCGGCATCAACGAAATATGGTCTGTCATATCCGAGACTCCTGACAGCGGCATCCGCTTCAGCCCGCGTATCTGCAGGCTCGGAGCCTACTATCTGATGCTCGCGGTTAGACTTGTTCCACACTGGGACGAAGCTCCTGCCGAATTCTTTCTCAGCACGCACAAGAGCTTCCAATTGCGACACGCCCTCGTGAGAAAAGCGGTCACCGGTTCCAAATGAATATTTACCAATTCTCATATACTTTGTTTTTCAAAATTCATACAATTCCGAAGGCGTCGTCCTTTTCAGTGCTGTCAGTCCAACATCCTTGCCCGGTATTATGCCTACGCTTCTCAGGCTGAACTCAACTGTCTTATAGGCAATTTCCGGATGATTGTTCTCGCCGCTCAAATGACACAGCCATATATGTTTCATATTCCCGGTGATATTCTTTGCCAGAAACTCAGCTGTATCCTTATTGCTGAGATGGCCGAACCGGCTTGTTATCCTGTCTTTCAGAAATTGTGGATAATGTCCCATACGCAACATATCCTCATCGTAATTCGCCTCCATAATCAGGTAATCGGCACGCACTATATACGAAGATACCGTTTCCGTAATATGTCCGATGTCTGTTACGAAGCAGAAGTGACGTCCATCCGCTTCAATGAAATAACCCACATTGTCAGTTCCATCGTGAGGCACCTCAAACGCGGTTATCCTGAACGGGCCGAGTTCCATAGGGCTCTCCTTCTCTATATATTTGGACGATATCGCGCCCAGTTTCTCACTCATGCAATAGTTGTTGTTCACCCCCTCGTGTGTGCGTCTGGTAGCGTATATCGGCAGCCAGAACTTGTTGCCTAACGTACCTAATGCCTTGATATGGTCAGCGTGGTCGTGTGTGACAAACACGGCCTTGACTGAGCTGAAAGACACTCCTGCGTCACTCAAATGTTCGCGTATCTGACGTGCCGGTATCCCGGCATCAATCAGAATCCCCTCATCGTCTGCCGCCAGATAATAGCAGTTCCCGCTGCTGCCACTGGCCAGACTCATAAATTTCAGTCTCATATATATATTCTTTTGTTTCTCTCATACAATTACACTGTCAGAACGGGTAGCCTATCGCGAAATGTATGGCATAATCGCGATAACCTACTTTGTTTGTAAAAGGATAATGTTCCGGAGTTGAGCTGCTGTACGCCGGATTTATTATCTGCTTGCCGTAATCAAGTCGCAATACCAGAAAGTTGAAATCAAGCCTTATGCCGGCTCCGCACGACACTCCTATCTGTTTGTAGAAAGTATTGAACCTGAACAAGCCCCCGGGCTGTTCGTCATACTCCCGTATAGTCCATACATTACCGGCATCTGCAAAAAGAGCCGCATTGACTTTCCAGAACAGATGGGCACGGAACTCCAGAGTAGCCTCGAGCTTCACGTCACCCGACTGTCTGACATAATTCACTGCATCATCCTCTCCGCGATAGATGCCAGGTCCAAGTTCCCTTACAGCCCAGCCCCGCACTCCGTTGGCACCGCCGGAATAGAATCTTTTTTCAAACGGTACACTGGTTGAATTGGAATACGGATATGCCACACCGTATTCCGTATGGAACAGCAGATTATTCCATTTGTCTATTCTCCAATTCAAGGTAACCTCCCCATCACTCCTGACATATTGGGCAAATGCCACTCCCATACATTTGTATTGTCCGTATTCGTTCTTATCCGCATCCGAAATTCCAGATATAAGATTCAGCACATTGCCGGATGTCTCTGCATTGAATCTGAGCGACAATGTCAATGGTCTTGTAATCCTTGAACTGGAACCTGCGCTGGAATAATAATATGAATACCCTATTTTGGACAAAAGCATATCCTCATAGTTGTACCTGAGGATTGAATACCTGCTGTCCAAAGGATCAAGATACTCTTTTCTGAACTGATCAGACACCCAAGGCACTTTCAGGAAATCTATATCCAGCACATCAACCTGATGACGATGCCGTCTCATACGCCAAATATAGCCCCAGCCGAAAGTAAACACGAGTTTATTGAACTCCGGTCTGTTCTGCGAATTAAACATCAGGTTCAACTCTGAGGTTGCCTGGCTGCGCCTCTGAAACTCCTGTCTGACAAGCGGGAACATCAGTTTAGGGAAATCCAGTTTCATTTCCAGACCATATTCCTGATAGCTGTTACCGGAATAACCCGGCAGATTATTGATGGCTTCAAATGCTCCGCGCAGAATCACAGTCAGCTGTTCGCCGCCGTGGAATATGTTTCTGTCTGTCAATGACAGCAAGGCCGCAACACCAAGATCCCCGGCCGTATTTGTCCCCTCCAATTCGGCAGAAAAGGAATATTTTTTGTCAGGAGCTATAAACACTACGGCTTCAATAGAGTCATTTTCCTCATTTTCAGTAAATCTGATATTCGAGAATCTTACGCTGCTCATATCCGACAAAGATGTATTGGTACGCGACACACGACGGCTGTCATACCTGTCTCCGTTGCTTATGAACGAATGATTTCTGATTATCTTAGGTTTCAGGCGCAGTCTCCCGTCACCTTTGTCAATGTAGTAATACGAATAGCCATCCACATCCTTCCTGGAATAGCGTCTTAGGTCTTCGGACACATTCGCATTCTCACCGAGAATATAGTTCACAGAATTAATATACCGTACAGGGTACGGCAGATTATTCCCCGCATCATCCTTTCCGTATGGCCTGACATACATGGTCAGATTGACATCGTACGATCCGCTGACGGTATCCGCGACAAACGATATGCAATCCTTATCAACTCCGTAATAGCCGTTCATCTGAAGGACTGATATTATCCGGTCTCTCTCGGCATCCAGCACTGAGGCATCAAACCATACCCCCGCCGATACAAGCGGAGCGGATGCCTGTACAGACAGATACGCCAGCGAATCTATTGCCTTGTCCGGAATGACTCTTTCGAATGTTCCTATCCTGTACCTCTGCCCCGGGTTGATTCTATATATAATATCGGCCTTGTGTTTACGATAATACACTATACTCTTTCCGACCGAAGCTTTAAGATATCCTGCATTGTTCAGATAGTGCCGCATATTATCAATGGAACTCTCACATAACATCGTATCCAATATGACAGGTTCCTCACCGATACGCCGGAACAGATTTTTATCTGACGGATCCTCTCTTTTCTTTCCTGACAGCGAATACACCCTCAATGGTATTCTCAAAAGGCCCAGCCATTTTGTGTTGGGCGTCTGGTATGACAACTTTCCATATTGCGACAGATTATCCGGATTACTGCCCTCCGACTCCACGCTGACATTGTGAAGCAGATAATCTCCTTCCGGAACATATTTATATACCGAGCACGACGCAACCATACATATTGTCGCGTACACACACAGATAACTGAACAATTTCCGGCACATCATAACCTGCAAAGTTAAGTAATCTTCAAAAAACCGTTGCATTTTACTTTCATTTTTGCCGTTCAGACACTAACTTTGCCACAAATACCGGACATTATGCTGAGCGCATCCAAAATCAAGCTGATACATTCTCTGGCTCAAAGAAAATACCGTCTTGAGAACGGGCTGTTTCTGGCGGAGGGAGCAAAGCTCACTGAAGAACTCACAGGCACGTTCGAATGCGTTTTTCTTGCGGCCACAGATGACTGGCTTTCCAGAAACCACCCCAAAGGGATAGAACAGATACAGCCTGTCACCGGGGATGAGCTGCGTAAGGCCAGTCTGTTGCAGACTCCGCACGATGTACTGGCACTGTTCCGCATTCCTGACAGCACGTGTGATATGGATATTGCCGCCAGTGAATTGTGTCTGGCCTTGGATGGCGTGCAGGATCCGGGGAATCTCGGCACTATAGTAAGGCTCGCTGACTGGTTCGGAATAAATCATATTTTCTGTTCACAGAATACGGCAGATGTGTTCAACCCCAAAGCTGTACAGGCAACAATGGGAGCAATAGCCCGGGTGCAGCTGCATTACATAGATTTGTATCAGAGTCTCAGCCGGATAGACAAGGATATCCCCACATACGGCACATTTATGGACGGCAGCAACATATATACAGAGCATCTGAGTCCGTCTGGAATCATAATTATGGGAAATGAGGGGAACGGCATAAGTACAGATATTGGGAAACTTGTACGTTTCCGCATAGGCATTCCAAGCTTCCCGGCCGGACGGCCGACATCAGAGTCGCTCAATGTCGCCATGGCGACATCCATCGTCCTGTCCGAATTCAGAAGAAGAATCTGAACTCAGAACCTGTAGTCTGAAGGGAGTCGATACTTCCGTCAAGCGAATCTGCAACGGCTGCCGGAATGGAATCCCGAGTCAGGCCGTACTTATCGGATAAATGATAGCGCATAAGGGTAATGTCATGCAGAAACATCAGGGACACCACACCGCTATCCGGATTCAGATACGTTATCGAGCCCATTACGTTATCCGGTGCAATAACGCTGTCGCTTCGCAACACCAGAGTATATATGCCATTTTCGCGGGCAATGGTATCTACGGATGATATGCTGTCCTTATACTCTATGGAAAATGACAGATACGCTTCCCTATCCGTTTCCAACCGCATTGTATCGGGAAAGATGTCGCTGAAATATATGCCGACCTTCCATTCCAGCGTATCAGACATATAGAAGGTGGAATCCACACCGACAGAAAATGTAAACGGATTCAGCAAGGGCGCATCCGCCATTATGCGGCTTCTGCCCAAATACCACAAATCGACAGAATCTCCGCTTTTCACGATTAAGGATTTCTTTTCTATCTTCTCCAATCGTGACGCAATGGCTTTTTTTTCCTTCTCCGACCGCTCCGTGAGACTGACGTAAATGTCATACAGTTCTTCGGGATGACGTGTGTACCATACTAAGGAGGCTTCGTATTCCTCACGCGTAATGTTGTGGCTTTCAAATACGTAATTGACGTACAGTTCCTGTCTGTATTTCTCATCGTACTGCAAATCAGTTCCTATGGCCTGGGCGAGATGGTAGTCATACAGAAAATCCGCGAACCTGCGTGGAGGTATCACACCGTTTCTGTAGCGGTTACCGCATCCCACGACAAGCGTGAGAGCCAACATCAGCAGTATCAGCCGGCAACGTGTCATTCCCCATTCTTTGACTTTTCCTTGCCAAGTCCCTCGTTCAAGCACTTCGCATAGAACAGTATTATCACTATCATTGCGCAGGTTATGCAGGAATCCGCCACATTGAATACCGGGCTGAAGAATATCTTACCCCCGAGCAACGGTATCCATTCGGGCCACGTCCACAGTGGAAAATAGAACATGTCAACTACTTTTCCGAAAAAGACCGGTGCGTATCCGTCCCCGAAAGGTACAAGAGATGCCACCCCTCCAGTGCCGTATCCGCTTTGGGAAAATATCTGACCGTAAAGGATACAATCCACCAGATTGCCGGCTGCTCCGGCAATGACACAGGATACACAGACGATATAGCCTGTAGGGTAGCCGCCCTTATTGATTATCCTCACCAGGTACCATACGAAGAAGGCAATGGCAACAATACGGAAAAGCGACAGAAACAGCTTGCCGAATATCTCCATTCCGAAAGCCATTCCGTTATTCTCGACAAAGAGTATATAGAACCAGTCGGTTATACGGATCTGCTCACCCAGGTACATATTGGACTTGACCAAATATTTCACAATCTGGTCTGCCAGCAGTATCATGACAATAAGCAGCACGGCTATACGCCTCTGCCGCGATTTTTCTTCTGACGGAGAACCGCTCATAAAGTCATCCCTTACTTTTTCTGCTTTGCCTCAATGCACAATGTTGCATGAGGTACGGCGCGCAGTCTGTCAGCAGGAATAAGCTTGCCTGTCTCGCGGCATATTCCGTATGTCTTGTTCTCTATACGCACCAGAGCAGCCTGAAGAGACTGTATGAATTTCATCTGACGCTGTGCGAGACGTGTTGTCTCCTCCTTCGTGAGGGTATTCGCACCTTCCTCCAGCACCTTGTATGTAGGAGATGTGTCGTCAGTACTATTGTTGTCGGCATTCATAAGAGAAGCCTTCAAAGCATCATAGTCACGCTGCGCAACAGCCAGTTTCTCGTTTATGAGCTGACGGAACTCCTCAAGTTCCTCATCAGTGTAGCGTTTTTTCTCAGCCATAGCAGTAATTTTTAGATTAATACTTAGTTTTGTCTCTCCACCTGAGCCTTCAGCGAATACTCGTCAAATGAGACATCCTCCCCTTCGGACAGACCTGCGACAAGCTCAATCGAGTTGGCCAGCACCTGTTCCTTAATCCAATCCATATACTCAATGACAGCCCCATCTGTGGCCGAGGTTGATGAAAGGCGCACGGCAATACGGTCTGTTATATCAAAGCCGGATGCCTTACGCATATCCTGAATTCTCTTCTTAAGTTCACGCGCTATACCCTCACGCACCAGAGCATCTGTCAATGTAACATCCAAGGCAACCGTTACCGTCCCTTCGTTGGCAACTACCCATCCCGGTATGTCCTCACTGAATATATCCACCTCCGAGGTATTCACCACAGCCTCCTGTCCGACTATATTGAACGTAAACGAGCCGTCGCGCTCCAGAGCGGCAATATCCTCCTGCGTCATATTCTGCACGGCAGCCGACACACTCTTCATAAGAGGGCCGAATTTCTTGCCAAGCAGTTTGAAGTTGCACTTGACCCTCTTCACAAGTATTCCGGCCGTGCCCTCCACGAACTCAACTTCCTTGACATTCACCTCACTTCTGATAAGTTCCTTGACAGGCTCTATATTTGACTTGACTTCGGCCGTCACAGGAACGAGTATCTTCTGAAGCGGCTTACGTACATTTATCCTGACATCATCGCGCTTACGCAATGCAAGCGTCATCGATGTGATTTTCTGAGCGAGTTCCATACGTGACTCCAGGGCTTTGTCTATCATACTTTCATCACATTCCGGGAACATAGCCAGATGAACTGAATCGGACTTGACACGTCCGGTCACCGCATTCAGGTCGCGGAACAGACGGTCTGCATAGAACGGAGCTATAGGAGCCATCAGCAGGGAGATTGTCTCCAGGCAGGTATATAATGTCTGGTAAGCCGCAAGTTTGTCTGCGTTCATTGCACAGCCCCAATAGCGGTCCTTGGTAAGACGTACATACCAGTTCGACAGGTAATCGTTCACAAAATCAGTAATCAGACGGCCGGCACGTGTAGGCTCATAATCGTCCAGACACTCGCGCACATTCCTTATCAGAGTGTTGAGCTCACTGAGTATCCAACGGTCCATCACAGGTCTGTCTGCCACAGGAATGACA
The DNA here is from genome assembly GCA_024398595.1 of Bacteroidaceae bacterium. Taxonomy (GTDB): domain Bacteria; phylum Bacteroidota; class Bacteroidia; order Bacteroidales; family Bacteroidaceae; genus Colenecus. The sequence continues at coordinate 56,155 of JAKSIX010000002.1, read as the reverse complement.
CTCTCCGAAAAATCAAAGCCATCCACATTGGCATATTGTGCAAAGAAGCGGTATGTATTGTGAAGAGTGCCGAAGAACTTCCTCACGACATCCTTCACCCCTTCCTCGTCAAAACGGAGATTGTCCCAGGGCTGTGCATTGGTAATCATATACCAGCGGAGCGGGTCACTGCCGAACTTCTCAATCTCGCCGAACGGATCGACGGCATTGCCGAGACGCTTGCTCATCTTGTTGCCGTTCCTGTCAAGCACCAGTCCGTTGGATATGACAGCCTTGAACGATACGGCATCGCGTACCATAGTGGCAATAGCGTGCAGGGTATAGAACCAGCCTCTCGTCTGATCCACGCCTTCAGCTATGAAATCGGCAGGGAACACCTGACCGTTATCTACAAGCTCCTTATTCTCAAACGGATAATGCATCTGTGCAAACGGCATTGCGCCACTGTCAAACCAGACATCAATCAGGTCTGTCTCGCGCTTCATCGGACGGCCGGCCTCTGACACCAGTACTATATCGTCAACATACGGACGATGCAAATCTATCTTCCCGTAATTCTCCGCCGTATATAAATCCGGCACGAATCCCTTATCCTTGAACGGATTGGATTTCATCACACCGGCCCGGACGGATTTTTCCATTTCGTCATACAGTTCGTGGACGGAACCTATGCAAATCTCATCGCCCTCATCATTGCGCCAGATAGGCAGCGGTGTTCCCCAATAGCGGCTGCGGCTGAGATTCCAGTCATTCAGATTCTCCAGCCATTTGCCGAATCTGCCGGTACCTGTCGATTCCGGTTTCCACTTTATAGTCCTGTTCAGTTCAATCATTCTGTCACGTGCGGCAGAAGCCTTGATGAACCAGCTGTCCAGCGGATAATAGAGTACAGGCTTGTCGGTACGCCAGCAATGAGGATAGTTGTGTACGTGCTTCTCTATCTTGAAAGCTGTTCCGGCCTGCTTCATGCGCATACAGATGGCAATATTCAGATCCTCAGCCTTCGATGCCGCAGACTCATCGTATTTACCGCCCTCGTTGCACTTGGGGTCGTAGGCGTTCTTCACGTACGCACCCTCATACTCCCGGTACAGAGACTTGTCCACGCATCTGTCCACGAAATCAGGATCAAGTTCATCCAGCATCCAGTATTTTCCTGTAAAATCGACCATAGGACGGGTCTCCATCTTACGGTTGACCATGAACAGCGACGGGATGCCGGCAGCCTTTGCCACAAACGCATCGTCAGCGCCGAATGTCGGAGCGATATGCACGATACCGGTACCATCCTCCGTAGTGACATAATCACCGTGGATTACTCGGAATCCGGCATCACTTATCTTTATCGAGCCGTCCTCGTCCTTATAGGTCGGCTTGACCCACGGGAAAAGCTGGGCATAATGCATACCGGTCAGATCTGAGCCTTTGTAATTTGCGACGATACGGTATGGTATCACCTTATCGCCCTGAGCGTATTGCTCCATCGGCAGTTTCTCCCCCTCCGGATTCAGATACGCGGAGACACGCTCAGATGCCATAATCACCGTCACAGGCTGACCTGAGTACGGATTATAGGTCTGTACTGCCACATAATCTATCTTATTGCCCACGCAAAGTGCCGTATTTGACGGCAATGTCCACGGGGTCGTGGTCCAGGCAAGGAAGTACGGCATGCCCCACCTTGTCATTTCCGGCTTCGGATCGGTTATCAGGAACTGTGCCGTCACCGTAGTGTCCTTGACATCGCGGTAACATCCGGGCTGGTTCAGTTCGTGGCTGGAAAGCCCCGTTCCGGCTGCCGGAGAATATGGCTGTATGGTGTATCCCTTGTAGAGATAGCCCTTTCCGTACAACTGTTTCAGAAGCCACCATAGAGTCTCGATATAACGGTTATCATACGTTATGTAAGGATTGTCCAAATCCACCCAATAGCCAATCTTACGCGTCAGTTCACTCCAACGCTCCTTGTATTTCATAACCTCGGTACGGCAATTCCTGTTATAGTCATCAACAGAAATCTTCCTGCCTATATCCTCCTTGGTAATGCCGAGATTCTTCTCCACGCCGAGTTCAACGGGAAGTCCGTGAGTATCCCAGCCGGCCTTGCGGTTCACCTGAAATCCGCACATTGTCTTGTAACGGCAGAAACTGTCCTTTATGGTACGTGCCATCACGTGATGAATACCAGGCATTCCGTTTGCCGATGGAGGTCCCTCGTAGAACACAAAGGAGGGACAGCCCTCACGTTCCTTCACACTACGCTCAAACAAATTCTCTTTCAGCCAGTCGGCCAGCACTTCCTCATTCAGTTCTGACAGATTCAGCTGACTCCTTTCTGCAAACTTGCGGTTCATCCTCGTAATCCTAAATTGAATGTTTCAAACTACAAAATTACTTTATTTATACAACATTTCATAATTTTGCAGGCCGATATGAAAGTAGCCATAGTCAAATACAATGCGGGAAATGTCAGTTCAGTAATGCACGCCTTGGACAGACTCGGTGCAGAACATATTCTGACGGACAATGCCGAAGCCCTTCGCTCGGCCGACAAAGTCATATTCCCCGGAGTCGGAGAAGCCGCAACGACCATGGACTACCTCAGGTCACACGGATTGGATTCCATTATCAAGGGACTTGCACAGCCTGTCTTGGGTATATGTCTGGGACAGCAGCTGATGTGTTCGCACAGCGAAGAAGGCGATGTGGATTGTTTGGGAATATTCAATGTCCCTGTCGTAAGATTCCGTGCGGCAAGCAACGAGGATAAAGTCCCGCATATGGGATGGAACGGGATTGAATGCACCGGGGATGCCCTGTTCAAAGGCTTCCGCAGACCGGAATCCGTATATTTCGTCCACAGTTTCTACGTACCCGTATGCGATTGGACAATAGCGCAGACCACCTACATAAATCCATTCAGTGCGGCGCTTCATAAGGACAATTTCTACGCGACTCAGTTTCATCCTGAGAAGAGCGGGAAAATCGGCGGAAAAATATTGTGCAACTTTCTTGATTTGTAAATAATAATGACAATAATTCCCGCCATTGACATTCTCGACGGAAAGTGCGTAAGACTGACCAAGGGAGACTACTCATCGCAGAAGATATATTGTGACACGCCCTTGGATATGGCACTGCTGTTCCAGAGCAAAGGCTTCAGACGCATACATCTGGTCGATTTGAACGGAGCAGGCGGAGACCACATCATCAACCGTTCCGTGTTGCACGATATATGCTCCAAGACAGGTCTCACAGTAGATTTCGGCGGGGGCATCAAGAGCGACGCGGATATTGAATCGGCATTTGACGCAGGCGCATCGATGGTCACCGTAGGCAGTATTGCCGTCAGTTCCCCTGACAAGGTCGCCGAATGGGCGGAACGATACGGAGCTGACCGGATAATACTCGGAGCAGATGCCCGCAACGGAAAGATATCCATCAACGGATGGAAAGAGGACAGTCAGTTGGATTTGTTCGGATTTATCAGAAAATACAAATCGATTGGAATAAAACAGGTGATATGCACAGACATCAATCTGGACGGGACTCTTCAGGGACCTGCCACCGGACTGTACCGTAAGATTCTGGCTGAATTTCCCGACATCAGACTCACAGCCAGCGGAGGCGTGTCGTCAACCGCTGACCTGACAGAGCTCAAAGAAGCCGGACTTGACTCGGCAATTGTCGGCAAGGCATATTACGAGGGAAGAATCACGTTGGACGTGATGGCCGCGATAAACGATGACAAAACTGACGGATAGCACACTATGCTTGCCAAAAGAATAATACCCTGTCTGGACGTTTGCGAAGGAAGAACCGTCAAAGGCGTGAATTTCGTAAACCTGCGCGATGCAGGCGACCCGGTTGAGCTGGGTCGCATCTACAGTGAGCAGGGGGCGGACGAGCTGGTTTACCTTGATATTACAGCAAGCCATCAGGGACGCGATACATTTACAGAGGTGGTAAAGAGGATTGCCGCAGAGATATCAATACCGTTTACCGTGGGAGGAGGTATCAGAAGCGTTGACGATGTGGAGAGGATGCTTCTGGCCGGAGCCGACAAGGTATCCGTTAACTCAGCCGCAATCAGAAGGCCTGAACTTGTCAGCGAAATTGCGAAAGCTTTCGGACAGCAGGTCTGCGTAGTGGCCATTGACGGCCGTATGACACCGCAAGGATGGAGATGCTTCCTGAACGGCGGACGGCTTGAGACAGACATAGACCTGTTTGACTGGGCAATGAAGGCATCGGATTTGGGAGCCGGCGAGATTCTGTTCACGAGTATGGACCACGACGGCACACGCGACGGCTATCCTAACGACACTCTTGCAAAACTGCATCAATTGCTTCCGATACCGGTGATAGCATCGGGCGGGGCCGGAAAGATGGAGCATTTCAGGGATGCATTTACCATCGGCAATGCTGATGCCGCACTTGCCGCAGGTGTATTTCATTTTGGAGACATAGGTATTAAGGATTTAAAGGAGTATCTTTACGGGCAGAAAATCCCGGTAAGAATCATATAACTACAGACAATATGGAAATAGATTTCGAGAAAATGGGCGGACTTGTTCCTGCCATAATCCAGGACAACGTCACAGGCAAGGTGCTGATGCTCGGGTTCATGAACGAAGAGGCTTACGACAGGACAGTCAGTACAGGCAAGGTCACATTCTTCAGCCGCACCAGACAGAAACTCTGGACAAAAGGCGAAGAAAGCGGAAACTTCCTCAATGTAGTGTCCATTCTCAACGATTGCGATAACGACACCCTTCTTATCAAGGCAAACCCTACAGGACCCGTCTGCCACACAGGAGCGGACACATGCTGGGGAGAGAAGAACTGTGCAGACATAAACTTCCTGTCATATCTGCAGGACTTCATCTGCAAGAGATACCGGGATATGCCGGAAAGTTCATACACCACATCCCTGTTCAGGAGCGGAGTGAACCGTATGGCCCAGAAAGTTGGAGAAGAAGCTGTAGAAACTGTGATTGAAGCCACCAACGGCACCGATGACAGGCTTATTTACGAGGCATCAGACCTTATATATCACCTCATTGTATTGCTTACGTCGAAGGGGCACCGCATAGAGGAACTTGCGGCAGAATTGAAGAAACGTCACAAATAACCGCCGATGACACTTATTGACTACAGAGGCATCGAGATTCACCAGGAAGATATGTATGTTCTTGGCGATGTGACATTTACAGTTGGACAGGGAGATTTCGTATATCTCATAGGAAAAGTAGGGGCAGGCAAAAGTACGCTGATAAAGACTCTCTACGGCGAGCTTGATGTAATATGTCAGGGACCGGAGAGTCATGCCTACGTACTCGGAGAGGATATGTCGTCCATCAAACGGAACCGGATACCCAAGCTGCGCCGCAGACTGGGTGTCATTTTCCAGGACTTCCAGCTGCTGACGGACAGGAATGTACACGAAAATCTCAAGTTCGTGCTGGAATCGACAGGATGGAAGGACAAGCGCATGATAAGCCAGAGGATAATGGAAGTCCTGTCTCTGGTCGGAATGGACACCAAAGGCTATAAGATGCCTCACGAGCTGTCCGGCGGAGAACAGCAGCGTATATGCATTGCAAGGGCACTGCTCAATGATCCGGAACTCATTCTGGCCGACGAGCCTACAGGGAATCTTGACCCGGAGACAGGCCGTCAGATAATAGGTATACTCCACAAGGTCAGGGAATCGGGCACCGCTGTAGTAATGATAACCCACAATCTGCAATGGCTCACAGAATTTCCGGGCCGCGTTATGGAATGCAGGGACAGATGTCTGCACGAGATTGACAACAACACAAACGTATCTATATGAAAGTTCTGAAATTTGGCGGCACTTCGGTAGGGAGTCCGCAGAGGATGAATGAGGTAAGTAACCTTATATGTAACGACGGCGAACAGAAACTGGTTGTCCTGTCAGCTATGGCCGGGACCACCAACACGCTTGTGGAGATAGCGAAATACTACAGCAAGGGAGAGAACGGAAACGCCGTGGCCGTCATTGACAGGTTGCACGATGCATATTCACAGCATGTAGCGAATCTGTACGGCACTGTGACCTACAGACAGAACGCGCAGGATTTCATCGACAGGAAATTCGAGCACCTCAGATCGTTCGGAAATATCCGGTTCACAGAAAAGGAAGAGAAGGAGATTCTGGCACAGGGAGAGCTGCTTTCCACATTTATGATGACGAGCCTGCTCTGTGAGAAAGGTGTGAATGCCGCCCTGATACCGGCACTTGAGTTCATGAGAACCGACATCAACGGGGAACCGGATATGAGCTACATACAGAAGAACATCGCAAAGCACATTGACACGGACTCCGACATTCAGATATATATCACCCAGGGATTCATCTGCCGTAACATCAACGGCGACATCGACAACCTGCAGCGTGGCGGCAGCGACTACTCCGCATCGATAATAGGGGCAGTGCTCCATGCGGAGGAAATACAGATCTGGACAGACATTGACGGAATGCACAACAACGACCCGAGGATAGTGAACAATACCCAGCCGGTACGTCACCTCCTGTTTGACGAGGCTGCCGAGCTGGCATATTTCGGAGCCAAGATTCTCCACCCCACCTGCGTGCTTCCGGCCAAGAACGCCGGCATACCTGTACGTCTGCTGAACACTATGCAGCCGGACGCTCCCGGCACGCTGATTGACAATGAGACCGACCACGGCAAGATAAAGGCCGTTGCCGCAAAGGACAACATTACGGTCATCAACATCAAATCAAGCCGGATGCTGCTGGCATACGGTTTTCTCCGAAAGGTATTTGAGATATTCGAAGCCCACAAGACTCCTATTGATATGATTTGCACATCGGAGGTCGGCGTATCAATGTCCATTGACAATCCGCAGAACTTGGACGCAATCCTGAACGAACTGAAAGAGCTCGGCACAGTAAGCGTTGAGACCAATATGTGCATAATCTGCGTAGTCGGAGACATGAAATGGAACAATGTGGGATTTGAGTCACGCGTAATGGATGCGCTGAGCGATATTCCCATACATATGATATCATACGGAGGCAGCAGCTACAACATCTCGTTCCTTATAAAGGAAGATGACAAGAAGCGCGCATTGCAGAGACTGAGCGACACCATATTCAGAAAATGACAGACACACCATTCTACCGGTATGACATCGGACTGCTCCGCAGGACGCTGGATGAACTGCGTGAACTGACCGGGAACGACAGCCGCTGTCACATTCATTATGCCGTCAAAGCCAACTCCAATCCACTGTTGCTGAAGCATATAAAGGAGTACGGACTGGGCATGGACTGTGTCAGCGGAGGAGAGGTCAAGGCCGCGCTCAATGCAGGATTCCCCCCATCGGCAATAGTCTTTGCAGGAGTCGGCAAGGCTGACTGGGAAATAGACCTCGCACTTGAGAATGACATATTCTGCATCAACGTCGAGTCCGAGCCGGAACTGGATGTCATACAGGAAAGGGCACACAGTCTTGGTAAAAAAGCCCGCATAGCATTCAGGGTGAATCCCGATGTCGATGCCCACACACACTCGAAAATAACCACGGGCGTTGCCGGTAACAAATTCGGCATAGATCTCAACATGCTTGACGGCATCATAGCCAAAGCCATCAGTATGGATAACATTATCGTGGATGGGCTGCATTTTCACATAGGCTCGCAGATTCTCAATCTGGAGCCATTCCGGAAGCTTTGCCTCCGCATCAATGATATACAGGACAGCCTACAGGGAAACGGTTTTACTGCCGGACATATCAATGTCGGTGGCGGTCTCGGCATTGACTACACTGACCCTGACAATAACCCTATAGCCGATTTCAGAGGCTACTTTGACATATTCCGCAATAATCTGGAACTGCGTCCCGGGCAGGAACTGCATTTTGAGTTGGGACGTTCCATTGTCGCACAATGCGGACAACTGATAACCAAGGTGCTGTATGTCAAGAAAAATCCGCTGAAACAGTTCGCGATAACCGATGCCGGTATGACCGACCTGATCAGACCGGCACTGTACGGCGCATATCACAGAATAGACAATCTCAGCAATCCTGACGGCAAGTTGCAGGTCTATGATGTGGTGGGACCGATATGTGAGTCATCGGACACTTTCGGCAAGGACAGGGAACTTCCGGAAATCCGCAGAGGTGACCTGCTTGCAATCAAGTCGGCAGGTGCATACGGTGAGAGCATGGCCTCCTGCTACAATCTGAGAACACTGCCACGCACGGAGTCACTCGAATCTGATTGACCGGGAAGGTGCTATCCGTGATATGACGGCAGACGGGCCTGTCAGCATCAGCAACGACAGCACGAATACCGTGATATTGAGCAGCAGCAGCCAACCTGTACCCAACTCGCACGGAACACTGTCAAGATAATAGTTTTCCGGATTCAAAGGTATGACGTGACAACGCTGCTGCAACAGGCAAAGGCCAATTCCCAGCACATCGCCGATAACCATACCTTTCATGACTATTCTGGCGGAAAGCATCAGGAAAATTCTCCGGATCAGGCCATTGCCCGCCCCCATCGCCTTGAGCATCCCTATCATTGAGGTACGCTCCAGTATTATTATCAGAAGGCCGGAGATAATGGTGAATCCGGCAATGCCCATCATCAGCAGAAGTATGATAACGACATTGACATTCAGTATGTCAAGCCACGCAAACAGCCCGGAATTAATCTGCTGTGTAGTGCGTATCATATAAGGTTCGCCCGTACGCACCGTAATTTCATCGAACACTGAACGGGCATCCATATATGCATCGTACAGAGGCACACCATCCGCAACTGTCAGTTCTATTCCGGAACTCTGTTCCGCACTCCACCCGTTTATCTGCTGGAGCGCATGTATATCGGTGAAGGCATAGACCTTGTCGTAATCGGGGAAATTGGTCTGATAGATACCCGCCACGGTAAAACGTCTGAGCCTTATGCGCTCCTGCATAAAGCAGGCATCAACCTTGTCTCCTACAGAAAGTTCCAGCCGGTCGGCCAAAGTCTTGGACAGCAGAACGCCACCGGACGCCACGCTGTCACTGCAAGCCGGAATTTCACCTTCAAGCAGATAACTTTCAAGGAAGGAAAAATCGTATTCCTGCCCTACCCCCTTCAGCACAAATCCCTGGAATGAACTGTCTGTACGAAGCACCCCCGCTTTCTCCACATACCTTTGTGCGTGCTCTATCCTGTTTCCGGCAAGCAGCATATCGAAGTTCCCGACCGGACAGGACACAGGCAGTTCGTCAGATTCCGTGGAATAGCCGCAGTTGACCACCTGAATATCCTGCATGAATCCACGGACCTTCTCACTTACCTGATTACGGAATCCCCGGGCTACAGCCATTGAGAGTATCATCACGAACAGTCCGAGGGACACTCCTACAGTGGCGATAATGACAGCCGGGCGCGTAGCCCCGCGAGCCCCGTCACCACGTCTGTACAATCTCCCTGCAATAAATTTCCCAACCACGCTGAAGCAAAGTAATATCCAAATAGCATCGCGAATATAACCTTTTTATCGTTATATTTTTGTAAGTTTGTAGTTGAATTCGCGGCAGTTTGTACAAATGGATACGGAAGACATCAGCGGCATAGCGCAAAGACTTGATGGAATCAGGAAGTCTCTTCCCGGGAATGTGACTCTCGTTGCCGTGTCCAAGACACACCCTGTGGAGTTCATACAGGCAGCATACGATGCCGGCCAGAGGATTTTCGGTGAGAACAAGGTGCAGGAGATGGTGGCCAAGCACGAAGTCCTGCCCAAAGACATCGAATGGCACTTCATAGGTCACGTACAGCGTAACAAGATACGCCAGATGGCATCGTTCGTATCAACCATTCAGGGTATTGACTCCTTTGCCGCACTTGAGGAAACCAACCGTCAGGCAGAGCGTTTCGGGCGTACCATAACCTGCCTGCTTCAGATTCACATAGCAACGGAGGAGAGCAAATTCGGTTTCTTTCCAGAGGAATGTTCCGACATGCTCGCAGAAGGCAATTGGCGGACTCTCAGCCACGTAAGGATAGGAGGCGTAATGGGAATGGCCAGCAATACTGACAACGGGCAACAGGTTCTCACGGAATTCAGGAGGCTGGTTGCTTTCTTCAACTCCACGAAAGAGAGGTTCTTCAGCGAAAGCAATGATTTCAGGACAATATCCGCCGGAATGAGCGGCGATTACAGGACAGCCATTCAGGCGGGAAGCAATATGGTACGGATTGGAACCGGCATATTCGGTATCCGCGACTACACAATACAACAAACGCTATCAGACAACACTTCAATTTGATATATGGACTCCGGCACATCACTTATTTCCTGCATTCAGGACAGCATCAGGAAGAATTGGGATCTTGAGGCACTTACCGACTACAAAGGAACGACACTGCTGTATCGCGACATTGCAAGGAGGATAGCAAAACTGCACATCCTGTTTCAGGCTGCCGGCATCAAGCCCGGAGACAAGATTGCATTGTGCGGCAGGAACTGCGCCAACTGGGCATCGGCGTGTCTGGCCGCGATGTCCTACGGAACTGTAATAGTCCCCATCCTGCACGAGTTCAAGCCAAACAACATTCACAACATAGTCAACCACTCCGATGCGAAGCTTCTGTTCGCAGGCGACCATATATGGGAGAACCTGAATGAATCCATGATGCCGGAACTGACCGGAATCATTATCATTGACGATTTCTCGCTTGCAATATCGCGCAGTGAAGACCTGACGGAAGCCCGCGAGCATCTGAACGAGCTGTTCGGGAAGAAGTACCCGAAGGACTTCACGCCATCCAATGTATGCTATGCCATACCGCCGTCGGACAGTCTGGCAATGATCAATTACACATCCGGCTCAACGGGTTTCTCCAAGGGCGTAATGCTTCCGTACCGTTCACTTGAGAACAACAGGGAATTTGCAAGAAGAGTCATGTCCACCCTCAAGGCCGGCGATCAGGTGATTTCAATGTTGCCTATGGCACATATGTACAGTTTCGCCTACGAATTCATCTACGAGATTACAATCGGGTGTCACGTTTATTTCCTCACACGTCTGCCGAGCCCGAAGGTAATTTTCCAGGCGTTCCACGACATAAAGCCCAAAGTCATAATAGCCGTACCGCTAGTCATCGAAAAAATCATCAAGAAGAATGTACTTCCAAGACTTGAGACCACGCAGATGAGGCTTCTGCTGAAGGTGCCCGTGGTAAATGACCAGATAAACAGAAAAATCCGCAAGGAGCTGATCAACTCGTTCGGAGGGGAGTTCTACCAGATAATCATAGGCGGAGCGGCATTCAATCAGGAAGTGGAGAATTTCCTTCACTCGGTACATTTCCCATACACTGTAGGCTACGGAGCCACCGAATGCGGCCCGATAATATGCTACGAGGACTGGAAGACTTTCGTACCCGGCTCCTGCGGAAAGGCCGCATACGGAATGGAAGTCAAAATATTGAGCAGCGATCCCGAACATATACCGGGCGAGATTGTCTGCCGGGGGCCGAACGTAATGCTGGGATATTACAAGAACGAAAAACTTACAGAAGAGACAATAGACGCAGACGGTTGGATGTACACAGGCGACCTCGGCATAATGGACAGGGACGGCAACGTATTCATCAAAGGACGCAGCAAGAGTATGATACTCGGGCCTTCAGGACAGAACATATATCCTGAGGAGATAGAGGACAAGCTCAACAATATGCCTTGCGTGTCCGAATCTGTCGTCATAAGCGAGAACGGCAAGCTTGTAGCACTTGTATATCCGGACTTCGACGAGGCAATGAACCTCGGTCTTAAGGAAGAACAGATACCGGCTACGATGGAAAGCAACCGCAGCGAGCTCAACAGGGAGCTGCCTGCATACGAGCAGATTTCACAGATAAGAATATACAACGAGGAATTCGAGAAGACACCCAAAAAGAGCATCAAGCGTTTCCTCTACCAAAAAGAATAAAACGATGAAGAAGTTTTTCAGCAAATACGGTGCATACGTCACAGCACTGTTCATATTCATTGCTTTGGCCTGTATTTATTGTGCCCCATCACTTGGCGGGAAGATTCTCTATGCAGGAGATGTGACAACATACGAAGGAATGGTGCAGGAAGTCAGACAATACAGCCATGATACCGGCGACCATTCATTCTGGACAGGCTCAAGTTTCTGCGGAATGCCAACGTATCAGATAGGAGGCAACCATTATAAATCGGACGCACTGCTCAAGCCATTCAGAGCCATAATGAACAATGCCGGAAACAGCAGGACACCTGTCATCCTGATTATATATTTCATCGGATTCTTCATAATGTTGCGCTGCTTTGACATAGACAAATGGCTAAGTCTGGCAGGAGCAATCGCAATTGCACTTTCATCATATTTCATCGTCATTATTCCGGCAGGCCACATAACCAAGACATTCACAATAGGTTTTATGGCTATAGTCATAGGTGGATTCAAACTGATATTCAAGAAAAAATATGGATTAGGATTCATACTCACAGCTTTTCCGACAGCTATCATATTCACCAGGCATCCTCAGATGTCATACTATATATGTATGTTGATCGGCACATTGACATTGGCAGAGTTGTATATACACATCCACGAAAAAAGGCTGAAGGATTTCTTCATCGCACTGATAATATTCGCAGCATCGTTAGGTATAGGATTAGGCACGAACTGCGCCAATGTTTTCGCCAACAGGGAATATATGACGGAAACGATACGCGGCGGACATTCTGATCTGGATTCAAGAGATAGCGGCCCAAAGGATTCCGGCCTCAGCATTGAATATGCGACCCTATGGAGTTACGGCATTGACGAGAGTCTTTCATTTTTAGTCCCCGGTGTTATGGGCGGAGCATCTTCCGTAGATGTCGGAACAGACTCCAAACTATATAAGACATTGGTGGCAAAAGGTATAGACAGACAAAGCGCAGCACAGTTCTGCAAATCCATACCACTGTACTGGGGAGACCAGCCAGGCACATCCGGCAACGTCTATATGGGTGCTGTAGTATGCTTCCTGTTCGTATTGGGACTGATACTGGTAAAAGGAGCATACAAATGGGCTATTTTGGCAGCCACCATATTTTCCATTGCACTCGCCTGGGGACATAACTTCATGCCGCTGACATCCGCATTTTTCAAATTCTTCCCACTGTACAACAAATTCCGGTCTGTATCATCAATCCTGATAATAGCGGAAATAACAATGCCGCTGCTCGGGTTCATGGCGATACGTGACATAATCAATGGAACAGCAGATAAGGCAAAAGCACTGAAAGGAATATATCTCTCGGCGGGAATCACAGCTGGTTTATGCCTTGTTCTTATTCTATTCGGGAAATCATTATTCCCATTCAGCGGAGCATCGGATATAAGACTGGACTCACTCCCGGACTTTATATATCAGGGAATTATTACAGAACGTCAGTCACTACTGATAAGTGACTCTTTCCGCTCACTCCTGTTCATTGTCGGAGCTGCACTGACACTGTGGCTTTATGTCAAAGGCATATTGAACGCCTGCATCATTACACTCATTATGGGTATTCTGGTACTGGCAGACCTGTGGCCGGTTGACAGGCGCTATTTCAATGACAGCAATTTCGTCAGCGCCAGACAGAAAAGCAGCCAGTTCAACATCCAGCCATACGAAAAGCAGATTCTTGCTGACAATGATCCGCATTTCCGTGTCCTGAATCTTGCGACAAATACATTCAGCGATGCACGCACATCATACTATCTGAAGTCTCTCGGCGGTTATTCAGCTGCCAAATTGCGCCGCTATCAGGATCTTATTGACAATCACATATCCAAGATGGACATGAATGTGATAAGTATGCTGAATGCGAAATATATCATAACGGTGGATAATGAGGGTAACCCAACCCCGATGCGTAATACTCAGGCCATGGGCAACGCGTGGTACGTTGACACTCTCCTGATTGTCGATAATGCCAACCAGGAAGACGAGGCGCTGGGCACCATCAATCTGCACACCACTGCCGTATTGGACAGGACGTTCTCAGAATTCGTCGGAAACCCGATCAACACTAAAGACAGTACAGCCTCAGTAAGGCTAACCAAATACACTCCGCGATATATTGACTATGAAAGCGAGTCATCACAGGACGGCACAATAGTATTCTCAGAAATATACTATCCATACGGTTGGAAGGCCTACATTGATGGCAAGTTTACCCCACATTTCCGTGCGGACTACACATTACGTGCGCTCAACGTACCGGCAGGACATCACATAATCCACTTTGAATTTGCGCCCGACAGCGTGGTAAAGGGAGATACGATAAGCATAATATGCATCTGCACGATGTATCTGATAACGTTATGTCTCATAATCGGGCAGGTTGTACGAAGCAGGAGAACATCAAAGTAACTTTCTCGTTACATTCCAGCGGAATCTTACCAGCATGTTGCCGCACCTCACACGTCCACGGAACAGGTATATAATCCAAAGTACCAATGTGCCGCACCATTTCACTCCTTCTTTGACGAGACGCTTAAGATATGCAGTTCTGGATATTCTCAGAGTGCGTTTGCGTTCGCTCTCACCTATTCCGCACGTTACACGGTCAAAATAGTCCCGTTCCAATTTATAATGTGGAATACTATGATACAGAATTGCCCCAGGCAAATACCGGAAGCGCATTCCGGCAGATGTCATCTTATTGAAGATGTCCTTTTCCTCGCCACCTGCCAGACTGTCTCCTTTTCGACCTAACTCAACATTGTACAAGCCTACGGTATCGAATACTTTTTTTCTATAGGCGGCATTGCCTCCACCCGGATAATTGTCCCCGGGGAAATCACGTTCCTTGTCGCCGAAGTACAGATACCCCGTAAGCAGCCTTCTCAGATGATAGGTCATCCACTCCGGCTCAGTCCCATCCTCATAGTAAGGTATTACAGGTCCACCCGCCGCCTCAATTCCAGCATTACGCAAGAAGAATTCATCATATACCGACAGGTATTCCTTATTCACTGTCGCATCATCATCAACATACACCAGTATATCACCGCCGGACTCAAGTATTCCGCGGTTTCGTGCGTGTGACAAACCCTGTTCAAACTCCGTCACCGTTTTTATAGCGACATCGGGGTAATCTGCGGCAAACCGCTCCAGCTCTTCCTGCGTATTATCGGTACAGTTGTTGTCAACAACTACAATCTCATATTTGTCGCGAGGATAAGATCCCTCTGCAAGACTGCGTAATACATTATATATATACTTGTCCCTATTATATGTACAGATAATAACCGATATCATTTATTTAGGTTTCGTAAGTTACCGAATTGCTATTATTCAAGTTCCCCAATCCTTCGTATAGGAAACAGCTATTTGTAAATTTTTCTATCCAAAGAGTGCACAAAGCCTATTATCTCGTCAGAAGAATTGATATTCAAGCTATTGCCCCAGAACAGCCCAATGAAACGCCTGCGTTCCTCCTCTGGAACTATACAGTCATTTTGAATGGCTTGCCGCAGCATTCCGAAATCGTAAGCCCTGACTCCCGGCATTATTGCCTCATAGTCAATCTCGAAATCACGTCCGGTGGCATAGTCTTTATAATCATACAGATACAATATCAGCCCTTTGCCACTCATAAGCAGGAAATCCTGAATAATAGAGGAATAATCTGATATAAGCACATCAATGTCAGGTATAATGGAGTAAATATCCAGTCTGTTGTCCAAAAGTCTGATATTTGACAGAGACTCAACATTATCTACAATTGTATTAGCATGGGGTTTGAGAAGCATCAGTTCGTTCCTGTCAGCAAGTATCCCGTTCAACGCATTCAGATCCAGACTCTGCACAAAAACCTCACGTTGCGAGTCACGCCACGTAGGCATATAGATGTAACTTCTGGAATAATTACGCAACATATTCAGAACCTCACGCGCCTGCTCCGGTTCAAACTTGGAGGCGAAATCCATTCTCTCCTGAAAAGAGCGTCCCAACAGGTAATTGCGCGGATAGCCGAACTCCAAGCAACGTGATATATCAATCCTGAAATCCTTGGCAAATATCTCAGATTGAAAGTGTGAGGATGACAGCACATAATCCGGTCGGATATACACCTGAGGATGATAGAACCGTTCTTTCAATGTTTTTTTCACATATCTGTCAGCCAAATCACCGGTGGTTATTCCAAATTCTATACGTTTTATCGTAAGTCCGTGCCACAGATTAATGATTACAGCACCACCGGAGAAACTGAAGAAAATATCATTGGAATAGGAATTTACAAACCAGTATCTGGCTGTCAATGCATACCACGCCCCTCTTGGAGAAAGTACATAATAGCTTTCGAAGCCCAGACGGCGCACAAGAGCCACAGTTTTCCTGTCCGGCGAGAGCCATACGCAACGGGCATCGGAACAATGCTGCGACGCATATATGAATAAATGTTTCGCATTGTCGTTAAACGCTCCACGGAAACTGCCAAAGGCATATTTCCGGCTGTCCCGTGGAAACAGGAACGAGAACGGATAAATAAAATAGCAAATCAGATATGCCAGGAATTTCATATTATTTCTCTGATATCGCATCCAGAGCATTACGAAGTCGCGTACTGCTTGTGCCTTGGGTATATGGGAAGTATATTATTCTCACGTTCTTGTCGGCAAAATAGGCCTCGTAGCGGTTGAAACGCTCGGTTCCCTTGTAGTCACTGCCTACAAACAGGCAGTCATATTTCACAATACCTTGTCTGTATATCTCATCATCCTCCGGCAGACTCTGAATAACCTTATCAACATACTTGATATTACGGAGTATGTCACAACGCTCCTCGTACGGGATAAAAGTTTCCTTCCCTTTATGTGACGCATCCTTATGGACACCGACAACCAAATAATCACAACATTCCTTAGCCCTGCGCAGCAAATTCAGATGACCTATATGAAAGAGATCAAATGTCCCGCTAAGATACCCCACCCTCAACTGAGGATTACAATTCATTCTTCCGCTCCCAATCTTGTAGCGGCAACTGTCCGATGCAAATTTATGCGGGTCTGTATGATAACGTTCCAGCACGCCCTTATACACATTATCGTAGTCAGGAATATACAAGAGCTCACGTGCAAGCATCCTTTCAATTATCTCAGCCGCAAGTCCTTCCGTCAATTTCAGATTATTCTCCGATGCACCGTTAAACTTTGTCCCTTTAATCGAGCCGGGAGATACATTCAGCACACGATTTAACGATCCTGCAGATTCCAATTCCGCATTTATCCCTTCGGTCAATTTACATACGGCAGCCTTCGTAGCACTGTACAGACTTATCATTGGAGATGCAACAAGTCCCGCAATGCTACCCATCACAGCACAGAAGAAACTGTCGCCATGCAACATTCGCGGATAATAATATCTGATAACTTTTGTCAGAGCCACAGCATTCACGCCAAACACATTGTCAATTTCCTTATCCACGAATGTCTCAAATGGAGCAATACGTCCAAAGCCTGCCGTAACAACGAGAATATCCATGTCAGCCTGTCCCACACCGGCAGTATCGGCATTATCCTCAAAACAGTCATTCAAAAGGTTATAATGATAATAAGAGACATTGTCCGGCAGTTCACAATCCGGAGCCACCTTGTCCATAATAACGATGTTCCGGCACATTGCAGCAAGATTCAGCACAATGCTCAGACCGATGCCGTTACTTCCACCTATCACCAACGCCTTATTATATTTATGTTCAGCAGCACCCATTTTATCTTGAATAGTTAAAACGCTTTAAAGATATTACAGCACGAAGCAAATTCCAAATTTCTATCAATTTGTTTTTCAGCACCTGGTATTTGTTTATCGCCTTCGCTCCAAAGACAGCCAGCCTATAACTGAAATGAAAGGAACACCAGACCACCAGATTCGCATGTTTTGTCTGACAATCGTTCGACAAGATGTCCACCGTCCGCAGCAAATGGAACTTGTTCCTATATTCATTCTTCCCGTATATTCCAAGCTTCAAAGACATATAGGCACAGGACTGATAGCGGCTTCTGACCATAGCATTTCTATTCCTTCCGTCAACATATTTCATAATCTCCATCACCGCCTGCTCCTGATTGTAGTATCTTTCCTTGCCTCCAATCAGCACCTTCTTCAGTTTGGTCCATTTGTTACGCAGGATTATACTCTCCACTTCGCGCACAAGAGATGAATTGACCACTACTGCAATCTCATCAATTCCCCCGTGACGTTCAAACACATCAACAGTATGTTCCAGTACAGTCTTGCCTGCCACCTTATAGAACTGCTTTGGAGTGTTCAAACCAGAGCGTGATCCAACGTCTCCTGCCAAAATCACACCTGCGTTCATTTATTTTGACAATTAAGCAAATTAACTTCCATCATATTATGAGTCAATCTACTATCCTCTGAAGGAAGTTCTTCGTAATTTCCGAACACCCTTTTCAGATATGCTTCAGGATTACCAGGAGATATAAAGTACCTACCCTCAAACGATATAGACGACAATGGGAATATATCATCTACCTTACGAATACTATAAAATCCCGACGCATAATCATGCACGAGCGTATCGCGGTAGAACGTCTTACCATACAAACGCGAAAACATCACAAGCAATGTTGCAAACGGAAATGCCACAAATCCTGCGACCCTGCGCAACCAACCATCATCCACAATTCCATGAACCCGACGAAAACAACGCCCATACAATGCATCTATTTTCCTCACGTATGACGGATGTCCATTGCACATTAAAAAAGCATCAACCCAAAGTTTCTCCTCCCTGACTGCCCCATCAGGCGCCATACGCTTCACTGATATATTTTCGTTCACTATACGCGGCCACTTGTGATTGTAGTCCGAGTCATAGTCTATAGCATATAACTTGTACGGAGGACGCAGACATTCACGCATAACCTTACAGAAGCGTTTGTAGTCTTTCCTTAGGATACATATATCTATGTCATCATCCCACGGAATAAACCCACCGTGCCGTACCGCGCCCAACAATGTTCCTGAATCAAGCCAATATGTAAGGCCATTCTCCCGGCAGACACGGTCAACCTCTGACAAAATATCAAGAAGGTACATCTGTATCTCACGTAACATCGATCCGTCCGGATTATACTGTTCGCGCAGCTGTTTCTGTATTGATTCGTCAATCATAGGACATATGGAACAATAGTATCTACCAAATCACATCCATTTAGAATTCCATCGCGCAAATATTCCCTGTTCATGACATTCTGAGCCCAGCTTATAACAGTATCAATCATCTCCGTAGTAATTCCCTGCCGTTCAGCAAAAGCCCTGACCATCAGCATACCAAACGGGATATCCTCCGTAAAGTAACGGTTTTCATAATCAGGAACATACTTTTGAGATTCCAGCCTAATCATAGGAGCCCTAAGTCCCTTGAATGCTGAAATAGAATGTATTTTTTTTGTCAATGAAACCGCATCACTACTCTCATAATATGTCAAAAGCGAAGGTATATCATTTTCACCCACATCATATGATTCAGCAACTTTTCTAAATTCCCGGTCACACTCAATCAAAATTTCCGAACTTCTTACATCCCAATCTTCATAAAACATAATTTCCGAATCGTACGTCTCCCTGCAACTTCCAAACATACCATATAATCTGGAAGGATGCAATATCGGGTTACTATTTGACAACGTTACCTTCATATAATTATCAAGTAATACAACAGGGACATCAAACATCGCAGTTAATGTTGATACCAAATACTCCCGTTCCGAAATATGCAAAGTTGCAATTGTTATTGAAGGTTTGTACCCAAGCAACATCGCTTTTGAGCCATACTCGTCAACCCTGGCAATAAAAGGCACTCTCTGCAGACCGAACAAGCGGGTATCAAGTCCCAGGAGTTCATCAGCCATCAAAAAAAATCCTGTACTGGACACAATTGAGCCGATATACATATCAGACGTGACGTATTCCCTGATTTTTTTCAATTCATCTGCTATTGCAAATCCAGGAACACACAAAAGGACAATTTCCGCGCCATCCAATGCAGTCTGCGCATCAGGTGTAACCAAAGAAAAATTACCTCTGAATCTATTGCCGTCAGGATCTTCAACAATCAATGGTCTGCCATCCACGCACCATTTTTCTGGATGACGCGTAAGCAAACGTACCGAATACTCATCCTTAGACGCAAGGTATCCACCAGTCACATGAGCCAGATTTCCCCCACCACAGATACAAATCTCAGTCTTTTTCTTCATATCCCCTTCAATATCTCGGCAAGCATATGATTGTCATTTCTATCCCTCACAGCAATTCGAACGAACTGTCTGTCTGAAAATGCACTTTTAGTTCCACAGTCCTTAATAAGTACATTATGTTCCCTCAAAAGCAGTTCCGTCAGTTCATGCGATGAATAGCGCGACGTCACCTCACAGAGAAAATAATTTGCCGATGATGGTATGACTCTCAAATATGGAACATCGCAAAGTTCTCTATAGAACATTGCTCTTTCCTCTATAAATTTATCACATGCAGCATAATAATCCTTTTCATACTTGTTGAATACCTGCATGTAAAACTCCGCAAATGAATTGATATTCCAAATGGCGACCTCCTTACGCATTGCATCAATCAGCGCGCTGTCGGATGATGCGACAATGCCCAGGCGCAACCCCGGAACACCGTACGATTTACTTATGGATTTCACAACCGCGAGATTTGCATTACCTGAAAGAATATCGTTTCGCAGCAAAGTATTGTCCTTATGATTTTCTGTAAAATCAACAAAACTCTCATCCACGATAAGAAAAATGTTTCTCTCACTGCACCATCTTAACAATGACAGAACATCATCTTTTGAAATAAAATTACCAGACGGATTATCCGGATTGACAAGCAGGAGATTGGACAAATTCTTGTCTGCAAAATAATTCTTCAAATCATCTGATGTATATGAAAAATCACGGTTATCCGGTATATATCTGACTATATCCTTCGAAGCCAATCTGTTCGGATACTCCTCAAAAGTTGGGAACACAACACCAGTCTTCCCATATGCATGATTCTCCATCAGACATTTTATCAGTTCTGCAGCTCCATTGCCGACACATACATAATTCTGCCGTATTCCAAAATATTTTCCACCAAGCAGCGAATTGACAGCCATTCCCGATGGATACTGTGTAAGTAATGAATTGAAATTTGCACATATTTCATCCTTCATCCTGGCAGGAGGGAAATAAGGATTGACCAAATAACAGAAATCCTTCAACTCTGGGAATCGCCAATATCCACCATAGCAATGGGACAGTTTGATCAAGCGGGCATCAGCAGAGGAAAATATCGTCTCAGCTATATCCTTATCCTGAACATCATCAATCTCATACCACTTTTCATCAGTTATCGGAAGAGCCATCAGTTCAGATTTGTCCAAAACAGTCAGCACACGCAACACCTGCTCATAGTACTCATTATTACCCATTGCCCTGCTGTACGCCTCAAGAAATGGCACATACTGATTTGCACAGAATTCTCTGCTGAACTTATATATATTGCAGGTTTTGTAATAATATGGAACATCCGAGTATTTGAATGCCTTTTTCGGAACGAAACTGACTATTCTGTTATCGTCATCAATACGTACCATAGTGCCATCCATCCAAGTCTCATACTTGGCCACCAGCGCCAGATTCGGATATTTATTATCCAACAGCAGATTTAGCATACGCTGTTCAAAAATCAAATCACTCTCCAACAGCAGAGTATCATCCTCCTGTAGCTGTTTCTTTGCCAGAGCCAGTGAATATATATTGTTAGTGCGATCGAATATCGGATTGACAACATACTCAATTTTCAAGTTTTCATCGTAACGGTGACCTATGTAATCCATAAGTCTCTCACCTTCATATCCGACAACTATAACTACACGGGATAGTCCGAGACCCGTCAGATTCACAAGCATTCTATCTATCAGCGGCACACCGTTGACTTCAATCATACACTTTGTGTTAGATTTTGTAAGCTCTCCAAGACGCTTACCCATTCCTGCCGCCAGAATTATCGCCTGCATATCACAAAACCAATATATTTTTTTACAAACCCATTGACATACTTACGCTCACTTCCCGTAATACCTATGAAATACACAACTATTGCTGTCCACATCATGCTGACTGCCATTACTATAATCGCAGATAAAAGGTCATCCGACATTTCAAAAAGCCATTTCACGAGCAGTGGCAGTGCCACACATACAGATGTCACCAATAGAATGACATATACAACTTGGCGCATAAACATTCTGACATCAAGTTCTATCTGTTTCCTCACAAAATACACCCTTACACACTGTGCAGCTACTGACAAAACTATAGAAACATAGAATACAGCTTCCGCATTCCAGTCTAACCATTTAAACCCTGCATACCCTATCGGGACAATGGCAAGTAAAGTAGAGCCCATACAAATCTGATACCACTTGTTCCTGCCTGTTGCCTGTATTGCCGATGCCAATGGATTAGAGAAAGTGTCAATCAGCCCATTCACGATAAGCAGTCTGGCAAACAATGGAGCATATTCCGGAACATCTTCCAGCCAAATGTCAAGAATCATAGGAGTCTCCACAAGGATAGGTATGGCTACAACCAACAGCAAATAATATGTAAGCCTAAGGCTCTGGCACATAAGAGCAATCATATCGTCCACCTTTCCATCTGCGTATGATTTGATCAGTTGTGGTTTAACAGCCATAAAGAAATTCGTCTGCAGCTGAAGTATTGTGCTATACACCTTGTTGGCGACATCACGTGCCGCATTAATCACAGGTCCGAAAAAAGGATTCAACAACAGGAGATTAACACCGTACGTCTTGCAAACTCCTGCCAACGAGCCTATCATTTCCCATCCTGTAAACGAAAAGACCTGTCTGAACATTGCTCTGTCATATTTTAATGACACCCGGCATTCAACATAGAAAATCCTGCAATATAGATAAAACGCAAGCGTTGTCATTATCTGAACCGTAAGCATCAACCATGCATAAAGAATCAGTCTGTCGTGATGTGAATACTTCAGCAAAAGCGATATAGTCAATGAGCCTAAAGCCTCAAACACACTGATATACGCAAAAACCTTCATTTTCTCCTTTGCAATTACCATACCCATATATGGAATCCGCATTATCTGGAAAATGAAACTTACGATTGAGAGCTGAAAGACATAATGAGCCGCATACGTGCGGCCTGCCAACTGCATTTTATTTTCAAGAAACCACATTCCTGCACTTTCGGAGAGCAGAACAACAATCAGCGCGATGACAATGAAAACTATTATTGTCTGACTGAAACAGCGTCTGAGTCTGTCAAAATTGCCACGTCCAATCTCAAAGGAATAGAATCTCTGACACGCCGTTGACATTGTAACGGACAAAAACGAACACATCTGCACTATGCTTCCGACAGCGCCATATATGCCGAAATCGACCTTACCCAAAGCTGCCAGAATGACTCGTGACGCATAAAGATTGACCATCATAACCACGCCCATCCTGATATACAGCATCAGCGTGTTCTTGGCTATCCGTTTCTGATCAATCCCAACCATATATCAAAGTACAGAATGAGTTCCAAGTCTCATCATGCAAGAAGATTACAGAGATTGTAGCGGGTAAGATTACAGACGACATCGTTACAATGTTATATTCTTAACATCGTCAAATTTACGAATAATAGTTCAGAATCTGTTTTGAAATGGTTGACGAAAATTATTATAGGTTATTTTCCAGCAGATTTTCTGCTGATTTGAGGGAGCAATGTGGCTCCATTGTAACCGGAAAGCGGTAGAAAAGATGCGGAAAAGAAGCATAAGAATTGAAGTTAATCATTTCAAAACAGGTTCTTAATCGAACATTTCAAAACAAATTCTCAGAAATACGGAATAAATCATTACTTTTGACAACTTTTGAAAAAGTATGGCAGTCTATGAGTAGTAATGTTTTCAAAAACGTATTGGATGTCAGCAGCATCATAAACCTGAACAACCCTAGCACAATAGCTTTCTTTCAGGAAAGCATCACCAAGAACTGGAATCTGAAGGCATTGTCGGACTATCAGGGTGAAACATACCTCTATAAGGATATTGCGGAAAAAATTGAACGTGCGCACATCCTGTACAGAAGCATCGGACTGAAACCGGGCGACAAAGCCGCATTGTGTGGAAAGAACTGCGCCAACTGGGCAATCGCATTCCTCTCGATTCTCTCATACGGTGCGGTACCTGTGCCGATACTCGCCGACTTCAAGTCAGACTACATTCACAATATAGTGAACCACTCTGAAGCAAGATTACTGTACGTAGGCGAATCACAGTGGAAGAGCATTGACACAGACAAGATGCCGGCAATTGAAGGATATTTCAATATATCCGGTTTGGAACTGATTCAGTCGCAGAACAGAAAGCTGACCGACACATACGGGAAATTGGATGAGATTTTCAGCCAGAGATTCCCGAACGGATTCGGCAAAAACGATGTTGCATTCTTCAAGGAGAAAGACAGGAATGACCTTGCCATTCTGAACTACACCTCAGGAACCACGAGTTTTCCCAAGGGTGTAATGATACCGTACCGGGCATTGCGTATGCTGTTGATATACAGTCTCAACAAAATGCCGCTCAAACCCGGCAGCGATACCGTATGCATGCTTCCGCTGGCCCATATGTTCGGGCTGATGTTTGAGTTCATCTATGATTTCACATTAGGCTGTCACATACATTTCCTGACCAAGATTCCAAGTCCGAAAATAATATTCCAGACTTTCAGGGAATTCAAGCCTACACTTATCATCACTGTGCCTCTGGTTATCGAAAAGGTTGTAAACAATGGCCTGATGCCGATTATGGATAAGCCTTCAATGAAGATAGCCCTTAGGATTCCTATTTTAAGACAGATTATACTGAGAGGTATACGAAACAAGCTCATTGACATATTCGGCGGTAAAATGGTAGAGCTGATTATCGGAGGCGCAGCACTCAGCAAAGAAGTTGAGAACTGCCTTAGGACAATCAATTTCCCTTATTCAGTAGGATACGGTGCTACAGAATGCGCACCTCTCATATCATACACACACTGGAACACTTTCAAGCCAGGCACCTGCGGCCAGCCTATAGACGGAGTGACAGTTGAGATTCACAGTTCAGACCCGGAGAACACACCGGGCGAGATTACAATAAAAGGAGATAATGTAATGCTCGGATACTACAAGAATCCGGAAGCTACGGCACAGGCCATAGATGATGACGGATGGTTCTACACCGGTGATATGGGTCTTATGGACAAGCACGGTTTCATCACGATAAAGGGCCGCAGCAAAAACATGATTCTCGGTTCCTCAGGACAGAACATTTACCCGGAAGAGATTGAGACCATCATCAACAAGTTACCGTTGGTAGCCGAATCGCTGGTGGTTGAACGTGACGGCAAACTCATCGGTCTCATAGTTGCCGATCCGGAAGCTGCAAGGACAGGAAGCCTCAGCCGACAGCAGATTGAGCAACGCCTTGACGCTTCCCGCAAGGAAATGAACGAATCGCTCCCGGCCTACGAGAGGGTTCACTCGTTCCAGCTGATGGAGGAAAGTTTCGAGAAGACACCGAAAGGCAGCATCAAGCGTTTCCTTTATCAGTAATTCGGGTTTCGCCACGAAATCCGAATTACTGATATTAGTCAAGCTTCAATACTGCAAGGAACGCCTTCTGCGGAACCTCTACGTTTCCAATCTGCTTCATACGCTTCTTGCCTTTCTTCTGCTTTTCAAGCAACTTACGCTTACGCGACACATCACCGCCGTAGCATTTTGCGGTAACGTCCTTGCGCACCTGCTTTATAGTCTCGCGTGCGATAATCTTAGCACCTATAGCCGCCTGTATTGCAATATCAAACTGCTGTCTCGGTATAAGATCCTTCAACTTCTCACACATCCTGCGACCAAGATCATATGCATTATCCACGTGCGTAAGTGTGGAGAGCGCATCTACAGGCTCCCCGTTCAGCAGAATATCCAACTTTATCAGTTTTGACGGGCGGAAACCTGCCGGATGATAGTCGAACGATGCATACCCCTTTGAAATACTCTTCAACTTGTCATAGAAATCAATGACAATCTCGCCGAGCGGCAGTTTGAAATAAAGTTCAACCCGGTTACCGGCAATGAACTGCTGTTTGACCAGTTCTCCGCGCTTGTCCAGACAAAGCGTCATTATCGGGCCTATATACTCAGTCGTAGTGATAATCGATGCATCGATATAAGGTTCCTCAATATGGTCAATCAGCGTCAGATCCGGCATACCGCTCGGGTTATGCACCTCCGTGCAGTTGCCCTGCTTGTCATAGACGATGTACTGTACATTCGGAACTGGCGGAATCACGCTCATATCAAATTCGCGGTCCAGACGTTCCTGAACAATCTCCATGTGGAGCAGCCCGAGGAAACCGCAACGGAATCCGAATCCGAGTGCCATTGATGACTCAGGGGTAAAACTGAGAGACGCATCATTCAGCTGAAGTTTCTCAAGCGATGCCCGCAAATCCTCAAACTCGTTCACATCTATCGGATACACACCGGCGAACACCATAGGTTTGGATTCTTCAAAACCTGATATGGCCTCATCGCACGGACGCGCCACATGAGTGATTGTATCACCGACCTTAACCTCCGTCGATGTCTTTATGCCGGATATGATGTAGCCAACGTCTCCGGTCTTCATGACATCGCGCGGCACCATATCCATACGCAGCACACCTATCTCATCAGCATCGTATTCCTTGCCGGTATTGTAGAATTTCACCTTATCGCCACTGTGGATACTTCCGTTCACAATCTTGTAATACGCAATGATTCCACGGAAAGGATTGAATACGGAATCGAATATCAGAGCCTGCAGAGGAGCATCCGGATTTCCGACCGGATTTGGAATACGCTCCACAATTGCATCCAGTATTTCATGAACGCCCATCCCCGTGCGTGCGGATGCGCGTATTATTTCGTCACGCTTACAACCGAGTAAATCAACAATCTCATCTTCCACCTCATCAGGCATAGCACTCTGCATATCGCACTTGTTGATAACTGGAATTATCTCCAAGTCGTGCTCAATAGCCATATAAAGATTGCTTATCGTCTGTGCCTGAACACCCTGAGTTGCATCGACCACCAGCACGGCACCTTCGCAAGCCGCAATAGAACGCGACACCTCGTATGAAAAATCCACATGTCCCGGAGTATCAATAAGGTTAAGGATATACTTCTCACCCTTATATTCATATTCCATCTGAATAGCGTGACTCTTGATGGTTATTCCACGTTCCTTCTCCAGATCCATATCGTCCAGCATCTGGCCTTCCGTCACATCTATCGTCTTGGTATATTCCAACAGGCGGTCAGCCAGAGTTGACTTACCGTGGTCAATATGCGCTATTATGCAGAAATTCCTGATATTTTTCATCACGTACAATTATTTCGCAAAAATAAGTAAAACACGACAATTCCGCAATCATCAATATCAATGACTGCGGAATTGCCGTAATAATGTTTCAGAGAAGTTGCTTACTTGAGTGCGAAATACATTTCGTCCTCGCCTTCGGTGACATTCAATTTGTCCTCGCGGAGCAGCCAACCGAGACCAAGATAAAACTCCTTGTCCTTCATTTTTGCAATTTTCTTGATTTCTTTCTGGGAAAGGGCATTGTTGCCTTCAAGAGCACGCCATATCATGCCGGCATACTCTCCAACCATTTGTGTGAACATCTTTTCTTATACGTTTTTTATTTCGACCGCAAAGTTACAGTCAATTTATTAATTGGCAATCAGCAAATTAACTATTTAACATTATTTGAGTTAAAGTTAGAATCGTTTTCTTTGCCGTTCAGATAATCATTGAATATAGCCGCAGCATCGGCCACAATCTGTACGCACGGTCTTTTCCTGTAGTATTCCGCATTCCTTTCGGCTGGAACAGGACTGCCTTTGGACAAGCCCAGCAACTCACGGCACACAATCGAGCCGTTATGTTCCCTGAACTTTTCCGCAAGCATCTGGACTACACGGTAATTGTATTCCTTACCGGCCGCATCGCCCGCTTGCGGACTGCCGCAGTCAAGGCCTGCCAGAACAAACATACCCGACACGGCCCCGCACACCTCACGCATACGTCCCATACCGCCGCCGAACGAGGCAGACACACGCAATGCCTGCTCGCGTGTCAGCCCGTACAAATCTGCAAAAGCCGCCGTAACCGACTGTGAGCAGTTAAAGCCTTGTTTGAAAAGTTCTACAGCAAGGGCTACGCGATCAATCTGCTCTGTCATGCGTTTTTATTCTTCGCCTTCTATAGGACGCATATTGGTATATACGTTCTGCACGTCATCATCCTCTTCCAGACGTTCAACTATCTTGTCAATGGTCTCACGCTGTTCGGGAGTAACATCCTTCAGGTCGTTCGGAATACGTGTGAATTCGGCAGCCTTAACCTCAAAGCCATTCTCCTCAAGGTATTTCTGTATTGCCGCATACGACTTGGGATCACCGTACAGCGTTATCTCGTTCTCCTCCTCATCGTAATCGTACTCATCCTCTACACCAAGGTCTATAAGTTCCAGAATCAGGTCATCCATATCTACGCCATCCTTCTTCGATATCGTAAACTGGCATTTGTGGCTGAACATGAAGTCAAGGCTTCCGCTGGTGCCGAGAGTACCGCTGAACTTATTGAACACGGCACGGACATTAGCCACAGTACGGGTCGTATTATCTGTAAGAGTCTCCACATAGATAGCGATTCCGTGTGGCCCGTAGCCCTCGTAGTTCATTTCCTTGTAGTCTTTCTGATCCTTGCCCATCGCATTCTTGATGGCACGCTCCACATTGTCCTTTGGCATGTTCTCGTGCTTCGCTGTGGCGATGATGGCACGAAGAGGCGCATTAAGATCCGGGTCAGGACCTCCGGCCTTCACTGCAATGGCAATCTGCTTGCCGATACGCGTAAAAGTCTTCGCCATATTACCCCAACGTTTCAGTTTTCTCGCCTTTCTGAATTCAAATGCTCTTCCCATTTTCTTATTGTTTTTTGATTATATATTCGCAAAATCATCTCAGGCGTGCGCCGAGAGAAGTCTCAAGACTGCGGATGATTGCGTTCATAGTCTTCTCTATCTGCTTGTCATTCAATGTCTGCGACTCATCCTGCAACATAAATGCAACAGCATAGCTTTTCTTGCCGTTCTCAAGGTTTCTGCCCTCATACACATCAAACAACGACACATCCTTGAGCAGACGCTTCTCCGCACCGTACGCCACGCTCTCTATCTGGGCAAAAGTCACAGACTTGTCAACGAGCAGGGCCAAATCACGCCTTACAGCAGGAAACTTGGGCAAATCCGTATAGCTCACCTTCACCTTTTTGGTAGCCTTCAGCAGTTCATCCCATACAATGTCAGCAAAATACACAGGCTTCTCTATGTCGAAGGACTTCAATATCGTGTTCTTTATCACACCCATCTGGGCAAGTACCTTACCGGAACGGAGCAAATAACGCAATCCGCTGGAATAAACATCGTCCGAGAACTCTTCAATGCGTATGTTCCTGACATCCAGTCCAAGACGTGCGAACACATTGTGGACACAGGCTTTCAGTTCAAAAAAAGATGACTCCTCATCCTTGTGGGCCCACGAAGCGGATACCCGCTGTCCTGTAATCCACAAGCCCACGCGATAATCCTCACTGTAAGCCTTGAGCGTGTTGGCGCCCTCCCCGTCCGACAGTGACTCGCGGCGTGCCGCATCAAAATAATAGCATTTGCCGAACTCGAACAGACGCAGATCCGGACTCTGGCGGCGCACATTGTAAGAGATGCTCTCCAACCCTCCGAACAGAAGTGACTGGCGCATCACATTCAAATCAGCACTCAACGGATTCATCAGCCTGACAAGTCTCCCCGAAGGATAGCAGCCAAGATTGTCATAATATGCAGCCTTTGTCAGGGAATTGTTCAGAATCTCATTGAACCCGCAGCCGACAAGTTGTTCGGACACAAGATCCTGCATCTTGTGGGCACGATCCACATCACCCTGAACAGTCAGACTGGAACGCACAGACTTGTCAAACTCCACATTATTATAACCGTATATTCTCAGAATTTCCTCCACAATATCGCACGGATGCTGCACATCTACGCGGAAAGGCGGAACAGAAAGTTTCAACCCGTCTTCCGACTCCGAATCAATGGCAATGCCAAGGTTTCCGATAATCGTCTTCATGGTCTCCCGTGGAAGAACCTTGCCAGCCAGTTTGTCTGCATAGTCATACTTGAAATCAACCTTGAAATCCTCAATCGGCTGCGGATAGACATCCTTTATCGGCATTGAAATGGTACCGCCGCCAAGCTCGGCAATCAGCATTGCGGCCTGTTTCAAGGCATAGATGACACCGTTGGGATCAACGCCACGCTCAAATCTGAATGATGCATCCGTGCCCAGCTGATGCCGGCGTGCGCTCTTCCTGATCCACGTAGGATGGAAATACGCGCTCTCTATGAACACGTTGACCGTCTGCTCGGAAATACCTGACTTCAAGCCGCCGAAGACACCGCCAATACACATCGGTTCATTGGCATTGCATATCATCAGGTCACGCTCGGAGAGCTTGCGCTCCTGTCCGTCAAGAGTGACGAAAGGAGTACCTTCCGGCATTGTCCTGACCACAATCTTACCGCCGTCAATCTTATCGGCATCGAAACTGTGCAGAGGCTGTCCGTACGCGAACATTATGAAGTTTGTGACATCAACGACGTTATTGATAGGATGCAGACCTATTGCCGTAAGCTTATTCTTCAGCCAGGCCGGACTCTCCTTTATGGCCACGTTCCTTATGGATACGCCTGAATAGCGCGGGCAAGCCTCCTGATTCAGCACCTCAATATCTATGTTCAAGTCATTGCCGTCAACGTGGAAATTCTCATCCGACGGACGGTGCAGCGATGTCTTGTAGCCATTCTGAAGCAGCCAGGCGTATAAATCACGTGCCACTCCCCAATGGGAGCAGGCATCCGCATGGTTAGGAGTTATATCCACCTCTATCACATAATCCGATTCAAGTCCGAAATAATCCGCAGCGGGAGTACCGGGCACGGCATCGGCAGACAGAACCATAATTCCTGAATGGTCATTGCCTATACCCAATTCCTTCTCAGAACAAATCATTCCGTTCGAGGCGACACCACGCAGTTTTGACGGTTTGATTGTGAAGCAGTCATCACCTTCATATATTTTCGCGCCACACACTGCCACAGCTACTTTTTGCCCGGCAGCGACATTAGGTGCACCACAGACTATCTGTTCAGGAGTTCCGCCACCGAGATTGACAGTAGTAATGTGAAGATGATCCGAATTGGGATGCGGCTCGCAAGCCAACACTTCACCGATCACAATATCCTTGAGTCCGCCCTTTACAGACTGCACCTCTTCAATGCCGTCAACCTCAAGACCTATCGAGGTCAGAGCCTCAGCTGTTTTCTCCGGAGAAAGGTCAAAATCGACATACTCCTTAAGCCACTTATACGATACGTTCATACATTAACATTTCTAAAATCCGTCACAATCCGCGAAGTTACAAATAAAAACCGAGTTTTCACGGATGTTTGACCGTTCGTTTTCAATTGTCAATGTCACGGGACACATAAAGGGAGCGTAATGTGAAGAAAATTGTACCTTACCGAAAAAAACAGTAACTTCGCAAAGGATAATGACGTAATGTGAAAAAATGTAAAAATGAGTAATAGAGTAGTAATTACGGGAATGGGAATATGGTCCTGTCTCGGACAGGATTTAAACACAGTCACCGAAAGTCTGAGGAACGGTGTGAGCGGAATAATTTTTGATGAGAAACGCAAGGGAAAGGGTTTCGGATTCCGTTCTGCACTGACATCAGCAGTCCCTATGCCGGATTTGAAACCGTTCGTAGGCCGCGATGAGCGCAAGTATATGCACGAAGAATCAAGTTATGCCTATATGGCTACTATTCAGGCTCTGGAACAGGCCGGACTTGATATGGATTACCTGTCCTCACACGAGGTCGGCATCCTGTACGGTAACGATTCAGTATCAGAATCAACGGTTGGTGCCTGGGACAAGATACGTTCCATTGACTCAACTGCGGCAAGTGGCAGTGGCGCGATATTCCGTTGTATGAATTCATCCATTACAATGAATCTGGCCTGTCTGTTCAAGCTTCGCGGTGTCAATATGACAGTAAGCGCGGCCTGCGCGTCAGGCAGCCACAGCATAGGTCTCGGCTGGCTGCTTATCAGCCAGGGACTGCAGGACTGCATAGTGTGTGGCGGCGCACAGGAGGTGAATCCGTATGCGACAGGGCCCTTTGACGGTCTGCAGACATTCTCCACAAGAGAAGACGATCCGACCAAGGCTTGCCGTCCCTTTGACCGCGACCGTGACGGACTCATTCCCGGAGGAGGTGCCGCAACAGTAATTTTGGAGAGCCACGACAATGCCGTAAAGCGCGGTGCCCACATCATAGCGGAAGTTATGGGATATGGCTTCAGCGGCAACGGCGACCATATGACCACGCCGAGCGTGGAAGGCCCGCAGCGCTCATTGGAGATGGCCATACGCCTGTCCGGCGTTGACATACGCGACATCGGCTACATCAACGCGCATGCCACATCCACAAAAATCGGAGATGCCCGCGAGGCGCAAGCCATTAACAACGTGTTCCACGGTCTCAACGTCCCGGTTACATCTACAAAGAGCCAGACCGGACACGAGATGTGGATGGCAGGCACCAGTGAACTGATTTATTCCACCCTGATGATGAAGAACGGCTTCATTGCCGGGAATATCAATTTTGAGAATCCCGATGAAGATACCGCGATACTGAATATAATTCCGGAGACACGCGAGGCCCATTTCAACATGTTCCTCAGCAACTCATTCGGGTTCGGTGGCACAAACGCCACACTTATAGTTAGGAATATCAATTAACAATATAAAAAAGTACAACTATGACACGTGAGGAAATCGTATCGAAAGTAAACGCTGTTTTAGCAGAGGAGTTTGAAGTTGAGGAAAGTGTTATTTCTCCTGATGCTGACATCCGCAAGACACTTGAACTGGACAGTCTGAGACTCGTTGATCTGATATCGGCAATTCAGGTGGCATTCGGTGTAAAAGTAACGACCGAGGAACTCCACCTTCTCACAAAGTTCTCCGATCTCTATGATTATATAGAGAAAAATCTCTGATAAAGCCGTAGCATACAGATGCTTTACGAGGCAGAGGAAGTGTTGGGGCTTATACCCCAACGGGAGCCTGTCGTCATGGTCAGCAGGCTGATTGACGCAAGCGGTAACAGATGTCATACCGGCCTTAGCGTCACCGCCGACAACTATTTCATTGAAGATGACGGACTTATGGCCGAGACCGGGCTGATCGAGCATATCGCGCAGTCGGCATCGGCATTTGCCGGACACCGTTACCGGATGCAGTCCCTTCCCGCCCCTATCGGATATATCGGCGAGGTCAGGAAGTTTCACTGTTACAGACGTCCGGCAATCGGAGACGAGCTGCAGACAGAGATAATATTTGAGGCAGAGGCCGAAGGTGTCACGCTGATGTCAGCCACCACATCGTGCAACGGCGAAGCCGTGGCTGATACCAAGATGAAAATTTTTGTAGAACCGGTCAGATAACTTCCCTGCAATGCTGCTGAAAGATAAATTCTTTTCCATAGAGAATACTGTCATATCCAATGATGGTGTAACGTATCAGATACGCCTTCTCAGCGACTGTGACTGCTACAGGGGACATTTCCCGGGCAAGCCTGTCAGTCCCGGTGTCTGCAATATTGAGATGATACGAGAGTGCGCCGAGCTGTTCACTGGCAAGGACCTTTTCATTGAAGAGATAAAGCAATGCCGTCTTACAGCAGTATCCTCACCCGCTATATGCCCTTCATTGGACGTTGCAATAAAACTCATACCGGCATCTGACAACACGGCTTACGAAATCAATGCATCAATAACGGATCAGGCCCGGACATATATGAGCCTGAAAGGAATATTCAGAACCAAACAATAGGAAAATGGCAAAATACGCGCTTGTTACAGGAGGTAGCCGAGGCATCGGACGTGCAGTGGCTGTAAGGTTGGCTAAGGCCGGATACAACATCCTCATCAATTACGTATCACGTATTGGGGAGGCCGAAAAGACAATGGCCTTGATACGCGAGGCTGGTCAGGACGGAGAAATACTGCAGTTTGACGTAGCATCGGCCGAAGAGACCCGCAAAGCTCTTGAAGGGTGGCAGGCACGGAATCCGGAAGAATACATAGAGGTGATAGTCAACAACGCCGGAATCAGACGCGACAACATCATGGCACTTATGCCCGAGGATGACTGGAACCGTGTGCTACAAGTCAGTCTGGGCGGATTCTTCAATGTGACACAGCCGTTGCTCGCCCCTATGATGCGCAGAAAATACGGCCGTATCATATCAATGGCAAGCGTAAGCGGTCTGATGGGTATGCAGGGACAGGCCAACTACTCAGCTGCAAAAGCCGGAATAATCTCAGCCTCAAAAGCTCTGGCAAAGGAGATAGCACGCAAGAACATCACCGTCAACTGTGTGGCACCCGGTTTCATCAAGACTGATATGACAGAAGGGCTTGACGAGGCCACGCTGTGCAGGAACATACCTGCCGGACGTTTCGGAACTGTCGAAGAAGTTGCCGATGTGGTGGCATTCCTCGCATCGCCGGAAGCCTCGTATGTTACGGGCAATGTAATATCAATCAACGGGGGGCTCTATACCTGATGACATACGATGTCGTAATCATAGGAAGCGGACTTGGCGGTCTGGAGTGTGCTGTACTTCTGGCGCGTCAGGGCAGAAAGGTCTGTGTGCTTGAGAGGCAGATGACTCCCGGTGGGTCCATGCAGAGCATTCCAAGATTCGGCATACGTATGGACACTGGTCTGCACTATGTGGGAGGACTTGACAGAGGTCAGTCGCTCCACGACCATTTCAACGAATTGGGTCTGCTGGATATTCCCTGGCAGAGACTTGACCCCGATGGATTCGACCTTGTTACAATAGCCGGCGACACATTCCGTTTTGCAGAGGGATTTGAGCAGTTCGCAGAAACAATGGGAGATTATTTCCCAAAAGAGCGTGACGCACTGCACGGATATGTACGGATGCTGGAGGCTTCCGGGAATATGTCTCCGCTTGAAAGTGCCGGTGCATGGGACTATCTGCAGCAACAGTTCCAGGATGACCTGCTCCGTAACGTACTGTGCGGCTCATCCACAAAGATGGAACTGAACAGGGACACATTGCCGCTTTTCGTATTCGCACACATCAACGCACCTTTCATCCAAAGCAGCTGGCGTCTTAAAGGTGATGGCGGCATTCTTGTTGACAAACTCGTCTCAGAAATACACAAATACGGTGGCGAGACATATTGCAACGCCAATGTGACACAACTCACCGAGAAGGACGGCCTCATAATGAATGCCATTACCGATGACGGAAGGTGTTTCGAGGCAAAGCAGTTTATAAGCAATGCGCATCCGGCTGTCACTGCCGGTATGATTCCGGAATGCAGAGCCGTCAAGAAATCCTACCGCAGCAGAATGGCCGCAATGGAGAATACATTCGGTCTGTTCACAGTATCCACGCAGATTAAGCCTGATACGATAAAATACTTCAACCACAACAAGTTCATCTACAGTAACGCCGACGTATGGGACTTCTACAGAAAAGAAGGGCCGGTAAGCGGTGTGATGGTCTGCTGCAGGTATCCGGAAAACGGTTCGGAATATACAGGGAACATTGACATACTGACTCCGATGACATACGACCGTCTTTCAGAATGGTACGGAACAAGGGCCGGAAGACGCGGAGACGATTACATTGCATTCAAGAACAGCATAGCAGACGAATGCATTGAACTTGCTGAAACACAGCTTCCCGGACTGAAAGCCGCCATAGCCCACAGATGCATCAGCAGTCCGCTGACCTGGCGCGACTACAACGGTAATCCTGAAGGTTCGGCATACGGAGCCCGCAAAGACTGGCATTCACCGCTACTCAGCTATTTATCGCCAGCCACACCTGTAGCAAATCTGTTCAACACAGGGCAGAGTCTTGTATTACACGGATTACAAGGTGTCACGGCAACTGCTTTTGAGACAGTCAGACTGTTGACAAACAAATAATCACTACCAAATTATGGCATTGCAGTCACAGACACGTAAGCCCTCCAAACCGAGGCAGAGTGCATCCGACATGATGCTGCTCAACCATCTCCAACCACAGGCAATCGAACTTGAGGAAGCGGTGCTCGGTGCCCTTATGAAAGAGCAGGACGCGTTCCCGAAAGGAAGCGAGATTATCAATGCCAAGTCATTCTATGACCATAGGCATCAGTTGATATATCAGGCCGTGATGACACTTGTCATGAACCAGAGGCCTATTGATATGCTTACCGTGACAGAGCAGCTGAAGAGCGACGGGACTTTGGAAGAAGCCGGTGGGACTTTGTACATAACCACTCTCGCAGGCAAGGTTACATCGTCTGCCCACATTGAATATCACGCCACCATCATTGCCCAGAAGGCTATGGCACGCGAACTGATATCATTTGCAAGCGAAGTTCAGACCCGCGCGTTCGATGAGACATCCGATGTCTCGGAACTGCTTCAGGCCGCTGAGGGAGAGCTGTTCCAGATAGCGCATCAGAATGTGAAGAAAGACTACACCCAGATTAATCCTGTTCTGGTTGAAGCGATGGAGCGCATAAGCCAAGCCTCCAAACGCTCCACAGGCCTGAGCGGTCTGGCCAGCGGATTCACCGACCTGGACAAAATCACTTCCGGATGGCAGAAATCCGACCTCGTCATTCTGGCGGCACGCCCGGCAATGGGAAAGACCGCATTCTCTCTGTCAATGGCTATGAATATCGCCATCCACAACCGTCAGCCGGTAGCTATGTTCTCACTTGAGATGAGCAATATACAGCTTGTAAACCGCCTTATCACAAACATTTGTGAGATTTCATCGGAAAAACTCCGCAGCGGACGTCTTGCGCCGTACGAATGGGCACAGCTTGACGAGAAAATCAAACTTTTGCAGGATGCCCCACTCTATCTGGACGACACACCGTCATTGTCCATAACGGAACTGAGAACAAAGGCACTGAGACTCAAGAGCGAACACGACATTCAGCTTATAATCATAGACTATCTGCAGCTTATGAACGCCAGCGGCTGGCGTTTCAACAACCGTCAGGAAGAGATAAGCATGATATCCAGACAGCTGAAAGGCCTTGCCAAGGAATTGGATATACCAATCATAGCCCTGTCACAGCTGAACCGCAACGTTGAGGGACGTGACGGATACGAGGGCAAGAGGCCACAGTTGAGCGACTTGCGCGAATCAGGTTCAATCGAGCAGGATGCTGATATTGTATGTATGATTCACCGTCCTGAGGTATATAAGATATATGAGGATGATCACCACAACGATATGCACGGAATAGCAGAGATTATCATAGCCAAACACCGTAACGGCGGTGTAGGCGATGTACGTCTGGCCTTCCACAGCAACTTCGCGCGATTCTGCGACCTTGGCACCGGCAACAGCTCAAACGCATCATACGGTGAGACTCTTATCGGCTCCAAAATGAACAGGGAGTCCGCCAAAAAAGACCAGCCGGTACCCGACGATCCACTGTCCGGCCCGGCTGGTGATATGCCATTCTGAATTTCAGTATTACCACTTATATCCGGCTGCGCGTGCCATACGTACCGGTATCTCGGTATTATCCATCTGGCCTGTAAACGCTTCCGAACCCACTCCTACCGCAAAGACAGGAGTATATCCGGCGGAATGCTGTCCTATTGACCAATTTATCAGAGACACCTCGCTCATGATTTTTACGGCCACATCGGACAAGGCATCAGCTTTGTAATACTCGTAGAACTCTTCCTTAGCTGCATCGTCATCAGAGGATGCCGGTGCACGCCACCGTCTGCCGGAATTTCCAAAGGTCTTCACGTACGCATCCTTAAGCCTTGCCTCCTGTGAACTGTTAATTCTGACAGTATCAAAGAAACCGAAATATTCTGTAAGTTCTGCCTTGATTTCATCCCAGGTAAGAGTATCCTGTTTCTCCTTAGTCATATTTTCCAGATGACGTGCGAAGGCTGACTCACTGATTTTCTGATACTGCAGGTTCTTCAGCGCAAGTCTATATACGCCTGCACCTAAAGACAATCCGGCGGTCTCATGATCAGCGGTAACGACAATAAGTGTTTCTTTCTCGTGTTTCTTATAGAACTCGTACGCAAGCTTTATCGCATTGTCAAAGTCTATTATCTCCTTGAATGTGGAAGCGGCATCATTTCCGTGAAGCCAGTCATCTATCATACCGCCCTCCACCATCATGAAAAATCCCTTTGACGGATCCTTCATCATAAAATCAATTGCAGCCTCAGTAATCTGCGAAACACACAATTCACTCCCTGTCTGGTCTATGCTTGGAACAAGTTCCTCGTTTTTGCCATCCTTACGCGGTTTCTGCAGTAATATCATCTTATCCGCCACACCGGATTTCTCCTTATACTCATCATAGCCACGTACAATGGTATAGCCTGATTCTTCGGCATACTCCATATCCGTTATTGCCGGATCTTCCCTGTCCTCATTTTGCTCGAAATCGCCTCCTGCAAAAAACTCAAATCCGCTGTCGGCCAACTGGAGGCCTATCAAATGCTTATCATCACGACTTCTGGTATGGGCATAAAAGGCAGCAGGCGTAGCGTGATTTATCGCCACAGTAGAGCAGATAGCCACCCTGTGCCCCTGTTTGTGTGCCTTCTCAGCAATACCCTCAACAGGAGTGGTCTTGTCCGGCAGCATTCCCATCACATTATTTGCAGTCTTATGTCCTGTTGACAGAGCAGTAGCAGCCGCCGAGGAGTCAGTCACATCCGTCGATGCCGAATATGTCGTACACAAACCGGACACCGGGAAACCAGTGAAACACAAAGGCTCAATCCCGAGATGTCCTGCCAGTTCTCCAAGATAATATTCGGTTCCCAGCACTTGATTTACACCCATTCCGTCACCAATGAACAGAAACACATATTTTGCTTCCTTTGCTGTCACCTGACAGGCAAACAAAGCAAGAACAACAAAGATTTTTCCAAAAACTTTCATATCAAAACAGATTTTATAATTGACTACATCAAGACCCGTTGAATGTGCCACATATCGTGGAAATACCTTTCGGGGTTCTCCAAAGGAGTGCGGAATATACCATAAACGGCAGAGCCTGATCCACTCATTGCAGAATACACAGCCCCCGCCTCGTACATTCTGTCCTTTACTGCGGCTATCTCCGGATGGAGACTGAATATACTCTTCTCAAAATCATTCCTGACAGATGTGTGCCACTCCTCTATCGGTTTTTTCACAAGACTCTCCAAACCTGTAGCTGGACTTTCAGGAACAACCATACTGTAAGCCTCTCCGGTTGACACAGCAACTTCCGGCTTGACAATAAGTATGGAACAGCCTTTCAAGGACAATTCCAACGGAGACATTACATTACCGATACCTGTTGCCAATACAGGCCTGTTGCGCACGAAGAACGCACAATCGGCACCAAGGCGTGCGGCATAGCGCTCCATATTCCCGGCTGTCATTTTAAGACCGAAACGCCGGTTCAGCAGCATTATCATATTCGCACAGTCCGATGAGCCCCCGCCGAGACCCGCTCCGGAAGGGATATGCTTGTACAGCATTATATCTATCGGAGGAAGGTCGAAATCCTCAAGCATCATCCTGTAGGCTCTCACCACAAGATTATCCGCAGGATTACCAGGCAGGACGTTACCCTTCAATGTCAATGAACACACATCATCCTCATAGTATATGCCCTTTTCCATCATCTTGTAAAGGAGAGGTCTTGAGGTTCTTAGTGCGCGCTTTACATTGATTTCCAGTACATCCTGCACATTGACAGGATAGAATATGGTCTCAATGTCGTGGTAGCCGTCAGTACGCTCCGCCACGACGTTGAGTCCTATGTTTATCTTCGCAATCGGGAATGCTATCATAGCGTGATATCAATTCTCCGCATTGATGGTGCGGGCAGCTATACGGCCGGAAGCCATTACCTCCGTCAGAGCATTGCCTCCAAGACGGTTACCGCCAAAGAATCCGCCGGTCACCTCACCTGCCGCATACAGACCCGGAATAGGCTTGCCGGCCTCATCAAGCACGTGACGGTCCAGATCAACCTTCAGTCCACCCATCGTATGATGTGTGGCAGGAGCCAGAACCTTCAGCTGGAAACTGGCATTCTCCACATCGTATGTCGATTTGTCATAGCCGTCGGCACTACGTTTGGCCCTGCCGATAATAACAGGAGCGTGAGCCTTGCCCGGAGTTGGAGCGATACCGTCCATCACAGCCATATCATACTCGCGGATAGTGTTCTTTACAGCCTCGGCATCCGTCTCAATTTCCAGTTCGTCGAACACACTCTGCATCGTTGCTCCTGTGCAGCTTGCCGACTTAAGCGTATTTGTTGCGGACATACCACCGAATCCGGCTATTCCACCGAAATTGTCGTTTGCGCCAAGCGGACCGAAACCCATTCCCGGTGTAATGTACAGGAATACGCCGCGTACTCCACGCCATTCAATACCGTTCTTCAACGAGTTCAATGCCAGCACATCGCGCTCGGAACACTCATCCACATAACGCTTGCCTGTAGCCGGACTGACGAATATTGCGTTCTCCACACCTCCGAAGGCAATGGAGCCGTCATTGACATTGCTGAGCGGCATAAGCTGGGTCCAGCCCATACCCACGGTGGCCGCACCGACTTCCGTAGCCATGTCGATACCATCACCGCGCAGCGAAGAGCGGTTGGTAGTGCCTATGGTCGGAGACAGATACATACGTGACCAATAATTGTTTGTCTTCAGCACCTTCTGAATATTTGCGGCATAGCCTCCTGACGCGATAAGCACACCCTTTCTGGCGTGAGCGGTCACCTCTGTGCCATCATCCATAACAGCCTTCACACCTGTCACACGGCCGTTCTCGAATATCAGTTCATTCGCCGTTGTAGAACGCATTATGCGGTTTGAAGCATCTCCGTGACTGATGGCCGTAAGATGAGGAGCGAAATATGAGCCCCAGTTGCCGGAATGGAACTCCTCAACCCCGTCACCGTCAATATCGGCCCTGCATCCCGTCATAGTGTTGCCACGATACCAAAGCATACCTATCAGAGTAGATTGGCTGTCAGTGAAACCAACCCCCATGCCCATCAGCCAGGGTTTGAGCTGTTCACCTTCCTCTATGAACTGTTTGATAAGCTCATACTCACCGTGTATCCATTCCGACTTGTCGGTACTCTGACGCAGACCGCCATAATAGGTCTGGAAGATATGCAGGTTAGTTGTTGAGAACAGTGTAAGCTGTGTTTCGGGAACGCCCTTTGCCAGTTTCGGCTCAGCATACTTCATATATGCGGCTATTTCCGTCTTCAAAGCCTGGAGTGTCGGCAGGAATTCCTGATGGACACCGTGTTTGGACTGTTCCTTAATGTCACCCGCTACGAACTCGTTGGTCTTGTAATACTCGGCATCAAACGGTTCCTCGCTCCAACCGGCAATAATCTTAAGATCATTGATACAGCCCACTGTAGAATGCACCTTGTTATGCATCCTGCCATCAAAGCCCTTTGCCGTAGTGGCCTCAGGATTGTTGATGTCCCAGACAAGGCTGTGGTCAACACTCTGATACACGCCGCCTGCGACAAGTGTATTGCCACCTACCTCAGCATTCTTCTCAATCACGAGAACCGAGTTACCTTCCTGAACAGCCTGTGTAGCGGCACACATACCGGCACCGCCGCCACCTATTATTACTATATCCCATGTCCCGTCTATCGGTTCACCTGCCACTTTCTCCTTGGTACGCAGGATGAATGCGTCACGGTTTGTGACACCAGCCTGCTCTGCCGCATCCAGCACGGCTGCCTTCACGGCGTGTGTTGAATATGTGGCACCTGTCACGGCATCAACGCCGAGTCCGCAGGCATCCTGTATCTTAGCCGCCGCCATCGGTAATGCGGACTCTCCGATATGTGCCGTCTCGCGCTGATTCAGTATCTTGATATCCGTGATAGCATCCTCCGAGAATGTCACCTGAGCCTGCACATCGCCTCCATAACCGGCTGCAGTTGCCGTATATGTGCCAGGGGTGAAGGTAATCGGAGCGTCTGCCTTGACCGACGGTCTTTCACCACGTGCCTGAGCCAACGCAGCTTCCACACCCATCTTTATGGCATTTGACGTATATGTGGCTCCCGTCACGCCATCCACATCTGTTGACTGATGGGAGATGATGCTGTCAGGCAGGACATCAAACGGAGCCTTGTACTGATCGTAGGTACTTCCATCATCCTTCAGTTCAATCTTGGCAATACGGTTCTTCTTGACAGTGACCGTGACATCCACCGTACCGTTGAAGTTCAGTCCCGCAGCCGTATATTTACCGTTAGCCAGCGTAGTGCCGTCCGAAGAAGCATTTCCGCCACAACCGACCAGAATCATTGCCAGAACCGGCAATATATAAAATAGTCTTTTCATAATTGAAATCTGTTTTTAAATTATTCAAGTTTCGCAAGTTCAAAATTGCTGTCATTCAGGGGCTGTCAAGGCGAAACTTGAATAATAATATCCTTGTATGACCCCCACCTACATCCTCCCCTCAGGGGAGGACCCAGCCGAGAACGGCTGGAACTCAAGTTTCACATGCGAAACTTGAGTTAAATTACAATCCAAGTGCTCTGGCAACACCCTGATCAACTCCGCTGAAGCCCATGAAGGCTAAAGCCAGAAGACCGGCGGTTATCAGAGCTATTGACATTCCCTGCATACCTTCAGGTATCTTCGCCAGAGCGAGTTGTTCTCGTATGCCGGCAAATATAATCAGTGGAAGTGCGAATTCGTTTGTCGTGCAGAATGCGTAGATGACCCCAACAAGCAGAGACGGTTCCATACCCTGTGCATTGTACGTACCGTTGGCTACAAGTATCGATACGCCGAGGATACAGCAGTTCGTCGTAATCAGCGGCAGGAATATACCGAGAGCCTGATACAGAGCCGGAGATACCTTTTTCAATACAGTCTCAAGCATCTGTACGAGTCCCGCTATCACGAGGATGAACAGAATCGTCTGCAGGAAGCCGAGTCCCAATGGATTCAGCACCCAGACCTGCAGGGCGTATGTCACAATCACTGCAATGGTAAGAACGAATGTGACTGCCACGCCCATACCCGCTGCAGTTCCGATTTTTTTTGAAACGCCAAGGAAAGGACATATTCCGAGGAACTGCGACAGCACTATGTTATTGACGAAAATCGCCGATATGAAAATC
The DNA here is from genome assembly GCA_024398595.1 of Bacteroidaceae bacterium. Classification (GTDB taxonomy): domain Bacteria; phylum Bacteroidota; class Bacteroidia; order Bacteroidales; family Bacteroidaceae; genus Colenecus. The sequence goes on along the minus strand of JAKSIX010000002.1, from coordinate 12,587 downwards.
AGAAAGTATTCCATAGCTTAATTTGCTTTTCTGTTCTTGATTGAGTTGACTATCGCTATCAGCAGACCGAGTGTTATGAACGCACCCGGAGCCAGCACGAACACCAGCATATTCGTCGATGCCGGAAGTACGGCGTAACCGAAAAGCGAGCCCTTACCGAGGAACTCACGGATCAGGCCGAGCAATGTCAATGCGATTGTGAAGCCCAGTCCTATGCCTATGCCGTCACACAGCGATGCCAGCACGTTGTTCTTTGCGGCAAATGCCTCTGCACGTCCCAGAATGATGCAGTTCACGACAATCAGAGGTATGAAGATACCCAAAGTCTTGTACAGATCGGGCACGTATGCCTGCATCAGCATCTGCAGCACAGTCACAAACGATGCTATCACGACTATGTAGCAAGGTATTCTGACACCGTCAGGTATCAGGTTCTTAAGCAGCGATATGAAGACATTCGAGCAGATGAGCACGAACATCGTGGCAATGCCCATTCCCATACCGTTGGCAGCCGATGATGTGGTTGCCAATGTCGGGCACATACCCAGAAGGAGTACGAACGTAGGGTTCTCCTTCACTATTCCGTTTAATATAGTCTTGAAGCAGTTCATCACTTTTTGTTTTTAGTTTGTGCAGAAGCACTGCTGACAGCGTCAGCCGCACTGTATCCGAAAAGAGACTTGTATGCAGCATTGACAGCACGCATAAAAGCCTTCGATGTGATTGTAGATGCCGTGATCGCATCGACATCGCCACCCTCCTTGCTTACCCACATAAGGTCATCGCCGGGATTCATACCTATTATATTATGATTGCCGGCCTTGGCAGGAGCACCTAAAACGACATTGGCGAAAGCCGACTGTTCCCGGACTTCTCCGCCGGAAGCCTGACGGAACCATGCGTCTGCCTGAGCACCGAGACCGGGAGTCTCTGAATGTTCCAACACCTGATAGCCCAGAATCTCACCCTCCGGATCAAATCCAACCATAATCTTCAGATTGCCTCCGAAACCATTGGGATCGGTTGATTCGACCGCCGTTCCCAGTATATTGCCGGAAGCATCCGTAACTTTATGAAACACAAATCCGTTCTTCTCCTGCGGAGGAAGTACCATAAAATCCACATTGCCATCGCCAATGACAACATTCTTCACACCGTCCGACACGGTTTTCCCATTAATCTCAGCAATAGGTCCGCTGGTGACACCATTGACCAGCGCAAGCAGTCCCGCCGACACAATAGAGATTACGGTCAGGACTACCGCCATATTAAATATGTTTGATTCCAGTTTTTTCATTTTGCAGTCTCCCCGAAACGTTTTGGTTTGCACCAGTTATTTATAAGAGGAACTATCGCATTCATTATCAGGATTGCGAAAGACATACCCTCCGGATAAGATCCGAAATACCTGATTATGACAGTCAGGAACCCTATTCCTATACCGAACCATATCATACCCTTATCCGTCATAGGCGATGTCACATAGTCCGTTGCCATGAAACAGGCACCGAGCATAAGTCCGCCAGAACAGAGGTGATACAGAGGATTTACGTACAATTCGGGATTTACCAGATGCATTATGCCTGTCAGGACTGCTACAGTGAGGAGTATGGACACAGGAATATGCCAGGTGATCACCTTGCGCCACAGCAGTATGGCAAAGCCGGCAAGCAGAGCCAGAGCACTCACCTCGCCTATACATCCGGCGGTATTACCTATGAACAGATGCCATACCGACGGCAGCTGTTCCATAGCCGAGCTGTTGCCGCCCGCTATCTGGCCAATCAGATTCAGCGGGGTGGCACAGGTCGTGGCATCGGTATATGCCAGAAGCTGATGCGGTTCCGGCCACGATGTCATACGTGTCGGGAATGAAATGAGCATAAACACACGACCGACCAACGCAGGGTTGAACGGGTTGTTGCCCAGACCTCCGAACACCATCTTGCCTATGCCTATTGCAACCAACGAACCTATTACTATCATATACAAAGGTATATTGGCCGGCAGATTGAACGCCAGCAGGATACCTGTAATGACAGCAGAACCGTCAGCTATAGTCAATTTCTCACGTTTCAGCAGATATTTGGTTATAAGCCACTCAAACAGTACACACGAGCAGACCGATGTCAGCGTGACAACCAGTGAGCCGATGCCGAACACTATGAACGATACAATCAGCGCAGGCATCAGAGCCAGAATGACCGTATGCATATTCCTCTCCACTGTATCTCCACTATGGAGATGCGGTGATGTAGACAATATCAGTTTCTCCACCATATCATTTCTTAGCATTGCGTGAGCGTATTATCCCGCCCACAGTCGTTTTGGTGAGACGTACCCAGTCGAGCAACGGACGTCTGGACGGACAGGTGCTCTGGCAGCAGCCACACTCAATACAAATCATAATATCTTCCTTCTCGGCGCGTTCCCAGTCACCCTGTTCGCCAAGCGTAGCCATCAGGTAGGGTTCAAGTCCCATAGGACAGGCACTCACGCATTTGCCGCAACGTATACAGGAACGTTCCTCTGCACGTTCGGCATCCTCACGCGGCAGCATAAGCACGCCAGATGTACCCTTCACTACAGGAACATCGGCATTCATAAGCGGACGTCCCATCATAGGACCGCCACTGATAAGTTTGCCGGTATCTTCCGGCATACCGCCTGCATAATCTATCAGCTGCGAAATTGGAGTACCCATTCTGACTACGAGGTTGCAAGGCTTCTTCACGCTTTTTCCCGTTACGGTGACGATGCGCCCAACCAGAGGCTTGTTCTTCTGTACGGCCTCGTATATGGCGAACACGGTACCCACGTTCTGCACGATAGCACCCACATTGGCCGGTATGGCCGGAGGTGCAGGTACCTGACGTCCTACAACAGCATCTATCAGCTGTTTCTCACCACCCTGCGGATACTTCATCTTCAGAGGTACAATCCCAACGCCAGGATAAGCCGCCACCTTGCTGTTCAGCAGGTCAATGGCATCCCTCTTGTTCGCCTCTATGCCGATGTATGCCTTGCTGATGTCAAGAGCCCTCATTATAATGGAAACTCCTATCAGCACCTCGTCAGGATGTTCCAGCATAAGTCTGTGATCGGCAGTCAGGAACGGTTCGCATTCTACGCCATTCACTATCAGACAGTCTATCTTGCAGTCCTTAGGCGGCATCATCTTGACGTGAGTCGGGAAACACGCGCCTCCCATACCCACTACGCCGGCGTTCTTTATTCTTTCAATTATCTCCTGCGGGGCAAGCTGACAGTCGCTGACAATATCGTCCGAACGGTCAATAGACTCTTCCCACTCATCGCCATCCACATCAATGAAGATGGCAGGCTTGCGATACCCGCTGGCATCCACCACTGTATCAATCTTTGCGACTTTACCCGATACTGACGAATGGATATTGGCCGATACGAATCCGCCTGCTGCGGCAATCAGCGTTCCGACCTTAACCATATCGCCTTTCTGCACACATGGAACGGCAGGAGCTCCGATATGCTGTGAGAGCGGGAACACTGCCTGTTTCGGCAATTCTGCAATCTCTGTTACGCCGGCACGCGTGAGCTTATTGTCATCCGGGTGCACGCCTCCTATTTTGAATGTCTTTAGCATAGTCCTGTCTCTTTAAGCGTTCTGTGGTTCATTTCCCTCACCTCCAGCATCAGCCGGAACCGGTTTAGGTGCAGGGAAGTTGACCGCCTGGATTGTATGCTGCGGACATTCCTCAACACACTTTCTGCACAGACGGCATTTCTCAAAGTCAATATACGCCAGATTATTCTCTAATGTAATTGCCTCAAACTGACAGGCCTTCACGCACTTGCCGCAACCTATGCAGGCTACGGCACAAGCCTTCTTCGCTACAGGCCCCTTGTCCTTGTTGACGCACGACACATATACCCTGCGGTCCTTCTTGTTCTTGTTTCGGAGTTCAATGATATGTCTCGGACAAGCCCCCACACAGGCACCACAGGCTGTACACTTATCCTGATCTACCTCAGGAAGACCTGTCTCCGTATTCATCTTAATGGCTCCGAAACGGCAGGCAGACACGCAGTCGCCACAGCCCAGACAGCCATAGAAACACCCTGTCTCACCACCGCAGACCATGTTTGCAATGGAACAGCGCTTCACACCGCCATACTCATTGACACGGGGACGGTTTTCACAACTGCCGTTACAACGTACCACCGCGACTTTGGGAGTCACAGCCTCAACTTCGCCACCCATTATGGCGGCAATCTTCTCCATCGCCTCAGGCTTTGACACGGCACAGTTCATACCCTTGAGCGAGCCCTGCCTTACGCAAGCCTCTGCAAAGGCAGAGCAGCCGGGAAAGCCACATCCACCGCAGTTAGCCCCAGGAAGAAGCTCCCCTATCTGAGTTATCCTCGGATCGGTCTTCACGGCAAACTTCCTGGAAATCAGGAAGAGTACCACACCTATGACCAATCCTGCTATACCCAGGACAATCACTGCTGTTAAAATCAAATCTGACATATCAGTAAGTTAACTTAATCATTCTTCTATATGGAACAGGAAACGTCTGTTCAGTCTGCCGCGCATAAGGAACAGCACAATATAATACGGCACAAGCACCGCAAGAGCACATACCGCAGCCACCCCATCGGAGAGCCCCAATGCGCTGCAACCTATCACAACAGCCAGAAGAAGCAGGAGCGGCACTGTAAATGCCAGCATCACAGCTCTCATTCCCTGTCCTGCAGTTCCTACCACATCCACTTTCTGAGCTACCGCAAAGCGGGAAGCATCACTGCACTCCACATCAATCAGCTTCTCCTTCGATTCAGAGACCTTGCATAGCGACTTCACCTGACAGCCGGAGCAGGCCGACGACTGAAGAATCCGCACCCGGACCATATTGCCGTCCACGGATTCCACAAAGCCCTCGTGTCTGAACTCGTCCGCCATCACACCGTATTTATCTCTGTGCAGGAGCTCCTGCCGGTGCTCCGCCGCCCGGGAAACCGCCACCTGGGAATCCACCGCCAAAGCCTCCGAAACCTCCGAAGCCTCCGAAACCGCCCTGACCCTGCGGTTTGAGTATTTCATTATTCAGCCAAGCCTCCAGTTCGGAAGTCCACTGGGCCTTGTATGCGAAATTGTCACCTGCGCCCCAGCCGTGGCTGCCACGTGGGTAAAGATGCATTGATGCAGATACCCTGTTTGCAACAAGTGCCTGATAGTAGCGTATGCTGTTCTCCACCGGAACCAGTCTGTCGTCAGTACTGTGGAAGATAATTGCAGGAGGAGTATCTGATGTCACCTGCTTCTCATTGCTGAACTTAATCTCCAGTTCCTCGCTTGCATCCTGTCCGCGCAGCAGATCGTGTGAACCGATGTGGGTGAATCACTTGTCCATCGTGATTACCGGATAGAAAAGTATCTGGAAATCGGGACGGTTCTCATCCGACGTGTAATGTGTGGCAGCCGTAGATGCCAGATGTCCGCCTGCGGAGCAGCCCTGGATACCGAGCTTTGTAAAGCCCAGTTCCTCCGACATGCCGCGCAGAATGGCCATTGCCTTCTGCACATCGCTCAGAGGAATCTCACTGTGCTCATTCGGCAGTCTGTATTCCAGAACAGCGTATGTCACACCGATTGAATTGTAGAACTTATAGAAATCGTGCGCCTCGTGTGACTTCGACAGCATCGCATATCCACCGCCAGGAAGGCCAAGCACAGCCAGACCGTTAGGTTCCTGAGCCTTGTAGATGACCAGTATCGGCTCAAATCCGGCATCACGGGCATTGGGGCCGCTGCTGTTCGGAGCTCCGTCAGGCCATATTTTAACAGTCACCCTGTTGTCCTGTGCATCCTGGGCGGACGCATTCATTGGACACACAAACAATGCCGCAACTGCGGCAATTACAAAACCAATTTTCCTCATATACGCTCGTGATAAATATTAAGTTTCTATATAATTTTTCAAAGATACATATTTATTCATTGCAATGGACGGCAAGCTACTCCTTTTAACTTTTTGAGAGGTGTTCCGTGAAAAAAGACTGCGTTACGGCAGAATATATGATATTATTTACTAACTTTGCCCCGCTTTAACGGGCTTAAGGCATAATTCAAATCATTAATCAATTAAAAAGAGAAATTATGGCAGCAAAAATCAGATTGCAGAGAAGAGGCCACAAAGGCTATGCATTCTATTCAATCGTAATTGCCGACTCAAGAGCTCCACGTGATGGAAAGTTTATTGAGAAGATTGGTACCTACAACCCCAACACCAATCCAGCTACAGTAGATTTGAATTTCGAGAGAGCACTCTATTGGGTCAATTGCGGCGCACAGCCGACCGACACAGCGCGCAACATCCTCTCCGGTGAGGGCGTCTATCTGATGAAGCATCTTCAGGGCGGTGTCAGGAAGGGTGCTTTCGACGAGGCTACGGCACAGGCCAAGTTGGATGCCTGGAAGCAGGCCAAGGAGAGCAGCAGAAAGGCTATCACAGTAAAGGAAGAGCAGGCTAAGCGCGAACTTGGCAAGGCAAGACTTGAGGCCGAGAAGAAGGTCAACGAAGCTATCGCCGAGAAGGTCGCCAAGAAGAAAGCTGAGGCTCTGGCAGCCGCTGAGGCAGCTGCAGCAGAGGCAGCAGCTCAGGAAGCTTCGGCAGAGACCCCAGCAGAGGAGGCTCCGGCAGAAGTTCCTGCAGAGGCTTAATCCTTACGGCAGATTGAAGACGAAGGCGGATCATCACGATTCGCCTTCGTCTTTCTCCCACTTATCCGGAACGTATATCATAAAGATAACCGTTTTTTAACTGCCATTTCTCACGACTAAAAGCTAACTTTGCAAAAGACACAGTCAAAATGACGCAGATGATGCTTTCCATTTTAGGTCCCGACTGGCACGCCTGGCTTACGATACTACTGATAATCACCATGTTTGCCACACTGCTCAAGACCAACATACCAACCGATATTGTATTCTTCGGAGGTATGGCCATACTGCTTGTCTCCGGGACATTGACCCAAAAGCAGACGCTGGCAAGTTTCAGTTCCGAAAGCGTATTCACGGTAGGTGTTCTGTATATAGTCGTAGCCGGACTTGTCTATTCCGGTGCTGTCCAATGGATTGTGGACCACCTGCTCGGTACGCCCAAGGGATACAGGAAAGCAATCGTAAAGATTATGGTTCCTGTTGCAGCTCTCAGTGCTTTTCTGAGCAACTCAACTGTTGTGGCTATGTTCATCAACGTAGTAAAGTTATGGGCAAAAAAACTCAACATAGCTCCAGGCAGACTGTATATCCCACTGAGCTACGCAGCTGGAATGGGAGGTATCTGCACGCTGATAGGCACACCGCCTAATCTTATCATATCATCTTACTACACCGGTCAGAGCGGCATCTCCCTGCCGATATTCACCACCCTGCTGCCAGGACTGTTCTGTCTGGCCGTCGGCATTGCCGCCACGTTACTCATGAGCAGACTGCTTCCTGACAGACGTACTGACACAGAACAGTCTGCCGGCATTGACGAGAGTGTAATCTACGAGCTGAAAGTATCATCGCACAACCGCCTGATAGGACAATCCTTCAAAGATAGCGGGCTGGGCAACTACATTTCGTTCGATACGGACAATGCCAACAAACCGAGAATAATGAGTATTGTCCGCTTTGACCGTGACATCGTTTCAAATGTCAATGAAGATGAAGTCATAATGGGTGGAGACCACATAGCATTAAGTGGAAATGCCGATGACATTATGACCATCTGCGATAAATTCGGCCTGCAGAACAGCATATACGGTATGGAAGAGTTACCCAAGTCTGGAATGAAAGCACTTGTGTCCGCCATCATAATGGCAGGACTTATAGTTCTCTCATATCTGTCGGTATTCAGTATTCTGGAGTGCTGTTTCATTGCGGCTATGCTGATGATAATTTGCCGGTGCTGCACTATAAGGCAGGCACGCCAGTCAATAAGCTGGGATATACTCATGGTGTTTGCCGGCAGTATATGCCTCGGTTCTGCCATTGAGCAGACGGGACTTGCAGAAATGACCGCCAAAGGCATACTGTCAATATGCGGCAATAATCCTCTGATAATCCTTACCGCCATCTGCCTGACAGGAACATTTATCACTGAATTCATATCAAATACGGCAGCAGGAGCCATTTTTGCCCCTATCGCATACAATACAGCTATACATTTGGGTGTCAATCCGCTTACATTCTGTGTCGCGCTGATGATAAGCGTAAGTTCCAGTTTCGCCACCCCAATCGGATCACCTACACACCTTATGGTGTATGGTCCGGGCGGATACCGTTTCAATGATTTTATGAAGATTGGCATACCGATGAACTTCATCATCCTCGCAGCCAACATTTTCATCACAACACTGGTATTTCCACTTTAACACTTTTGGTATATGAAAAAAATTATGAGCATCGTGATGGCACTGATATTCTCAACCGCCATCTTCGCACAGTCACAGCAATCCGAGTCACAGGACAAGTCAGAAAAGCAGGAGCCGGCAGCACCTGAGCTTGAATATGTCGTTACATTGCACGTACAGCTCGGTCAGACATACAGCGTAGGCAAGACCACACACGGCACACGTACCATATTACCTATCACGGGCGGAACTTTCGAAGGCCCAAACATCAAGGGTGAGGTTCTTCCCGGCGGAGCAGACTACCAGATGGCTGACGCATCGACAGGACACACCGAGGTTGAAGCAATCTACTGCATCCGCACCGATGACGGCGTTACCATTCACGTACGCAACAGCGGAATCATCAATATGGGACAGGATGGAATGTATTTCACCTGCGCTCCGAAGTTCGAGGCTCCCGCTGACAGCAAGTACGCATGGATGAACAACAAGCTGTTCGTATGCCGTCCCGGATTCGGAGGAATGGGTGGAGGCATCACACTTAATGTCTGGATGATAAAGTAAGCGCTATGGCACAGACAACAGCCGATGACAAGAAGATTATCTTCTCGATGGTGGGCGTCAGCAAAGCCTTCCAGAACAACAGACAAATTCTGAAAGACATCTACCTGTCGTTCTTCTATGGTGCGAAGATTGGCATCATCGGTCTGAACGGCTCCGGCAAATCCACCCTGCTTAAAATTATTGCAGGACTGGAGAAGAGCTATCAGGGTCAGGTGGTATTCTCGCCCGGATACAGTGTAGGCTATCTGCCGCAGGAACCGCAGCTTGATCCCGACAAGACTGTCAAGGAAATAGTGATGGAGGGAGTACAGCAGATATACGATACGCTCCGGGAATACGATGAGGTGAACCACAAGTTTGAGCTACCCGAATATTACGAAGACCAGAACAAGATGGACGCGCTGATGGCACGTCAGGCTGAACTTCAGGACATCATCGACAGCACCGATGCGTGGAATATCGACAACAGACTGGAACAGGCTATGGACGCGCTTCGCTGTCCGCCGGAAGAACAGAAGGCCGGAGTATTGTCGGGTGGTGAGCGCCGCCGCGTGGCACTGTGCCGCCTGCTCTTGCAGCAGCCTGACATTCTTTTACTTGACGAGCCTACCAACCATCTTGATGCCGAGAGTATAGGCTGGTTGGAGCAGCACCTGCAGGGATATGCAGGAACAGTCATAGCTGTCACTCACGACCGCTACTTCTTAGACAATGTAGCCGGATGGATTCTGGAACTGGACCGTGGCGAGGGTATACCCTGGAAGGGTAACTACTCAAGTTGGCTGGAGCAGAAGTCACAGCGTCTGGCACTTGAAGAGAAGCAGGCCAGCAAGCGCCGCAAGACACTTGAACGTGAGCTGGAATGGGTGCGTATGGCGCCGAAGGCACGTCAGGCAAAGGGTAAGGCCCGTCTGAATTCATATGACAAGCTCGTCAACGAGGATGTCAAGGCGAAGGAAGAGAAACTGGAGATATTCATACCGAACGGACCGCGTCTCGGCAACAAGGTGATTGAGGCAAAGGGCGTGCGAAAGGCATTCGGGGACAAGCTTCTGTTCGACGACCTTAACTTTATGCTCCCACCGAACGGAATAGTCGGAGTGATAGGTCCTAACGGAGCCGGCAAGACCACCCTGTTCCGGCTGATAATGGGGCTTGAACAAGTGGATGCGGGTACCTTTGAAATTGGCGAGACCGTAAAGATCGCCTACGTCGATCAGCAGCATAAGGACATCGATCCGGAGAAGAGCGTATACCAAGTCGTCAGCGGAGGCAACGAAGTAATCCGGATGGGTGGACGCGACATAAACGCCCGTGCCTATCTTGGTCGTTTCAATTTCTCCGGTGCTGACCAGGAAAAGAAATGCGCTATGCTGTCCGGTGGTGAGCGTAACCGCCTCCAACTGGCAATGGCTCTGAAGGAGGAAGGCAATGTGCTTCTGCTCGATGAGCCTACCAATGATATTGACGTAAATACGCTGCGCGCACTTGAGGAAGGTCTTGAGGATTTCGCGGGATGCGCAGTAGTCGTGAGCCACGACCGCTGGTTTCTGGACCGTATCTGCACACACATACTGTCATTCGAAGGTGACAGCCGGGTGGTATTCTACGAAGGCAGCTACAGCGAGTACGAGGAGTATAAAGTCAAGCAGCTCGGCTATTCAGAGCCCAAACGCATACACTACCGCAAGCTGATTAACGGCTGATGCGGTAAATCAATAAAGAGAAGCGGGTATCCTGGTCTTTGCGTTCTCGAAGTCCTCGACAGTATCAAGCTCGCAGGAGAACAGATCGGAAACATCCAGCACACTGAATGTGTGTCCCTGAGGAATAAGGCGTTCAAAGGCACGCTCATAGAATACATTCTCCAGGTGTTCCACATTCATCATCGGTTCAAGTTCCCTGTAAAGGGCTGTCGTATAGGCACAGCCCATCTTTTCTATGCCAAGACTCTCTCCTATGGCATCTGCGGGATTGCAGGTCTTGCTTATTTCCAGAATGTCTCCGGATCCATTAACGATGACCTTAATTTCCTCATCGCCAAGTTCATGCCTGATCAGCGTAAGCACATCCTGCGACTTGTCAGCCAGCACACGTCCCACAATCCGGCCGTCATACAGCAAGTCGCTGTCAAGCAACAGGACCTCTTTGCCATCAGCGAACTCGCGGGCCAGCCATAGAGAATATATGTTATTGGTCTTGTCGTAAATGGGGTTATGGATAAATGTCACGTTTATCCTGTCTCCATACTGCCGTCGCACAAAATCCTCTATCATATTATGCAGATAGCCGGTGACAATGCAGAAGTCACAGATGCCATTGGCCGTCAAAGCGTCGATACTACGTTGCAGCAAAGTCCGTTCTCCTACCTTAAGGAGGCATTTGGGAGTGTTCAAAGTAAGCGGACGCAGCCGTGAAGCCATACCCGCAGCCAGAATAAGTGCCCTCATTTCCCTTTCAGATGCTATTTTGATAGACTCTCTTTATCGTATCCACCACGACCTGTATCTGCTCCTTACGCCCAAGCGTTATGCGCAGACAATCCTCCAGTCCCTTGTCGCCCATAAACTTAATCTTGTAATTCTGTTCGGCAAGAGCATTCTGCAGAGCTTCCTTTATATCGGCAGGATATTTGACAAGAATAAAATTAGCGACACTCTTATAGACCTTGAAACCCGGCAGATTGCCCAGTTCCTTCTTAAACAGCTGACGATCCCACTCCATCTCGTCAGCCACCTTGCGATAGTGCTCGTCACTTTCCAAAGCCGCAAGCGCGACGGACTCAGAGAAGCGGTTATAGCCAAGATACTTGTTCGAATATGACAGGAACTGATCGTGACCGGCACCGATGAATCCGAAGCCGACTCTCAGGCCCGGCAGACCATAGAACTTCGACAGAGTACGTATGATGATCAGATTTGAGTACTTATTGACCAGAGGTGCGATGTAGTCGGTATCCGAAGTTATGAAACTTGCATACGCCTCATCCACCAGCACCATCGTATCGGATGGTATATTCTCCATAATACGGCCTATTTCCTCTGATGTCAGACTGTTGCCTGTGGGATTGTTTGGCGAAGCCAGAAGCAGCATACGGGGATGTATCCGATTAGCATATTCTATCACCTCCGTCACGTCATAGGCAAACGTGTCACCAGTCTCGTGCAATGGATACATCTCAAAAACGCCGCTGCACTCACCTGCCACATTTTTATAATACCACCAGGAAAATTCCGGAATCAGAATTGTCCGGTTTTCACCTTCCATAAGGAAATAATGAATTGCGTTTTTCAGTATTTCCTCACCGCCATATCCCAGGAGTACCTGTTCCTCAGGCACGTGATATATTTCCGAAAGCCTCACGGATACTACGCTTTTCTTGCCAGTGTCATATATTCTGGTATAAAAGCAAAGAGTTTTCGGATCAAAGTTTCCAACAGCCTCCAGCACCTTATCCGAAGGCTGGAAATTGAACTCATTTCGATCAAGATAATTCATACCTGTCTTCCCGTGAACAAATAGTCTGCAAAGGTAGTCATATTTTATAAAAAGTACAACACTAGTGTCCAAAGAAAATTTGTTTAGTTCTTTGTAATATATTGTTAATAAATTAGTTATAAGCAAAAATGGCGCGTGTCGAT
>JAKSIX010000019.1 GCA_024398595.1 Bacteroidaceae bacterium | reverse complement strand
CCAACTCGTTGAATATCCGTGTATGTGATAGGCATAATGGATTTCATAATGCCCGGTGTGGAGTCCAATGCCCGTGTGATAAACCGCTACAGCATCCGCAATGATGAGCATCCTCACGGAATGCTTTTCGATGACCTGCATCTGATAACCATCGAGCTGCCCAAGCTTGGCAATGACCCGGGCCGTCTCAACGCCCTGGAGAAGCAATTGTACGTGATTCAGAACGCCGGGCGGATGTCTGCCCGTCCGGATGAATTCAGTTCTGAAAATTTTGATAAATTATTCGGCGTGATTAACTTTGCGAGTATGAGTGAGGAGAATCAGGAAATGTACGAGAGCGAGCTGCGCTGGATTCTGAACCGCAACAGCGAGCTGGACACCGCCCTGGATAAAGGCATCAGGCAGGGCCGCGAAGAGGGCATTGCCAAGGGAATCGAACAGGGAATTGAACAGGGCAAAATTGATGCAGCCCGCAAGATGAAGGCCGAGAATGTTCCGATTGAGAACATTGCCAGATGGACTGGTCTGACTCTGGAGCAGATTTCGGAGTTGTAAACGTCTGCACCGCATACACAGGACAAGTCCCGCCCTCTGCAATTGCAGCTTGGGCGGGATTTGTCATTCGACATTGCGACAGCCGGCAACGACGGGCTTCAATTACAGACAGCCGGAATATGTTCTTTCTTTTTGTCTTAACTGTTGCCGTATTTTTCGTCTTGAGGCGAAATATCCGTCCAGTTCCAGCATCGAGTTTGCATCAGGGACTGGGCCGGCGTGTGAGCCCTGATTGGTCAGGTACATGACCTGTCGGCTCTGGTTGGTGAATGCGGGCCAATAGGGGAGTCCTTCTGCATTCGGATTGCCGGTTGTGGCAAAATTGACCCAGTAGTCACCTATCTGACGCTTCAGTTCCTGGTCTCCCGGCAGACTATCCCCGGTATGCTGGAAGACGTATGCGACTTCGGAACCGTGGACTGAACCTATGTCGGATACGGCATTATCATCGTGTCTGTCGAAATAGTACATAAATACGTTGGAACTGCCTGTTTCTGCCTGCAGGCATCCCCAAGCCCAGGTATGCCAGCCGAACGAGGCATCGCGAAGCAGGTCGCGACCGCTTTTGGGAACGGGATTGGATGTCACGGGATAGGCATCAAGCAGCAGTGAGGCGTATTCGCCGAATCTCTGACGGACATTTCCTATGTGTGTCAGAGAGTCGCTGGCTGTGAAGCTTTCGCCTTCGTCGGAATTGTAGCCGATAAGTATATCTACATCGTTGTAGTTGCCGGCCTGATAGAGTCTGTACTGGTCATCGGGAATGACATAGCCGTCAATGATGGGCCATGCCCCGCCGGTAGCATTGTAGGGGCGTGAGAATACAGTGTCGGGAAGTGAACGCAGTCCGGTCAGGCTGTTTGCTCCAAGTTCCAGGGCATACCTTAGTCCGTCGGACTCTGCCATCTCCAGACTTTTCATATTCTCTCCGGGATAGGAGTCTTCCCTGCATGGGCTGAACGAACCGCCGCTCTGCGAAATTGCGTGTTTGAACAGGCCTTTGGCCAATGGCGACGCACAAAGCATACTGACAGAGATTCCGCCGGCTGACTGCCCGAAAATGGTGACATTGGACGGATCTCCGCCGAATGTACCGATGTTGTCTCTGATCCAGCGCAGCGCTGCAATCTGGTCCAGCAGACCATAGTTGCCCGACACGCCTTCAGCGTTTTCCGCTGACAGTTCGGGATGTGCCAGGAAACCCAAATATCCGACACGGTATGCGATGCTGGCCACAACCACTCCCTTGCGGGCAAGTTCGGCTCCATCGGAATAGGGATACGATGTGGAGCCTATTGAAAATCCTCCGCCGTAAATCCAGACCATAACCGGTAATCTGTCTTTTTTCGATTTTGCTGGTGTCCAGACATTCAGGTACAGGCAGTCTTCGCTGGTGTTGAGTGTAGTGTCGGCCTGCATCGGACTCGGAGCGAACTCCCTGGTCTCAAGAACGCCATCCCAAGACTGTACAGGCTGAGGAGCCTTCCACCTCAGTTCGCCGACTGGAGGAGCGGCGAACGGGATACCTTTGTATATGCTCAGACCTTCATCTGCAGTTCCCTCTATCAGGCCTCCCTCGACTCTTATCTGCAATGGATTGTTGGAGTGGCAAGAGGATAGTGCAAGTATTATCAGCAGTGTTTGTATAATCGTTTTCATCGTTCGGTATCAAGTGCCAGGCTGATGCGCTGGCGGGGTATGTCAACGTCGAGGACGCGGACGTGAATCTGCTGCTGTAGCGATACGACTTCCGTAGGGTCACTGATGCGACGGCCGGGAGACAGTTGCGATATGTGGATAAGACCCTTCACGTGAACACCGATATCAACGAAACAGCCGAAATTGGTAATGTTGGCTATGATGCCGGGTAATACCATACCTGCGCGGACATCTTCAATGGTGTGGACCTCATCGGAGAACTCAAACTTGCGTAGCGGACCTCGCGGGTCAAGGCCGGGTTTCTCCAGTTCCTTCATAATGTCGGTCAGGGTAGGGATGCCTATGGTATCCGTCACATAGCGGTTTATGTCTATTTTGGAGCGCAGTCCGGCGCTGTGCATCAGTTCATCGACAGTACAGTTCAAGTCCTTGGCCATTTTCTGCACTATGCCATAGCTCTCCGGATGAACGGCAGAGTTGTCTAAAGGCTCTGTCCCGCCCTGTATGCGCAGGAATCCTGCGGATTGCTCAAATGCTTTGGGACCGAGGCGTGGAACGTCCTTCAACTGCCTGCGCGATTTGAAGGCACCGTTCTCGTTGCGGTAATCGACTATATTCTGCGCGAGTTGCGGACCGAGACCGCTCACGTATGTAAGCAGATGCATACTGGCGGTATTGAGGTTCACTCCCACACGGTTTACGCAGCTGACTACCGTCTGGTCGAGTGAATGTTTCAGGTCGGTCTGGCTCACATCTTTCTGATATTGGCCTACACCTATTGAGGAAGGGTCTATTTTCACCAGTTCAGCCAGCGGATCCATCAGTCTGCGGCCTATCGATACGGCACCGCGGACAGTCACATCGTATTCCGGGAACTCTTCGCGCGCTGTCTTTGAGGCAGAATACACCGATGCACCGTCCTCGTTGACAGAAAATACCTGTACTGAGTGTGGCAGATGCAGACCGTTTACAAATTCCACGGTCTCACGTCCGGCAGTGCCGTTGCCAATCGCAATGGCTTCGATATGGTATTGCTCTACAAGTGCCTGAATCTTTGCGGCTGCCTGGCGCGACTGATTTACAGGAGGATGCGGAAATATCGTCTCATTATGGAGCAGGGCGCCCTCACTGTTCAGGCAGACCACCTTGCAGCCTGTACGGAAACCCGGATCAATGCCGAGCACCGTTTTCTGACCGAGAGGCGATGCCATCAGAAGCTGCTCCAGATTGCGTGCGAATATGCGTATCGCCTCCGCATCGGCTTTTTCCTTGGACAGCGCGGCGAACTCATTCTCAATGGACGGCTGCAGCAGACGGCTGTATGAGTCGCGCACGGCCTCATCTACGTAATCAGATGCTTCCGAGCCGCCTTTTACAAAACGGTGGGAGAGTGCATCGGAGGTTTTTTCATCGTTGATGTCTATTGACACGCGCAGGAATCCTTCTGCCTCACCGCGCCGCATTGCCAGCAGACGGTGCGACGCACAGCGCGACAGGGGTTCGCTGAAATCGAACCAGTCGCGGTATTTCTGGGCATCGCTTTCCTTGCCTTTGATTACGCGGCTTGATATTCTCGCCTCACGACGGAATGCGGCCCGTACTATGTTGCGTGCTCCCTCATCGACAGATATATCCTCTGCTATGATGTGCATTGCTCCGTTCAATGCATCTTCTTCTGACCCAACGCCCTTTTCCGGGCTGATATATTTTGCAGCCTCCTGATGCAACGGCACGTAACGGTTCTGCTTCATCAGAAAGTCTGCCAGAGGCTCCAGCCCTTTCTCACGTGCGACGGATGCCAGCGTACGTCTCTTCGGCTTGTACGGAGCATATATGTCTTCAAGTTCGGTTGCATTCCAGCAGTTCTCAATACGCTTGCGTAACTCCGGGGTAAGCTTGTCCTGACTCCCAATGGAGGACAGTATGGTTTCCTTACGCTTGTCTATTGTTTGCAGACGCTCCAGCGCATCGCTTATCTGAGACACCTGCACCTCGTCCATTCCACCTGTAGCCTCCTTGCGGTAACGGCTGATGAAAGGTATTGTGGCACCTCCATCCAACAGCTTGAGTACGTTGTTTACGCGCCAGGCTTCAATGCCGGTCTCACGACTGATAATCCTTGTGTATTCCTCATTCATTTCCATACCTCATTCATTTCAATACCACAAAATTAGAAGCTGTCCCGATTTCAATCCATATCCTTGGCACCGATTTTTCAACAAGGAATAGAAATTTGCTGTTTTAATTGGGCAATATGAAAAATAGGGGGTACATTTGCACCGTCAAAAACTAAAACTTGTTGTAATGAAGCATAATTTTTGCGCAGGTCCGGCCGTCCTTCCACAGGAGGTAATTGAGAAGTCAGCACAGGCTGTAAACGATTTCGCTGGTACTGGTATATCCATATTGTCAATCAGCCATCGCTCAAAGGAGTTTCAGCCGGTAGTAGATGAGGCTACAGCTTTGATTAAGGAGATTCTTTCAGTTCCGGAGGGCTATTCAGTCCTGTTTCTTGCAGGAGGTGCAAGTATGGAGTTCTGTCGCGTTCCTTTTAACTTCCTGAACAGAAAAGCCGCATATCTGAACACTGGCGTATGGGCAAAGAAGGCAATCAAGGAGGCAAAGGCTTTCGGCGAGGTTATTGAGGTCGCATCATCGGCGGATAAGAATTACACATATATTCCAAAGAATTTCGAGATTCCGTCAGATGCGGATTATTTCCATTTCACGAGCAACAATACCATTTACGGTACTGAGATACGCAAGGATCCGGACAGCCCTGTTCCTTTGATATCAGATATGTCATCCGACATTTTCTCACGTCCTGTGGATGTCAGCAAGTACAGCTGCATCTATGGCGGTGCACAGAAGAATCTGGCTCCTTCAGGCATGGCGTTCGTCATTGTGAAGAACGATGCACTCGGCAAGGTGGAGCGTTATATTCCGACTATGCTGGACTACCGGACCCATATCGATAACGGTTCAATGTTCAACACGCCTCCAACATTTACAATCTATGCTGCTATGGAATCTCTCCGTTGGCTTAAGGCTCAGGGTGGCGTAGAGGAGATGGCAAAACGTGCAAAGGTTCGTGCAGATATGCTCTACAGTGAGATTGACCGTAATAAGCTGTTTGTTGGTACTGCCGTTGGGGAGGACCGCTCGTACATGAACATCTGTTGGGTAATGAACGAAGAGTACAAGGAACTGGAGGAAGATTTCCTCAAGTTCGCACAGGGTAAGGGTATGGTCGGTATTAAAGGACACCGTTCAGTAGGCGGTTTCCGCGCATCGTGCTATAATGCTCTGCCGGAAGAAAGCGTACAGGCACTTATAGACTGCATGAGGGAATACGAGTCAAAACATTAATTATCAGATTAATATGAAAGTCTTAGTTGCTACGTCAAAGCCTTTTGCAAAAGTTGCTGTTGACGGAATCCGTGACATTATAGAGAAGGCCGGATTTGAATTGGCACTTTTGGAGAAATATACTGAAAAATCGGCTCTTCTTGAAGCTGCAGCTGATGCAGATGCTATGATTATCCGCAGCGATGTGATTGATAATGAAGTGTTTGATGCTGCAAAGAAACTGAAAATCGTAGTACGTGCCGGTGCTGGATATGACAATGTGGATCTTGCATCTGCAACCGCTCACGGAGTATGCGTAATGAACACTCCCGGACAGAATGCAAATGCTGTGGCAGAGTTGGTATTCGGTATGCTGGTATATGCTGTACGCAACTTTTATAACGGCACATCCGGAAGTGAGCTGCTTGGTAAAAAGATTGGCATACACGCATTTGGCAATGTCGGACGCAATGTGGCACGTATTGCCAAGGGGTTCGGGATGGATGTATATGCCTACGATGCATATTGCCCTAAGGACGTGATTGAGGCCGCAGGAGTACATGCCGTTGACAATGTGGAAGATATGTACCGCACTTGTCAGGTCATATCTCTTCATCTTCCGGCTACTGATGAGACAAAGAACTCTATTGGAAAGAAACTGGTAAGTCTGATGCCTAAGAATTCGGTATTGGTCAATTCTGCCAGAAAGGAGATAATCAATGAAGTGGAACTGATTACTCTGATGCAGAAAAGGGATGACCTCAAATTTGTCACTGATATCCAACCGGCTGCAAATGGGAAGTTTGCGGAACTGTTCGCTGACAGATTCTTCTCGACCCCCAAGAAAATGGGTGCTCAGACATCCGAGGCCAATATTAACGCCGGTTTGGCTGCAGCAAATCAGATTGTAGGCTTTATTAATGACGGTTGTACAAAATTTATGGTGAACAGATAAGAATCTGTTTTTCAGCTGGATAGACTTTATAAAAGATTAATTGGAACATTTCAAAACAGATTCTGAGTTTTTTATATAACTTTGAAAACCTCCGCTTCCGATTGTATAATGGAGAAACGGAGGTTTTTTGTATAAAAGTATATAATATGGCAACAGTAAAACCATTCAGGGGCATACGCCCACCAAAAGAGCTCGTAGAAAAAGTTCAAAGTCGTCCGTACGATGTGCTTGATTCAGAAGAGGCACGCGCAGAGGCAGGCGATAATGAGATGTCGTTGTACCATATAATTAAGCCGGAGATAGATTTTCCTGTAGGTACTGCTGAAACAGATTCCAGAGTTTATGCAAAGGCCGCTGAAAATTTCGCAAAGTTCAGAAAGAACGGGTGGCTGGTCCAGGATGGGAAGGAGCAGTATTATATCTACGCCCAAACTATGAACGACAAGACACAATATGGTTTGGTCGTAGGGGCGTATGTCAATGATTATCTGACAGGTAACATTAAGAAACACGAACTGACCCGTGCCGACAAGGAAGAGGACAGGATGAAGCATGTACGCGTGAACAATGCAAACATAGAGCCTGTATTCTTCGCATATCCGGACGATTCTGTTCTTGATGCCATCGTGTCACGATACATTGTGTCAAAACCGGAATATGACTACGTGGCTTCTGGTGACGGTTTCCGTCATAGGCTATGGATAATTGACAAGGACGAGGATATAAGGAGCATTACGGAACGGTTTGCTGCGATTCCGTCGTTGTATATTGCCGATGGTCACCACCGTTCAGCAGCTGCGGCACTGGTTGGTGCAGAGAAAGCACGACTGAATCCCAATCATACAGGCAGGGAAGAATACAATTACTTTATGGCTGTATGTTTCCCGGCCAGTCAGTTGACCATCATTGACTACAACCGTGTAATCAAGGACTTGAACGGTCTGACTCCGACCGAGTTCCTCAATGCTCTGGATGAGAAATTTGTTGTCGAGAAGAAAGGAAATGACATTTTCAAGCCGTCAGAACTTCATACTTTCTCACTTTATCTGGAAGGAGAGTGGTACAAGCTTACCGCCAAGCCAGGCACATACAATGACAGTGATCCCATTGGTGTACTGGATGTTACAATATCATCAAATCTGATTTTAGACAGGATATTAGGTATCAAGGACTTGCGAAGAGACAGCAGGATAGATTTTGTAGGGGGAATACGCGGACTTGGCGAACTGAAGCGCAGGGTGGACAGCGGTGAGATGAAGACTGCGCTTGCACTCTATCCGGTGTCAATGAAGCAACTTATGGATATTGCTGACAGCGGTAACATAATGCCACCGAAGACCACGTGGTTTGAGCCTAAGTTACGTTCGGGACTGATTATTCACTCTCTGGATTAGTTTTCGGGGTACACGTCCTGACAGTGACATGGAAGTTGTTATCGACACTTATCGTACAATTGAAGGGAAAGTGGAGTCCCAGTTCACGGAGCAGCGCAGCCGTTTCATATCGTTCGCTTTTCCTGTAAGTAGTGCCGATGAGGTAAAAGAGCATATTGCAGCCATACAGAAGGAATATTACGATGCGCGTCATGTGTGCTATGCGTATATGCTGGGGGCAGAACGTCAGGAATGGAGAGCAAATGACAATGGAGAGCCGTCAGGAACTGCCGGCAAGCCGATAATAGGGCAGATTAACAGTAACAATCTGACTGATATACTGATAGCTGTAGTGCGCTATTTCGGTGGTGTGAAGCTGGGTACAAGCGGATTGATTGAGGCATACCGCAGGGCGGCTGCGGACGTTATACAAGCATCTGAAATTGTGGAGCGCTTCGTTGAGAAAGACATTACAGTGTTGTTCTCATATCCGGTGATGAACGATATTATGCGCATAGTCAAGGATATGGGATTGAATATTGCATCACAGGATTATGGTCAGTTCGGACACGACAGTCAGCCCGGCAGACTGTTTGACTGCAAGACGGTTATCCGTACACGTCTGTCCAATGTCAGATCTGTACAGGAACGTATAGGCAAACTTACGGAAGCGCAGCGTACTCCGGATATGATAATTGCATAAATTACTGAATATCACCAATATGAGAATTAGCGAACTTACTTTCATCGTGGCAATTGCCGGTATGATATCATCATGCGGCAAAACAGGACAACTCTGTGACGTGAACGGACATAATCTCTGGTTCCATTCCTTGTCGGAAGGAAAGGCACAGATTTTGTCCGAGGATAAATCTACAATGTCAATAGCTGACAATGAGATTCATAATTACTGGAAAGGGAAGCAGACAGTTTCCTGTCTCCTGCTGAATGATGCTGAACCTGAACTTGGAAATGAAGGATATCGGATAGAGTTCTCCAAAAACGATATCCACATTTATTCCAATACGGAAACCGGTGTCCTGTATGGTGTCTATGACCTGTTGCGCCGTCAAGAGACGGATGGCATCATGTCTGATGGTCAAGTGACTGAAATACCGGCATTTGACGTACGTATCCTGAACCATTGGGACAATCCCAACCTGACAGTCGAGCGCGGGTTTGCCGGACAGTCATTGTGGAAATGGGAGGAACTGCCAGACAGGGTTCGTCCAGAATATGAGGAATACGCCCGTGCAAATGCTTCTGTCGGCATAAATGCCACAGTTCTGAATAATGTCAATGCCGATCCCTGTATGCTGACACCGGAGTATCTGGAAAAGGTCAGGGTACTGGCTGATATTTTCCGTCCATACGGAATCAAGGTATATCTCTCACTGAACTTTGCCGCTCCGAAGCATCTGGCCGGATTGGGTACTTCCGACCCTCTGGATGCGGACGTTATCCGGTTCTGGAATGACAAGGTAGCAGAGATTTATTCAATCATACCTGATTTCGGAGGTTTCCTGGTCAAGGCCAATTCCGAAGGACAGTCAGGTCCTCAGGATTACGGACGTACACACGCTGACGGTGCAAATATGATTGCCGATGCATTGAAACCTTACGGCGGTATCGTAATGTGGCGTGCATTTGTATATGCCGCGACAGCCGAAGACCGCGCCATGCAGGCTGTGGATGAATTCATGCCTCTTGACGGCCAGTTCCACAGTAACGTGATTATCCAGATAAAGAACGGGCCTATAGATTTCCAACCGCGCGAGCCGTTCAGCCCGTTGTTCGGCCAGATGGAAAAAACCAAGATGATGGTTGAAGTACAGGTCACACAGGAATATCTCGGACACTCCAATCATCTGGTTTATCTGCATCCTATGTGGAAAGAATGTCTGGACAGCGATACATATATGAGAGGTGAGGGCTCTACAGTAGCCAAGGTTACAGAAGGAAAAGTTCTGAAATATGGTATGTCTGCAATTGCCGGTGTAGCCAATATAGGAGACAGTGTCAACTGGTGCGGACATCATTTTGCACAGGCCAACTGGTATGCTTTCGGCCGTATGGCCTGGAATCCTGAACTCACATCCGAACAGATTGCCGATGAATGGCTGAAGCAGACATTCACTGACAATTCCAAGTTCGTCAGGCCGATTACGGAACTGATGCTTGCGTCACGTGAGAATACTGTACATTATGAGATGCCGCTCGGACTGCATCATATCTTTGCCGGTGCGGGCCATTACGGTCCCGGCCCATGGGAACAGTCCATGCGGCGCGACTGGTCTCCGACATTCTATCACAAAGCTGCGGCCGATGGCATAGGATTTGACCGCACAATGAATGGAAGTGGTGCTGTGGCACAGTATCACGAGCCTCTCAAATCGCTGTATGACAACGTAGAGACCTGTCCGGAGGAATTGATTCTCTGGTTTCACCATCTGCCGTGGGATTATACGATGAAAAACGGCGAAACACTCTGGAATGCGCTGTGTCATACATATCAGCATGGAATCAACGCGGCCGCAGCTTATATTGACACTTGGGCATCGGTACGCAAATACGTTGATGACTGGCGCTGGAATCAGATAAACGACAAACTGATACGTCAGGCAAAAGATGCATTGTGGTGGAGGGATGCCTGCATAGGCTATTTCCAACAGTTTTCAGGTATGGAACTGCCATCGGACTGCTCACCCGTGCAGCATTCGTACGATGATCTCCGCAAGTTCCGTCTCCGTATATCCAATTACGAGACACCGGCACCGGATGCACTTCCTGAGTACGGACTCATAAAGTGATACTGATGAATAAAGCGATAGCAGAGTTGCTGCACAGGTCGGGAGTGCCCGTCTTGCCGATTATGACACATCCCGGCATTGAACTGATAGGACGGCATGTGATTGATGCCGTCACAGACGGGCAGACGCACTGTGATGCTGTTATGGCATTGTACAGACGTTTTCCATATTCTGTGGCATCAACTACAATAATGGATTTGTCGGTGGAGGCAGAGGCCTTTGGCGCAAGTGTGGTGTTTGAGCAGGGTGAGGTGCCTACCGTATCCGGCCGTCTGCTGCAGTCGGCCGATGATGTTGGCAGGTTGCAGATACCATCGCTCGATACGGCGCGTGTTCCGGAATATCTGAAAGCAAACAGATTAGCGGCAGAAGCCCTTGCCCAGCCACTGTTCGGTGGCTGTATAGGTCCTTTCAGTCTTGCCGGCCGTCTGTATGATATGACGGAGCTTATGATGGCTATGTATATTGAGCCGGGTACTGCCCGAAAGCTATTGGACAAATGCACTGAATTCCTGTGCGGATATGTCCGTGCAATCAAAGATGCCGGGTCGGCAGGGGTAGTGATGGCTGAGCCTGCAGCAGGATTGTTGTCAAATGATGACTGTCTGGCATACTCAACGGAATATGTCAGACGTATAGTCGATGACGTGCAGGATGACTCTTTTGCCGTGATTCTCCATAATTGCGGCAATTCGGGACAATGTACAGACGCGATGGCAGCATCCGGAGCCGCAGCACTTCATTTCGGCAACAGCATTGATATGGCGGAAGTAATCAGGCAAGTGCCGTCAGACATAGTTGTGATGGGTAATGTCGATCCTGTAGGTGTCATGAAGATGGGTACGCCGGAACTGGTTTCCGCGAAGGTTTCCGAACTGTTGGAAATAGCGGAAGGACATGATAATTTTGTGCTGTCAACAGGATGCGACGTACCACCGATGTCACCGGTATGTAACATTGAGGCTTTCTTCAAAGCCGCCGGATATGAATTGTAAAACCAAAAACCGATATAGATATGAATGCTGACCAGATTAAGCTGATGGAGGAAACCATCAATCATAAAAACAGTAAGATTCCTGTAGTATTTATTGCTGACAGTCCGTGGATTCCGGGTTATTGCGGCCACACGTTTATTGATTATTATGCACGTAACGATGTGTTTGTCAAAGACAATCTTAAAATAATCAAGGATTTTCCGGAGGCCGTATTCATACCGGGCTGGTGGGTTGAGTATGGAATGACGGCAGAGCCGAGCGGATTCGGATGTCCGATGTGCTTCTTTGACGACAATCTGCCACATCTGCATCCGCTGACTGAGGATCTGGATAATGCTGAGTCAATATTCAGGAACCTGAGCCTGCCGGATCCCAAACGTGACGGGATGATGCCGTTTATGCTGAATCAGCAGCGTCTGTATCAGCCTATGATGGAGGCGGAAGGGGAACAGGTCTATATGGTATGTGCGCGTGGCCCGTTTACGGTGGCTTCGCACATCTTCACAGTGACACAGCTGCTGATGTTTATGATGATTAACCCTGAGGCTGCCGACTCATTGCTGCGCAAAACTACCGAATGCGTAAAACTGTGGCTTGAGGCCCAGCTGGAGAACGTAAAGACGGCCAAGGCTATAATGGTGCTTGATGATGTCTGCGGCTACTTCAGCCCTGATGACTTCACGACACTCTGTATGCCGTATATGAAGGAGATTTTCTCGGCATTTCCTGAGGTACATCATTATTTCCACAATGACTTTACATCCAATTCCTGCTATCCTCACCTTGAGGAAATGGGAGTTGACGTATTCAACTTTACGCACATACAGGATATTGCAGAATCACGCAGCCTGGCAGGCGGTAAGGTTGTGCTGATGGGGAATGTACCGCCTATGCTCCTGACAGGCAATAACCCGCAGGAGGTATATGATACCACAAAGCAGGTTGTCAGCAATTACATTGCAGCCAACGGTTCACATCACGGTCTGATGCTGAGTACAGGCGGCGGACTGCCTATGGGTGCGAAGAAGGAGAATATTGATGCTCTGATTGCCGCCGTCAGCGATACCAATTCCAGACTCTGAGACAGTCATACAAAAAGCAATCCCGTCCTGACGATGCGTCATCAAGACGGGATTGCTTTTTTCTATTGTTCATTCAGGTCTCACCGGGAGTCCTGATAGTTGTCATCTGGCGGCGTTTTCGGGAACTCTTGTGAAGTTCATTGTAATGCTTACTGTCATTGGCGTACCGGGAATCACTTCAATAGATATGTTGTCTGCCTTTACTGAAAGTGTTTTCTCTGTCAATTCAGCTACATTGCAAGTCAGCTTGTCCATTCCGATAAGAGTACTTATTGCCTGCGTCAGCCCGATTGTAAGGGTATTGTTCTCAAGTGTGTATTTCTCAAACATCTCTGCAGGCAGCATTGTACCGTTCTCATTGAATACAATCACACTGGCATATTCCTTTACCATATCCGTGAGAGGAATAGGTGTTGGCATTATCTGCGCAGTTGCAGTTGCTGACTCTACCTGCCAGCCGCCTACAATAGATACCTTTTTCTCTTCATCATCATTACTGCTGCAAGCAACAAAACCCATCACACACGCCAAAACAGCGCAAAGTGTCAAAAAAGATTTTTTCATACCGTTTGTTGATTTATAATTACGGTTGCAAAGTTAGCAAATAAAAGCGAACAGGCCGTAAGAAACTATTATGAACTATTATGAAAATGACATTCAGAATGACAACTTTTATGTGTATGTTTGCAGTGGAGTATGATTTGGAAACTGTTTTGACAGAATTATGGTTTTAGGAGACAATAGTGATGTACGTGCCATAATGTTGGATATGGGGGGTGTGATTGTTGATCTGGACATGCCAAAATGTATAGACACATTCTACACACAGGCCGGTTTCATGACTGTACGGGATTTCATTGACACCTGCCATCCGCAGGGCTTCTTCGCCCGCTACGAAGAGGGACTTATCAGCGACGATGAACTGTACGCAGAATGTATAAGCCGTTCACGTCCGGGTACTACGCCGGGCATTATAAAAGAATGTATAGAATCTCTTCTTGTCGGTATAGACACGGAGAAAGCCGGACTGCTGAAACGTCTGTCGGAATGTTGCGATATGTATATGCTCAGCAACAACAATCCTATTGCATTGGACTATTGCTCCCGATTATTCGCCGATGCGGACATTCCGTTGGAAAAGACCTTCAGACATCTGTTCTGCTCATATCAGATGCATGTATGCAAGCCAAGTGCCGGGTTTTTCCGCATGGTCTTTGACAAAATTGATATAAAGCCATCGCAGGCTGTATTTGTGGATGATTCGCCGAAAAATGTCAAGGCTGCCGCAGAATTGGGCATAGATGCCCGTCTGTATGTACCGGGAACAGATTTGACACAAGTGTTGAGACCCGTATGGTGACAATGTAGTATAGAAAACTTATATTTTTTGACAAATGGGAAATGTTGGAATAATAGGCACCGGATGGATTGCCGACAAAATGGCTGAGACGCTTACAGGTCTCAATCCGGACATGAAATATGCAGTTGCGTCACGTAATTTGGAAAAGGCACGCAGTTTTGCAGGGCATTGGGGATTCAAAAAGGCTTACGGCTCATATAAAGAGCTCGTTGATGACCCTGATGTGGATCTGGTGTATATAGCAACTCCGCACTCACACCATTTTGACAACTCGTCAATGGCTATTGAAGCCGGAAAACCGGTCCTGTGCGAGAAGGCTTTCACGGCTAATGCCAGACAGGCTGATGCACTTCTTGATCTTGCGCATAAAAAAGGCGTGTTCATAACAGAGGCTATATGGACAAGATATATGCCCCTTTCTCTGAAAATCAAGGAACTGATAGACAACGGTGCAATAGGAGAGCCCCGGCTTCTGAATGCCAGTCTCTGCTATTATATGGAATTCAAGGAACGCATACTGAAACCTGAACTGTGCGGTGGAGCATTGCTGGATTTGGGAGTGTATAGCCTGAACTTCTGCAGGATGTATTTCGGGACTGACATAGCCAGAACTACATCGGCCTGCATAAAGAGCAATACCGGCATGGATATGTACGATGCCATATCCCTTGAATATGCAGACGGCCGTATGGCCAATCTGCAGGCAAGCACTATGGGGCTGTGCGGCCGTATCGGCCAGATATGTGGCACGGAAGGATATATAATAGTAAATAATATCAATTGTCCTGAGTGTGCCACCGTCTATAGGGATTATAAGCCTGTAGAGGTTTACAAAGCTCCTGAAAAACAGATTACAGGGTATGAATATCAGGTAACCGCATCATTCGACGCCATTGGAAAAGGATGGCTGGAATCACCCTATATGCCGCATCAGGAAACGCTTGATGTAATGAAACAGATGGATGAACTCCGTAAAGAGTGGGGCGTGGTATATCCTATGGACTGACAATATTCCTGTAAACAGACGTATGAAGATATCACTCGTACAATGCAAGGCCGGCATGTCCGGCATTGACAGTACATTGATGGAAGTTGAAAGACTTATAGGACAAGGTACAGGTGCTGGCATATACATTCTTCCTGAAATGTTCGCAACCGGTCAGTGCATTGGCAATATGGAGCTTGCACAGGATATGGACGGACAGATAGTCTGCTGGATGAAGAAAATGTCCAATCAGCTGGATGCGGCAGTCGCCGGCAGTGTCCTGATATGCTGGGACGGCAGATTCTACAACAGGTTCTGCTTCGTCCGGCCGGACGGGACTGTACAGACATACGACAAACGTCATCTGTTCTCCTACGCAGGAGAAAACCGTTTCATCACACCCGGTTCAGAAAGGCGCATAATAGAGTTCCGTGGCGTAAGGATACTTCCACAGGTATGCTACGATCTGCGTTTTCCAATTTTCAGCCGTAACCGCGATGATTACGATATTGCAATTTATGTGGCCAACTGGCCGGTAAAGCGTCAGCTGTCGTGGGATATCCTGTTGCGTGCCCGTGCCATAGAGAACCAGGCGTACGTGGCCGGAGTCAATATAGTAGGACAGGATGAATTCGGTGTATATGAGGGCCATACAGCGTTGATCAGTCCCTATGGCGAGGCTGTCGTCAAGGCAGAGGACAGCAAATCGCAAATCATCACAGGAGCGCTTGATATGGAACGTCTGGTGCATTTCCGTTCGAAATTTCCTGTCTTGAATGATGCCGACATCAATTAAAAAGTTTCACGCATTATTGCAGACATACGCAAAAAGCACTACCTTTGTAGCGGAAAGATGCCAGAGTGATCGAATGGACCGGACTCGAAATCCGGCGTACGGCCTAGCCGTACCGTGGGTTTGAATCCCACTCTTTCCGCAAATTCGTAATAATCAACTCAAGTTTCGCATGCAAAACTTGAGTTCCGTCCGTTCCAGACTGGATTCTCCCTTGAGGGGAGGATGTGATACTGATGAGTCACCTGCCGGTATCATACACGGATTCACACATATAAAGAAAGTGGCCACAGAAAGGATAGTGTGATTCAAACAACTGATTTCAAGCGTTTTATGAAATTGCCGTTAAAGTACTTGTTTATCCCTTTCCTTCTGTCAGCATTTAATACATTGTATGTACTGCTATCCGATGATTTATACAGTCAGACAGGATACGGAGTCTCTATTATCATATTTGCCTCCATCTTTCTGACCATAGCATGTATGGATGTTGCATTGCGCTATTGGGCCGGCAAGAACATCGAATGGGATTCCGCAGCATCACCGGGGCTTGCATTCAGGGAATATGCTGTCTTTGCAGCGTTTATTCTGCTGATTGTCAATACTATCGGTATATTTTTGACCGGTACGCTACTACGATGTAAATCTGACAGCGCAAGAATAATAAGAGTCAATCTGACAGCCGTTCCAACCATGTTCCTATACTATTCCTTATTGAAGGAGAGACTCAAAAATATCATATCTTACAGCGCGTCAGATATTTATACGTCATGTGAAAGCAGGTCGCACATATATTTGAAGGCATCCGACGGTACGGTAAAGAAGATATTTCTGAATGACATCATTTTCATCCAGAGCATGGAAAAACATATAATAATCCATTCTGTAGCGGACAAGGAAATTGTATCTCTTACCCTGAAGAAGACACTTTCTATGCTTCCTGAATCAATGTTTGTCCAGACACACAGATCCTACATCGTAAACAGGAACCGGATATTCGCCATAACCGGCGATGACATGATTGTTTCAGGAACGGTCATACCGATAGGAAAGAACTTCCGGGATTCATTGCTTAAATCCCGGATATAAGCTGATCTGCCAGTTCCTCATTGTCGGCGGCACGTATTATAATATGCGATATACTGCTCTCAGACTCTGCGTATGCATACATATACTCAATTGCGATGCCTGCCTCTGACAGCTTGTCCATAGCCTTGACCATCGACCCGGGAACATTGCCGCTTTCGAGATACACGACATTGTTGATGCTGACACCGTACGACTTTGACTTCAGCAGGTTATAGGTCCTGTCTATGTCATCATTATCAACAAGTATTCTGGCCAGTCCGAAATCATTACTCTCGGAAACAGTAAAGCATCTGAGATTGATGTTATTCTCGCCGAGCAGTCTGGCTATCCCGGCAAACTGACCGTTACGGTTCTCCAAAAAAACTGATATTTGTCTGATAAGCATAACTGGAAAGTTTTTTTATTCAAACTTACGGTGATCTATGGCACGTTTTGATTTGCCTGTCGAACGTTCAATGGTATTTGGCTGTACAATCTTTATTTCAGGCTGGATGCCAATGACATTCTGTATGCGTGAGGTCAAGCGTTCCTTGATACGTACAAGCTGGTTGATTTTGTCTGTATAGAATTCCGGTTTCACCTCAACCTGAATCTGGAACGTGTCGGTATTGTTGATCCTATCCACCTCAATAAGGAAATACGGCTCATATTCAGGGAATTCCAGCAATATTGACTCAACCTGCGACGGGAACACGTTTACGCCCCTCACAATAAGCATATCATCGCTTCTACCGAGAATTTTGCCCATACGTACAGTCGTACGGCCACATTCGCAGGTTTCATAATTGAGTGTGGTCAAATCGCGTGTACGATACCTTATCATCGGCATTCCCCATTTGTCAAGTGTGGTGAATACCAGTTCTCCACGCTGTCCCGGTCCAACAGACTCCAATGTGACAGGATCGACAATCTCCGGATAAAACAGGTCCTCCGATATGTGAATGCCGTTCTGGCACTCGCATTCTCCGCCTACTCCAGGTCCGCTGATTTCCGTCAGTCCGTAGATGTCGTACGCCTTGATGTGCAGTTTATCCTGTATCTCACGGCGCATATTCTCTGTCCATGGCTCCGCTCCGAATATTCCTATCCGTAACGAGAGTGAATCAACGGGAATGTCGTATTTATTCATCTTCTCAGCCATATACATCGCATACGACGGAGTACAGGCCAAAGCCGATGTACTGAAATCAGACATCATCTGCAGCTGCTTGACCGTGTTCCCCGTACCTGCGGGAATTACCGTCGCCCCAATTCTCTGAACACCGTAATGCAACCCAAGACCGCCTGTAAACAGCCCGTAGCCGTATGCTATCTGTATAAGGTCAGATGAATCCAGTCCGAATGATGTCAGGCAACGTGCAACGGCCTCTGACCAGTTCTCCAAATCTTTTTCCGTATATCCTACAACAATCGGCTTCCCCGTAGTACCGGATGAGGCGTGTATGCGTATGATGTCCGACATCGGCACAGCCATCATACCGAACGGATAATTATCGCGCAAATCGTGCTTTACCGTAAACGGCAGCTTTACTATATCGTCTATGGAACTTATATCCTCCGGCCTTATTCCGTATTCATCAAACTTTCTTCTGTAGAACAGTGAATTATTATAGGCATGCGCAACAATACGTTTCAGTTTCTCTCCCTGCAGCACCCGCATCTTCTCACGCGGCATACATTCAATTTCCCTGTTCCAAATCATTTTTCCACCGATTTGATATTCCTGCGCGAAATTAGAAAAAGAATATCGTAACTTTGCGCCGATTTGGATAAAAGGTGGTTTTCACGATGGATAACGTCTATATCTTGGGAATCGAGTCGTCCTGTGACGATACTTCAGCTGCTGTATTGCGCGACGGAGAACTTCTGTCAAACGTGACCGCCAGCCAGAAGGTACACGAAGAATATGGTGGGGTAGTGCCGGAACTTGCATCGAGAGCTCACCAGCAGAACATAGTGCCGGTTGTTGACACAGCGTTGAAAAGAGCTGGTGTCACAAAGGAGCAGTTGTCCGCCGTGGCATTCACCAGAGGTCCCGGTCTGATGGGGTCGCTTCTGGTCGGTGTTTCGTTCGCAAAAGGATTTGCGAGAGGTCTCAATATACCTATGATAGAGGTCAATCACCTGCAGGGACACATAATGGCGCATTTCATAAAGCAGCCAGGCGAGGATCCGGACACTCCGGAGTTCCCATTCCTGTGTCTGCTGGTATCCGGGGGCAACTCCCAGATTGTCAGGGTCGATTCCTACAATAAGATGACGATACTGGGACAGACCATCGACGATGCGGCAGGCGAGGCCATAGACAAATGCTCCAAAGTTATGGGATTCGGTTATCCGGGAGGGCCGATAATAGACAGGCTCGCACGTCAGGGAAATCCCAAGGCATACACATTCAGCAAGCCGGACATCGCCGGATACAACTACAGTTTCAGCGGATTGAAGACATCGTTCCTGTATCATCTCAGGGACTGGGTCGCAGAGGATCCGGATTTTGTGGAGCATCACAAGGAAGACCTTGCCGCCAGTCTGGAGCGCACGATAGTCGATATTCTGATGAAGAAGCTGAGAATGGCCGTCAAGGATACCGGAATCCGTCAGGTGGCGGTGGCCGGAGGCGTATCGGCAAATACCGGTCTGCGTGAGGCGTTTCTTGACCATGCAGCCAGATATCATTGGAAAGTATTCATTCCAAGATTCTCATATACGACAGACAATGCCGCAATGATTGGAATAACCGGATATTACAAATACATAGATGGAGATTTCTGCAATATTGACGTCCCCATATTTTCAAATACGGTTATATGAGAACCTGTTTTGAATCATTTCGGGCAAAAAATATTCAGTTTTGTTTGGAAATGAGCAAATAATGGTGTTATTTTGCACCCTGTTTTCGGGATTATAGTAAAAACGAACAAAAAATTAAGATAAAATGTCGAGAATTTGTCAGATTACCGGTAAGAAGGCAATGGTTGGCAACAATGTTTCCCATTCAAAAAAGAGAACCAAGAGAACTTTCGAGGTCAACCTTTTTACCAAGAAGTTCTATTATGTAGAGGAAGACTGTTGGATTAGCCTTCGCCTCAGTGCAGCCGGCCTGAGGATTATAAACAAGAAAGGCCTTGATGCCGCTCTCAAGGAGGCTGTTGAAAATGGCTATTGTGACTGGAAGGACATTAAAATAATCGCTTAAATCCAAGGAGTACAGTACTATGTCAAAGAAAGTGAAAGGAAATAGGGTTCAGGTCATTCTCGAATGCACTGAGCACAAGGATAGCGGTATGCCGGGCACATCGCGCTATATTACTACCAAGAACAGGAAGAACACTCCTGAGAGACTTGAGCTTAAGAAATACAACCCGATTCTGAAGAGGGTTACTGTTCATCGCGAAATAAAGTAAATCCGTAAACTATGGCAAAAAAGGTTGTTGCTACCCTTCGTACGGGTAAGGTACAGATGGCCAAGGTCATCAAGATGGAGAAATCACCTAAGACTGGTGCATACATTTTCACTGAGCAGATTGTTGCTGAAGAGAACCTAAAGGACGCTCTCAAGTAATTCAGCGGTAAAAGATAAGGTGTTGATGGAACGGTCGGAGTCTAATCCGGCCGTTCCTTTGTTTTGTATTTTGGAATTTGTTAACTTCGCAACAATTATGGGTATACTCTCTATTTTCTCACGAGACAAAAAGCAGGTCCTTGACCAAGGTTTGGCAAAGACCAAGGAAAGTGTTTTCCAGAAATTATCCAGAGCAACGTTCGGCAAATCAAAAGTCGATGATGAAGTACTGGACAATCTTGAGGAGGTTCTGATTACATCAGATGTAGGTGTAGAGACCACATTGAAAATAATCAAAAGGATAGAAGAGCGTGTAGAGCACGACAAATACCTCAATGCAGAAGAATTGAATACAATCCTGCGTGACGAGATATCAAAACTGCTGCTTGAGAACAACAATGAGAATCAGACAGATTTCTCCATACCTGACGGACGCAGACCATACGTCATACTTGTAGTGGGAGTAAACGGTGTCGGCAAGACTACGACAATAGGCAAACTTGCATACCATTTCAAGCAGAAGGGTTATAAGGTTGTTCTCGGAGCCGCAGATACATTCCGTGCCGCTGCGGTCGAGCAGCTTCTGGAATGGGGCAGGAAGGTTGATGTTCCTGTCATTCATCAGAAAATGGGCTCTGATCCGGCATCGGTAGCATACGATACCGTAAGTTCAGCTATAGCCACCAATGCCGATGTCGTACTGATTGACACAGCGGGCAGGCTTCATAATAAAGTCGGTCTGATGAATGAACTGTCCAAGATAAAGAACGTCATGGGCAAGGTCGTTCCAGGTGCACCTGACGAGGTGATGCTCGTTCTTGACGGTTCCACAGGACAGAATGCGTTTGAACAGGCAAAGCAATTCACATTGGCAACGGAAGTTACATCATTGGCCATAACCAAGCTTGACGGGACAGCCAAAGGAGGTGTCGTGATAGGTATCTCGGACCAGTTCCACATTCCTGTCAGATATGTAGGACTTGGCGAGAAGGCCGATGACCTGCAGGTGTTCTCACGCACAGAATTCGTTGACTCTCTGTTTGGAAATGATTGAGACAAGATGAGAAAGGGTTTTGTTGACGTAATCACGATGGGGTGCTCAAAGAATCTTGTCGATTCCGAGAAACTGATGCGTCAGTTCGAGGCTGTCGGCTTGAAAGTACGCAATGACCCGTCTGTTCCGGCAGGAGAAATCGTAGTTATCAATACTTGCGGATTCATCGGTGACGCGCAGCAGGAATCAATAAATATGATTCTGGAATGCTGTGAGCTTAAAAAGAGAGGGAACATAGGCAGGCTATATGTTATGGGATGTCTGTCTGAGAAATACCGCAAGGAGCTGATGGCAGAGATACCGGAAATCGACGGATTCTACGGAAAATTTGACTGGAACCGTATTCTTACAGACATCAAGGCTGTATGGCACCCAGAGCTGGAACTGGATCGTCATATCACGACTCCGCCGCATTATGCATATCTGAAAATTGCCGAGGGATGCAGCCGTGGATGCGCATACTGTGCGATACCGATTATGACAGGTCCATACAAGTCGCGGAGCATTGACAGTATATTATCAGAAGCGGAACTGCTTGCAGGAAAAGGTGTCAAAGAGATTCAGCTTATAGCCCAGGATTTGACCTTCTATGGCCGTGACAGCTATCACAGACCAATGATTGCCGAGTTGGTCGAGCGGCTGTCTGACATTAAGGGAATTGAATGGATAAGACTGCACTATGCCTATCCTGACAGTTTTCCAATGGACTTGCTGAGAGTTATCAGAGAAAGGGATAATGTATGCAGATATATCGATATTGCGTTGCAGCATATCAGCGATCCTGTATTAAAACGGATGAGACGTAATATCACTGCCGCACAGACTTACGACCTGATTGATGCTTTCCGTTCGGAAGTACCGGGAATACACATCAGGACAACGCTTATGGTCGGATTCCCAGGTGAGACGGAAGATGACTTTGAGCAGTTGATGGACTTCGTACGTACCGGACGTTTTGAGAGAATGGGGGCATTCGCATACTGTGAGGTTGACGGCACCTGGTCTGCGATGCATCTGACAGACGATGTTCCTGAAGATGTCAAGCAGGCACGCCTGTCAATGCTTATGAGGCTCCAACAGGACATCTCATATCAGATTGCCCAGGAGAAAACAGGAAAGACATTCAAGACAATCATAGACCGGAAGGAAGGCGAGTATTATGTGGGAAGGACAGAGTTTGACTCACCGGAAGTTGACCCGGAAGTCCTGATACCGGCAGCAGGCCGACGACTTGTCCGTGGACATTTCTACAATGTCAGGATAGACAGTGCGGAGGCTTTTGATTTATACGGAACCGTTGACTGATTTAATATTCAAGCAAATGAACCACAAGGAATTTCTCACAGCATTGTCCGGCAAATGCGGGCTCACTGTCGAAGAGGCCGACAGACAGGTTGGAATTTTACTTTCTGTCATGAAAAAGACATGGTCTGAAGGTGATTCAGTAAGTATATCCGGATTCGGTATTCTTGAGGTCAGGAAGAAGAAAGAAAGGGTGTCGGTAAATCCCAGTAACGGACAACGTATGCTGATACCGCCAAAACTTACACTGAATTATAAACCCAGCGCTTTGCTGAAAGATAAGATCAATTAAGCTATGGATAACAAAATCAATCTATCTCAGCTTACAGAACTTTTCTGTGAGGTATCCGGTCTTGGGAAAGGCGTCTCCACAGCTTTTGTCAAATCTTTTTTTGAGACAATAACAGAAGAGGTCTCTGCCGGTGAGCAGGTTCGTATTAAAGGGTTCGGTGCATTCAAACAAATACTGATAAGTGACAGGGAAAGCGTCAATGTCAATACGGGAGAAAGGATTGTAATTCACGGACATCAGAAAATTTCTTTTACTCCCGAGCCTGAACTGAAGGCTTTCATAAACAAGCCCTTCAACAGTTTTGAGACCGTTCTCATTGACACTCCAGTACAGGCAACCAAAGAAAAGTCTGTCACGCCAGAACAGGAAACGCTTGCAGTTGATAATCCGGAACCGGAGCCAACACCGGAAGTGGGAACCGAAGCAGAACCGGAACCGATACTGGAACAGGAAACAGAACCGGAGCTGAAATCAGAAGCGGAAGAACCGGAACAGGAATCAGAGCCTGAATCAGAATCAGAACCTGAATCAAAGCCGGAGCCCGAAGCTGACACAGTTCCAACAGAGCCTGACATATCCGCTAATGATAAAAAAAGCAAATCAAAGCCTGCAAGGAGGTTCAGAAGTCTGTTGACTGTATGTATAATACTGCTGACTATCCTGATTGTATCATATTGTGTATGGCCTCTGAACATTATACATACCATGAGAAAAGGTATGGAATTCGTAGAGAGAAGCGGTACGGATAACGCAAAGGAATCATCTGTCAAGTCTGTGGATATTGTAAGGTTGGCTGATACGGCCACAGTACAGGAAACCGCAAAAGACGGACAAGAACCTGAAACCGCCGTACAATCAGACAGCATTCTACAGAGTGAAAACGTCAGTCAGACATCAGAAAGCAAGACACAGGAAACGGAATTGACACTGACAGAGTCCGATGCGGCAAAACCGCTCGCGCAATTCACTGTCAGCGATACCACGTCATACAGGATGACTGATGTAATCCTCGCCACACATGTACTTGAATCAGGAGAGACGTTGGCAAGAATATCCCTGCGATACTATGGGACGAAAAAGTTATGGCCATATATCGCAGCGTACAACAAGATAACTGATGCCAATTCTACCAGCGTAGGAATGAATCTGAAGATTCCTGTATTGGTACGTAAATAACTTCTTAAAACAATTTAAGTTTTTTTTGAAAATACATCATTCAGTATTATTGTAATTTTGAAGGCACTCAACGGGACAAGAACGAGATAAAAAACATAAATATGAGCGAGAATTTCGATATTAGGGAATTAAACGGGCGTATAGAGAGTCAAAGCGCGTTTGTAACTAACCTGATGGCCGGAATGGATCAGGTGATAATCGGCCAGAAACACCTTGTAGAATCATTGTTGATTGGACTTCTTTCCGATGGACATATTATCCTTGAAGGTGTGCCCGGCTTGGCCAAGACACTTGCAATCAAGACTTTGGCTTCACTTATTGATGCCAGTTTCAGCAGAATACAGTTCACCCCTGACCTGTTGCCTGCCGATGTGGTAGGAACAATGATTTACAGTCAGAAAGACGAGACATTCCAGGTAAAGAAAGGTCCTGTGTTTGCCAACTTCATTCTGGCCGATGAAATAAACCGCGCACCTGCCAAGGTGCAGAGCGCACTGCTTGAAGCTATGCAGGAGCGTCAGGTAACACTTGGCAAGGAAACATTTGCACTGCCAAAGCCATTCCTCGTACTGGCTACACAGAATCCTATAGAGCAGGAAGGTACTTATCCGCTGCCGGAGGCTCAGGTTGACCGTTTTATGCTCAAGGCTATCATCGATTACCCGAAACTGGATGAGGAGAAGAAGATAATCCATCAGCAGATTCATCATGAGGTAGGTACAATCCGCCCTGTGATGAAGACTGACGACATCCTGAATGCAAGAGCCGTAGTCGAGATGGTATATCTTGACGAGAAAATCGAGCAGTACATTACTGATATTGTGTTTGCAACACGCTATCCGGAAAAATATGGTCTGAAGGAGATAAAGGAACTCATCTCATTCG
The DNA here is from genome assembly GCA_024398595.1 of Bacteroidaceae bacterium. Classification (GTDB taxonomy): domain Bacteria; phylum Bacteroidota; class Bacteroidia; order Bacteroidales; family Bacteroidaceae; genus Colenecus. The sequence continues at coordinate 16,082 of JAKSIX010000019.1, read as the reverse complement.
GCGGTTCTCCACGTGCATCCATCAATCTGGCACTGGCATCACGTGCATACGCCTTCATCAAGCGCAGAGGCTATGTCGTTCCGGAGGATGTACGCGCCATCGCACACGATGTACTGCGTCACCGTATCGGACTGTCCTACGAGGCAGAAGCTGCCAATGTCAGTTCCGATGAGCTGATCAGCCGCATTCTCAATAAGGTTGAGGTTCCTTGAGCAAGTGTCTATGGAGACAAGTGAGCTGATAAAAAAAGTTCGCAAGATTGAGATAAAGACACGCGGATTGTCCAACAACATATTCGCAGGACAATACCATACGGCCTTCAAGGGGCATGGTATGGCATTCTCCGAGGTACGGGAATATCAGTTTGGGGATGATGTGCGTGACATAGACTGGAATGTCACAGCCAGAATGAACCGCCCGTACATCAAGGTGTATGAGGAAGAACGCGAACTGACGGTCATGCTGTTGGTCGATGTATCCAACAGTCTCCATTTCGGCTCGATTGGTTGTATGAAGCGTGATATGGTGACAGAGATTGCCGCCACTCTTGCATTTGCGGCAATCCAGAATAACGACAAGGTCGGTCTCGTATTCTTTTCCGACAAAGTGGAGAAATACATACCGCCTCAGAAAGGACGCAGGCATATATTGTATCTGATCAGGGAACTGATTGATTTTGTGCCGGAAAGCACCCGTACAAACATATCGGTACCACTGGAATTCCTTACAAATGCAGTCAAGAAACGCTGTACGGCATTTGTATTGAGTGATTTCATAACCGATGACGATTACAGGAATGCCCTTACCATAGCAAACAGGAAACACGATGTTGTCTCCATACAGGTATATGACCGCAGGGCTGTGGAGTTGCCGGATGTAGGTCTTATGAAAGTAAGGGATGCTGAGAACGGATGCGATATGTACGTTGACACATCATCCAAGGCCATACGTGAGGCGCACCATAGAAAATGGATTGAGTCTGAGGAACGCCGTAGGGAGTCATTGACAAAGAGTAGGGTAGATTCCGTATCTATCAGGACAGATCAGGACTATGTCAAGGCATTAATGGGATTGTTTGCAATAAGAAATTGACAATGAGATTATTATTCAAAATATTCGTAGCAGTTGCCATCACGTTTGCATCCCTGTGCGCCAAGGCCGGCGTCGTGGTTGAATCATCGTGTGACTCTGTGGCAATATGGATTGGAGAACAGACTCAGATTCATATATCTGTCGCCTGCGATGCGGGACAGCAGATTTCGTTTCCATTATTCAGCGACACAATTGTAGATAAACTGGAGATTATTCCTCCCATATTGACTGACACACAGTACATTGACCACAAGAAAAAGATGTCTGTAACACGCAGCTATACCGTTACGGCATTTGACTCGGCATTTTTCTACATACCTCCATTCGAGGTAGATGTTGACGGCAAGCCGTATCAGGCCGATAACGGTCTGTCACTGGTGGTCTATATGTTTGATGTCGATACCCTGCATTCAGATCAGTTCTTCGGTCCGAAGGGCATAATGGAACAGCCGTTGCAATGGCAGGATGTAAAGTCCGCGACGTTTTACCTGCTTATATTCGCCGCAGTAGCGGTGATAGCGATATTTCTGTTCATCAGTTGGAAAAATGACAAGCCTATCATACGCATAATCAAAGTCGAGCCTCAGAAACCTGCACACGAGGTGGCTCTGGCTGAGATTGAACGTATCAGAACCGAGCAGCTGGCACACGGAGAGGACTCAAAGCGATATTATACAGAACTCACTGATGCCATTCGCCAGTATATGAACGGGCGTTTCGGGTTCAATGCGACTGAAATGACATCCGATGAGATAATCAGTCACCTTAAAGAGATTGACGACAAGGATTCATTAAGTGAATTGAACGAACTTTTCTCAACAGCCGATTTGGTGAAATTCGCAAAGATGAAACCTCTGTTGGGTGAAAATGACCGTAACCTGCTGACAGCCATTGAGTTCGTAAAAGGTACCATGAATACGGAAGAACCCGAAAAGGAACCCGAGGAAAAGGAAATTGTAGTTGAGCAGAAGCGCAGCAAGGAGGCGAGGGCAATATTGTTGGCAGGAGTGATTCTTCTGGCAGCCGCATCGTGTTTCACGCTTTATATGCTACTTAAGGAAATCTATTATCTGTTCTTCTAATTACGACTTACAATGATATTTGCAAACAGCGCATATTTATTTCTGATGCTTCTCATCATACCTTTCACAATATGGTATGTGATGAAGGGCAGGAAACGTGGGGCGACAATGCTGATACAGGATACAGGAGCGTACAGGAATGTTTCCAAAAGCTACAAATACTATCTGATACACGTTCCCTTTATTCTGAGGATGGTTGCCCTGGCCATGCTGGCGATAATCCTGGCAAGGCCTCAGACTACTGACAACTGGCAGAACACTGAGATTGAGGGTATTGATATAATGCTTTGTGTGGATGTTTCGACCAGTATGCTGTCCGAGGACCTGAAGCCGAACAGAATAGAGGCCGCAAAATTAGTGGCTTCGGAATTTATAAACGGTCGGCCTAATGACAATATCGGCTTGACAATATTCGCAGGAGAGGCATTCACACAATGTCCGCTTACCGTGGATCACGCAGTCCTGCTGAATCTGTTCCATAGCGTGAACAGTGATATTGCCGCACGCGGAATAATTGACGACGGTACCGCAATCGGTATGGGACTGGTGAATGCCATCAGCCGTCTCAAGGACAGCAAGGCAAAATCCAAGGTAATCATTTTGCTGACAGACGGTTCAAACAACAGGGGAGAGATTTCGCCACTGACCGCCGCCGAGATGGCAAAAAGCTTTGATATCAGGGTATATACGGTAGGTGTCGGCACAAATGGCACAGCACCGTACCCTATGCAGACTTCAATGGGTGTACAATACGTAAATGTGCCGGTTGAGATTGATGAGAATGTACTTCGTCAGATTGCCCAGACAGCAAACGGACAATATTACCGTGCTACAAGCAACAGCAAGCTGAAAGAGGTATATGAAGAGATAGACAAGATGGAGCGCACAAAACTTCAGGTCAAGGAATTCAGCAGGAACGAAGAGGCATACCAGCCGTTCGCGTGGATACTGCTGCTGGCCCTGCTTGGAGACATTCTTCTCCGTCAGACAATATTAAGGACTATTCCATAAAAAAGGAGCGAGCATGTTCAGATTTGCCAATCCGGAATATTTATATATGTTGTTACTGCTTCCTGTTCTGGTTGCGGTACATATAATCTCCAGTATTCGCCGTAAAAGGATGTTGAGAGAATATGGCGATTATGAGTTAATCCGTGAGTTGATGCCGGATGCGTCTGAAATGCGTCCGAAAATCAAATTCTGGCTTGCATTTTCCGCGATTGCACTATCGGGAATACTGCTTGCCAGACCTCAATTCGGTTCAAGACAGGATACTGTAGTACGCTCAGGCATAGAGACGATAATCTGTCTTGACATTTCCAACTCAATGCTTGCGGAGGATGTTGCTCCAAGCAGACTGGAAAAATCCAAACGTATCATCTCAAATCTTGTGGATCAGTTTCAGGACGATAAAATAGGTCTTATCGTATTCGCAGGCGATGCATTCGTCCAGCTACCTATTACAAGCGATTTCATCTCAGCAAAAATTTTCCTTGAATCAATATCTCCATCATTGGTAGCACGACAAGGAACAAACATCAAGGAAGCCTTGACTCTGGCTTCCAGGAGTTTCACGCCGAATGAGAGCGTAGGAAAGGCTGTCATAGTCATCACCGACGGTGAAAACCACGAGGCTGGAGCAGTTGAGGCAGCGAAAGCTGCCGCCGAGAGCGGACACGTAGTGTATGTGCTTGGAGTAGGCTCTCCGGCAGGTACTCCGATACCAGGTAGCCGTAACGGAGAATTCCGTAAGGACAAGGACGGAAATGTAATCGTGACACGCTTGAATGAACAGATGTGCCGCGATATAGCCGAAGCTGGCGGTGGCGCATATATGTATGTCGATAACACAAACTCCGCAGAGAAAGCATTGCAGAAAGAACTTGATCATCTTAATAAGGATGATGTCGAGACCACAATATTTACAGAATTCGATGAGCAGTTCCAGATTATCGCATGGATTATTCTGGCACTTCTGATAATAGAGCTCATCATCAGTGAGAGCCGCAATGCCAGATTGCGTAACATCAGCCTGTTCAACTCTGAAAATGAAGGGGAAAAATGAGAAGAAAATTCTTGATGATGCTGGTGCTGATTGCTCCGATTGCTCTGTCAGCACAAAGGACCGATAGGGAATATGTAAGAAAAGGCAACAAACTGTATTCCGACAGCCTTTATATAAAAGCAGAGGAAAACTACCTGAAGGCTATTGACAAGAACTCTTCAAATATAAATGCCGGGTACAATTTAGGAAATGCATACCTTTATCAGCAAAAGGCCAAAGAAGCCATGGAGCAATACCAGGAAACGGCCACAGCATTGGAACTTGAACGCAGAAGACTATCGGACTCAAATGCATCAGAAAAAGAGCTGAATGATTTCAAGCAGAAAGCCGCGATGACATACCACAATATGGGTACTGTCCTGCAGGCGGCACAGAACTATGCCCAGGCAATAGCCGCATATCAGGAAGCATTGAGAAATAATCCGAATGATCACGAGACCCGGTATAATCTCGCTCTGGCTATGCATCAGTTGAAACAGCAGCAGCAAAACCAGCAGAATCAGCAACAACAGAATCAGGAGCGGCAACAGGAGCAGCAGAAGGAAGATCAGCAGAATCAGCAACAGAATCAAGATCAGCAACAGGAACAGCAGGAACAGCAAAACCAGCAGGAACAGCAGGAGAGCGATATGTCAAAGGAAAACGCCGAGCAGTTGCTGCAAGCCGCCATGCAGGACGAAAAAGATGTTCAGGAACGTGTAAAACAAGCCATACAGGTACAGCCAAAGGGCACATTTGATAAGGATTGGTAAAATAATGAAGCAATGAGAAGATTCGCCTCGCTTATAATAATGACATTGTGTGTAATAGCCGTCAATGCGGCTTCAGATGTCGTTTTTACAGCTCAAGCGCCGAAAGCAGTTGTCTTGGGAGATAATTTCCGGCTGACGTATACGGTAAATGTCTCCAATGCCAAGAAGATGAGACTCCAGTCCGTCGGTGACGGGCTTTCAGTCCTGTCAGGTCCAAGCCAATCCACAAGGAGCAGCACTACTATCATAAACGGTAAAATGGAATCCTCTTCTACAATAACCTACACATATATTCTGGTAGGATTGGAGGAAGGCGAATATACCATACCGGGAGCAACCATTGAGGTTGGAAATAATACATACACATCCAATTCTGTAAAAATAAAGGTACTGCCGAGAGACGATAACCAGCAGGCACAGGGCTCGCAGAATCAGAATTCCGGAACCACCCAACAGAATGCACAAAGCCAATTGCAAGGTTCAGGCAATGGCAACATATCCGGTTCAGATTTATTCATGCGTGCAATAGTCAGCAAGACAGACGTTTACGAACAGGAGGCCTTCCTGCTGACATTCAAGGTCTATAGTCTTGTAAATCTCCGCTCCATCAGCAATAAAATGCCTGATTTGAAGAATTTCCACGTACAGGAAATAGAATTACCGCAAAATAAGGAGTTTGAGCTGGAGCATTACAACGGACGGAACTACCAGACACTCGTATGGAGTCAGTATGTGCTGTTCCCACAACAGTCCGGCGACCTGGAGATACCAGCCACATCATTTGAGGCTACAATAGCACAGGCCGTGCAGAGCGACGATATATTTGATATGTTCTTCAACGGTGGAAGATATATCGAGACAAACAAGAATCTTGTTACCAGCCCTATCAAGATACACGTAAAGCCATTACCGTCGTCAGGCAAGACCGATGCGTTCATGGGTGGAGTAGGAGAGTTCTCTATCAGTTCAGATATCAGCAGCGAGAATATCAAGACCAACGAAGCTGTTACCATACAGGTCATTGTATCAGGAACAGGTAATATGAAACTTATCAAGACTCCGGAAATCATATATCCTAAGGATTTCGACATATATGATCCGAAGGTGGAGAACAGATTCTCATTGAAGACATCCGGACAGTCCGGCAACAAAGTCTTTGAATATCTTGCAATTCCAAGGCATCCCGGACAATACACCATACCAGCATTGAACTTCCAGTATTTCGATGTCAAGAGCGGCACTTATAAGACACTCAGCACAAAGGAATATGTTATCAATGTAGAAAAAGGAGAGGGGAGTGATGCTCCGCAAATCGCCACCGGATATGTCAGCAAGGAAGATTTGAAGTATGTCGGACAAGACGTACGCTTCCACACCACATCCGGCCGTCTCTTCAGGGCCGACAGGATTCTATATGGTTCAAAACTCTTCTGGATACTCGTCATATCACCGCTTTTGATACTGTGCATAGTCCTTTCTTTAAGCAGAAAACGTATTAAGGACAATGCAAATGTAGTTCTTACCAAACGCAAGAAAGCAAACTCTGTTGCTGCCCGCCGTCTGAAGTCAGCATTCAAGCTGATGAACAGCAACAGGAAGGATGAGTTCTACGATGAGGTACTGAAGGCACTATGGGGTTATATCAGCGATAAGCTGGCCATACCGGTAGTGGATCTGTCAAAAGACAATATCGAGTCCGAACTCAGGAAAAAGTCCGTGCCTGAAGAACTTATATCCAAGTTCGTAGGACTGATGGGGGACTGCGAATTTGCACGTTATGCCCCAGGAGATGATTCCGGCAGAATGGACAACATTTACGAGAATGCGGCAAATGTCATCGGACAGATGGAAAGTTCACTTAAACATTGACAAGGAATATGAGAAAGATATTATTACTGACATTAATTATATCAATATCATCTGTATCGGTATATTCGCAGTCATCAGATGAAGTACGTTATGTCTCATCAGAAATGGCAGACAGTTCATATATCAGTGGAGATTATGCCACCGCAGCCGCTATCTATGAGGAAATATTATCTACACAGGGTATTTCACAGGAATTGTACATGAATCTGGGGAATGCATATTTCAAGATGGACCAGATTGCAAAGGCTATATTGAATTATGAGCGTGCATATCTGATAGATCCGTCAAACTCCGATGTACAGTTCAACCTGGAACTGGCAAGGAGTAGGATTGTTGACAAGGAAGTGTCTGTGAATGAGTTTTTTATCACAGTTTGGATAAACCGCTTATCAACATCGCTGAATGTCAACCAATGGAGCATACTGGCAATATCATTCATTGTATTGATGGCTCTGGCTATAGGAATATTCGTTCTCAGTAATAAAACCGCACTGAAAAAGGTATCATTCGGCATATCGATAATAAGCCTTGTAATTTCAGTATTGGGAATGTGCTTCGCAGCCAGACAGAAAAACAATCTGACCAATAATGGGACAGCTATAATAATGTCTCCAAGTGTTACTGTAAAAAGCACTCCGAACGAAAACGGCACAGATCTGTTCATCATTCACGACGGGCGTAAGGTCAAAGTTCTTGACTCAAGCATGAAGGAATGGGTTGAGATAAGGCTGAATGACGGCAATGAGGGCTGGATACCGGTAGACGCTTTGGAAATAATCTGATAATGTGAGCAGATGATTGAGACGATATCTGGCAGGAGTGATTCCATTTTCTTAAATGATTTCTCAAGAATATTCTCATCGATATTCATCTGGATACCTTTGTTTTTACTCTTGGTATTCATAATACTTAGAAATAACGACTTCAGAACTTACTTGCGTGTTTTCATAACACTGGTGTTGGCTGTGCCGGCAAGTATATTATCAGCCGGTTACATTGCCACGTCAGCCACATCTGCGTCTATTGCATTCTGTCTTGCCATATTTTTTATATGGTTGTTACGTTACAGATATTTATCATATCTGTTATTGATTATTGCAACCATATACTCATTCATATATGTATATAATGGTGTCGTTGATTTGACTGGCTGTCTGATTGGAATCCTTATCGGAACAGCAATTGCAACTATCGCATATCTGCTAATGAGACTTGTCTCACGTAACAGCTTTAAATTCTATTGGAATGAATCAAATACGGAATATACAAAAACAGGATATCTGATAAGTGACATGGATTGTATATTCTGCCTGATATATACATTGTTGATTATTTCAGTGTTCTACTCAATAGTAGCGTAATACCGCAATTGTTACATAATAACTATTATGTTAAATAGAGTATAAAGGGCAAAGAAAAAGGGCGATTCAATATCGCCCTTCTCTTTGAAGTCTGATTATCAGTCAAGCATACCCTCTGCCTTGAGAATTGTCTCTATCTGATTCATTTCCTTATTCATACCCAGTTTGTAATAGATTGAATACAATTGGAGACCCCATTTGTCAGCATCGTCCGGAGCAAGCTCTCTGACTTTCTCAAACAATGGTAACGCATTCTTGTAATATGTCTTCTCGGTCTCAATCATTTCCTTGTATGCCGGAGTATTGAATTTCACATTGGATTTTGACTCCATATAATCGTTTGCGTCAAACATATAGCACAAACCAAGATTGATATTAGCCTCTATCAGATTTGGATCTTTTTCCAACGCAACCTTATATGCCTCAATTGCATCCTTGTACTTCTTCTGCTGCTGTAACAGATAACCCTTTACGTAATGGTTGTAGGATTTATCCGGATCCTTTTCAAGCATAGCGTTTACGAACTGCTCCATCTCGTCCATCTTACCGGTATTGTCATAATAGACAAGAAGCTGCATATAATAATAATCCGATGTCGGATACCTCACAATACCTTCCTGAAGAGCCTTAACCCAATTGACAGTATCCTTAAGCTGCTGATATGCCTCGCACTTGAACTGATAGCACTGCTCGCCATTTTCTTCATCATCCACTCCTAAATCGCAGAATTTCAGCACCTTATTGTAATCTTCCATCATTCTGGCTGAAAGTGTCGTGAAGTATGCGAACTGCTTTGAATATTCTGCATACTGCGGATTGCTCTCAGTATAGCTCTTCAGCATCGGCATATCACATATCTCATAATATTTGGAGAAAATCTCGTAAGCCTTGGCGTAGTCACGACGGTGATTGAAATAGAAAATACCGCCGTTTATAAACTCTGTACGGTTTCCATCAAGATTGGAAGCAACCCTGTCACGACACGATGTTGAAGTCTTCCCCTTCTCATTGGGAATCTGCTGCAGGGAATCGCAACGGTTGTAATAATCATACATCTTGACAAGATAGTCATACATTGCTACAGTATCATACGGCTGCATCCTTGATGACTTGAAACTCTCGTTTGAAAAGAGCTGCTTGTATATATCACCGGCAAGCTCCCAGGTGTCTGGATTACTCTTTGTGTATTCATTATCCATAGCCTTAATAATCAAGCTTTTGGCAACATTTATATTGCCATCCTCACTTTCAAGTTGTGTCTTGACACTTCTAAGAACGGCATTTGCCTCCTTCATTGCCTGTTTGATCTCCTTTTCGGTCTGCTGTGCGTATGATACGCCACTGAAGCACAGAACCGACACTAAAATAAATAATACTCTTTTCATTTGACTATTTGTTTTATATCACTTTGAATCTCTTTTGGCGATATGGTTTAATTTGTCTCATTATTATTGAGACCCTCTTCACCTCCTACTTCACTTTCTACCTCTTCTTCGTTCTCATCTGAATCGACCTTGCATATCGAAGCAATCTGGTCACCGCGTTTCTCAAGATTTATGAGACGCACGCCCTGTGTGGCGCGACCCATAACACGGATTGATGACACATCGAGTCTGATAGCTATGCCTGACTTGTTTATTATCATCAGGTTGTTGTCATCAGTAACCATCTGTATCGAAATCAGCTTTCCTGTCTTCTCCGTAATGTTGATTGTCTTGACGCCCTTGGCTCCACGGTTTGTCTTACGGTAATCCTCTATGTCGGAACGCTTTCCGTATCCAAGCTCTGACACAATCAGAATTGTCTCATTCTCGGGATCGTTGACAGCAATCATGCCGACAACATGATCCGAGCCGTCATCATCAAGCGTCATACCGCGCACTCCGATGGATGTACGTCCCACAGGCCGCACCGTACTCTCATTGAAACGTACCGCACGTCCGTTGCTGTTGGCGACAAGCAGTTCGTTCTCTCCATTTGTCAGAAGCACATCCACTACCCTGTCGCCCTCAACCAGATTGATGGCACGGATACCGTTTCCATCCTTGCGTCGGGTCGAGTACTCGGTCAGCGATGTCTTCTTGATGGTTCCGTTGTTTGTACAGAACACTATATAGTGACCTTTCTTGAATTCATCGTCCTCGAATGACGGAATCGCTATATACGCAGTAATCCTGTTACTCTGGTCAATGTTCAGGATATTCTGTATCGCCCTACCCTTTGAGTTCTTGGCACCCTCTGGAATATCAAACACCCTCATCCAGTAGTACATACCATTCTCAGTGAAGAAGAGTATGTAATTGTGCATAGTGGCTGTGAACAGATGCTCAATGAAGTCCTCGTCACGCTTGTCGCTGCCACGCGAACCTACCCCTCCACGGGCCTGCAGACGATATTCGGTCAATTGGGTACGCTTGATATAGCCGTTGTGCGATATCGTAATGACCATCGCATCGTCGGCATAGAAATCCTCAGGATTGAATTCCTCGGAAGCCATTACAATCTCAGTCTTACGCTCATCACCGTATTTCTCCTTGACAGCCTGCATCTCGGTCTTGATGACCTCACGGCATTTCTCAGGATTGTCAAGAATCTCCTGCAGTTCATTGATAAGCTTCAGGATATTGTTGTATTCTTCGTGAAGCTGATCCTGCATCAGACCTGTCAGCTGGCGCAATCTCATCTCAACGATGGCCTTAGCCTGAATCTCATCAAGATTGAACCTTGCCATAAGGGCCTGGATAGCAGCATCCGGAGATTTGGCGGACTTGATTATCTGCACCACCTCATCAATATTGTCAGAAGCTATGATCAGTCCTTCCAGTATGTGGGCACGCTTACGGGCCTCGTTCAGGTCGAACTTTGTACGACGTATCACAACCTCGTGCCTGTGCTCCACAAAGCACTTGATCAGTTCCCTCAGATTCAGGCACTTGGGACGTCCGTTGACAAGGGCGATATTGTTTACGCTGAACGAGGACTGAAGCTGGGTCATCTTGAACAGCTTGTTCAGGACGACATTGGCATTGGCATCCTTCTTTATGTCAATGACAATGCGCATACCCTCACGGTCAGACTCATCATTGACATTGCTGATACCTTCAATCTTCTTGTCTGTCACCAGCTGGGCTATATATTTGATAAGCTCTGCCTTGTTGACATTGTAGGGTATCTCCGTAACGACAATCTTCTCGTGTGCCGCACCGGACTCAATTTCTGTCTTAGCCCTTATCACAATACGGCCGCGACCTGTCTCGTATGCATCCCTGATGCCTGATATACCATATATATAAGCTCCTGTCGGGAAATCCGGACCCTTGATATAATGCATCAGACCTTCAACATCTATGTCTGGATTGTCTACCATGGCAATACATCCGTCCATAACCTCTGTCAGGTTGTGCGTAGGCATATTCGTTGCCATACCGACGGCAATACCCGTAGCACCGTTGACCAGCAGATTCGGAAAACTGGCAGGCAGAATCACCGGCTCAATATCCTTATCGTCGTAATTCGGAGCAAAATCAACAGTATCCTTCTTTATGTCGGCCATCATCTCCTCGCCCAGTTTCTTCAGTCTGGCCTCGGTGTAACGCATAGCAGCAGGACTGTCACCGTCAATGGATCCGAAGTTGCCCTGACCATCTACAAGAGGATACCTCATAAACCAATCCTGGGCAAGCCTTACCAGCGCGCCATAGATTGATGAGTCACCGTGCGGATGGAAGTGTCCCATCACATCTCCTACTGTACGGGCAGATTTGCGGTATCCCTTGTCGGACGTATTACCGTCACGCATCATACTATACAAAATTCTTCTGTGTACCGGTTTGAGTCCGTCCCTGGCATCCGGCAGTGCACGGGCTACTATAACCGACATAGAATAGTCAATGTAAGAGGACTTCATCTCCTCCTCAATGTTCACTCTGATAATTCTGTCCTGTTCCAATGTTGTCTAGTTTTATATCGGTTGTAAAGATACTAAAAAAGCGTAATTAAAGCTATAGGTGCGGGTATTCTTTTTTAATAAGATATGACGGGATTCCTGTGTTGAAAAGTTTTGGCATGGCTTTTGTAGGGATATGGGCAGAACGATAATTATTTATCTAATTTTGCCATATTGTAGAAATGGAAATGGAAAGACATCTATCAGATAAAGCCAACGCAATCATCCTGTACGGCAAGGAAGAGGCGGACCGTCTGCACAACGGAGCCATTATGCCGGAACATCTTGTGCTTGGTATGATACGCGACAGAAATAACCGTGCCATGGATTTGCTGTCCCGCTTGGACACGGATATCATACAGCTGAAGGAATCTATGGAGCAATACCTGACAGCAGTGCCGCAATACGACTCCACTTACGCATCATTCAACGATATAGTAGCCACGTCCGATACAATCAAGATTCTGAGAATAAGCGTATTGGAGGCAAGGATGCTCAAAGCTGACCCTGTTGATGCGGAACATATCCTGTTGGCATTGCTGCGCGATGGCAGGTCACATGCGTCAAAAGCCTTGAATATTCAGAAAATTGACTACAAACGCGCCATTGACACTCTGGCCTGCAAACCGGACACGCGTATGGGAATGGGATTCACTGAGGAAGACGATGGTGACGAGCCTCCTGCAGGTGGAGGGATGTCAGGTCTGCAAACAGACAGTGAAGCCAGGGTAAAGAGCACAAGCCGCGCAGGAAGCAAGACTCCTGTCCTTGACAATTTCAGTACAGACATTACCGGTCAGGCTGAAAAAGGCAAACTGGATCCCGTAATCGGACGTGAGACAGAGATAGAGCGTCTCGCCCAGATATTGAGCAGACGCAAGAAGAACAACCCTATACTCATAGGAGAGCCCGGCGTAGGAAAGACCGCCATAGTGGAAGGACTGGCCGAGAGAATCATCAAGAGACAAGTGCCACGCATACTGTTCAACAAACGTGTCCTTTCGCTCGATATGGCCTCGGTTGTGGCAGGAACCAAATATCGCGGACAGTTCGAGGAGAGACTGAGATCCATAATCTCAGAACTGAAAGCCAATCCGGACATCATACTCTACATTGACGAAATCCACACTATCGTAGGAGCAGGCTCCGCACCGGGTTCAATGGACGCAGCCAATATGCTGAAGCCGGCGTTGTCACACGGAGAACTGCAATGCATAGGGTCAACTCCCACCGAGGAGTACCGCAAGTCCATAGAGAAAGACGGAGCTCGGGACCGCCTCTTCCAGATGCTAACCGTTTACCCGACCACCCCATCCGAGACGCTTCAGATTCTTCAGACAATAAAGGACAAGTACGAGGAACATCACAATGTCATCTATACGGATGATGCCATAGAGGCCTGCGTGAAATACTCTGAACGATACATAACTGACAGGAATTTTCCTGACAAGGCCATCGATGTGATGGACGAGGCGGGATCGCGTACCCACCTGTTCAACATGTCTGTGCCTCAAGAGATAGACGAAAAGGAAAAAGAGATTGACATTGTACGCGGCAACAAGAACAAGGCTGCCGACAATCAGGATTTCGAACTCGCTGCCAACCTGCGTGATCAGGAGAAACGGCTTATGTCCGAGCTGGATGAAATGCGCGGAAAATGGGAAATTGAGGCCAGAAAGTCCAGAACTCCGATAGATGCCGGACAGGTGGCCAATGTCGTATCAATGATAAGCGGTGTGCCTGTACAGAAAATAGCAGCAGAGGAGAATGTACGCCTCAAGGGACTCGCAGATGCCCTGAAAGCCAAAGTCATATCGCAGGACGATGCCATCAGCACACTTGCCAGAGCCATCCGGAGGGGACGTGTAGGAATTAAAGACCCGAACAGGCCTATAGGCTCTTTCCTGTTCCTTGGACCCACCGGCGTTGGAAAGACATTATTGGCCAAGGAACTTGCTGTACAGATGTTTGGCAGTGCCGATGCGCTTATACGTGTTGATATGAGCGAGTTTATGGAGAAATTCACGGTATCCAGACTGGTCGGAGCTCCGCCGGGATATGTAGGTTATGATGAGGGTGGCGAGTTGACAGAAAAAGTCAGACGCAGACCATATTCCATCATACTTCTCGATGAAATTGAGAAGGCACACAACGATGTCTACAACCTGTTGCTTCAGGTTATGGATGAAGGTCGTCTCACCGACAGTAACGGACGCACGGTAGATTTCCGCAACACCATCCTTATAATGACCTCCAATATAGGGTCACGTCAGGTCAAGGAATTCGGCAACGGCATAGGATTCAGTGCCGGAAGTGATACACAAGGAGCTGTAGCACAAGAACTTATACGTAAATCTCTGAACAAGTCGTTTGCCCCGGAATTCATCAACAGAATTGATGAGATAATCACGTTCCACACACTGGACAAGAGTGACGCTGTAAATATTGTCCGGCTGGAACTGTCGAATCTTATCTCCCGGATGTCGCAGATGGGTTACAGCCTGTCGCTTACCGATGCGGCACTTGAATACATTGCAGGAAAGGGATTCGATTCGGAATATGGAGCACGTCCGTTGAAGAGGGCAATCCAGACCTGTGTTGAAGACAGGATATCTCAGATAATCATAGACGGAGAATGCTCTGACGGAGATACACTGTTGATTGACACCACTCCGAACAATGACGATTTGGCAGTACGCATTATCAGTCAGTCAGCACAGGCATAGACAAAATGTCATATTAAAGAACAAAAAACAGATATAGACTATGAGTAAGCAAAAAGGTACTATTGAAGTAACAACCGAGAACATCTTCCCGGTAATTAAGAAATTCTTGTACAGCGATCATGAGATATTCCTGCGTGAGATTGTCTCAAATGCAGTTGATGCCACTCAGAAACTCAAGACGCTGTCATCCAAGGGACAGGTCAGCGGAGACCTTGGAGACCTGACCGTAAAAGTCAATGTTGACAAGAAGACCGTAACCGTAAGCGACCGTGGCATTGGAATGACCGCAGACGAGATAGAGAAGTACATCAATCAGATAGCATTCTCGGGAGCCAACGATTTCCTGGAGAAGTACAAGGACGATGCAAATGCCATCATAGGTCACTTCGGACTTGGATTCTATTCCTCTTTCATGGTGTCCAAAAAGGTGGAAATCGTGACCAAATCATATCAGGAGGGCGCAAAAGCTGTAAAATGGACCTGCGACGGTTCTCCTGAATTCACAATGGAGGAATGCAACAAGGAAGATCGCGGCACAGATATCATAATGTATGTCGATGACGACTGCAAGGAATATCTGCAGGAGAATGAAATTGAGAAACTGTTGAAGAAATACTGCAGATTCCTGCCTGTTCCAATTGCATTCGGAAAGAAGAAAGAGTGGAAGGACGGCAAGAATGTTGAGACCGACCAGGATAACATCATCAACGATACTGCCCCACTCTGGACAAAAGCTCCAAACGATACGACAGACGAGGAATACCGCAAATTCTACAGAGACCTCTACCCCATGTCAGACGAACCGTTGTTCTGGATACATCTGAATGTGGATTTCCCGTTCCATCTGACTGGAATACTCTATTTCCCACATATCAAGAACAACATTGAGCTGCAGAAAAACAAGATACAGCTATACTGCAACCAAGTATATGTAACAGACTCGGTAGAAGGTATCGTACCTGACTTCCTCACCCTGCTGCACGGTGTCATCGATTCGCCTGACATACCTTTGAACGTGTCCAGATCGTATTTGCAGAGCGATGCGAATGTCAAGAAAATTTCCGGATACATTCTGAAGAAAGTCGCAGACCGTCTCAATTCCATATTCAAGAAAGACCGCAAGGACTATGAGGAGAAATGGGACAAGCTCAAGATTTTCATCAACTACGGACTGCTTACTGAAGAGGAA
>JAKSIX010000018.1 GCA_024398595.1 Bacteroidaceae bacterium | reverse complement strand
GAATTTGTGAATCTCGGCGGCTGCCACGAAATTGCCCTGCATCCAGGTGCCTGACAGGTCAATGACATTGTACGGGCCTTCCCACTGCTGCAGGTCCTTGCTTTTGTAGAGTGAGCCGCCTGTGCTGGTGAGCCAGTAAGTCTTGGTCTCCGGATCCGGATAGATGAATGGGTCGCTCATCGACATATCCTTCAGATTCTGGATACGGGCCTGCTGTGCAGGACGCTGTCCACCGCCAAAGCCTCCCATTCCTCCGGCCGGCATCTGCATAGGCGGGCGCTGCATTGCGGGACGCTGACCAGCCTGACCGCCCTGCGCGTTCTGTGGAGGGCGCATTGCCGGCATCATTCCGCCGAAATTCCTCTGTCCGGGATTGGCGGACGGTGCCTGCTCTCCGCGAGGTACATTGACAATCTTCTCGTTGGTGAAATCCTGCTGTGCCGACAGGATTCCAAAACTCATTGCGGCAATGGTCAGGACTGCCGCTGATTTGATCAGTTGATGACTTCTCATATTTATTGTTGAATAATGTTGCTATAATAATACGTCCAAACAGGCCCTGGATTTGATGTGCGGCTTCAGTCTCTCTGCGTTCTTCAGATGTTCAGGGTGCTCTGAGAAACTCTTGAGTGCCTCCTCGCTTTCAAAAATCATATCGAACATGAAATCGCAGTTCGATGACGGAAGTCTTCCCTCGTAAATGAAACTGGCACTTACCAATCCGGTAATCATACCGTTAAGCCGATTGAAGTCATCGCAGGCCATTTTTATGATATCCTCTTTCTGACTTCCTTCCAACGAATCATTTAAAGTCCACATAATCATATGCCTCACTGGACGCACCTGATCCGGCTCCTTGGCTGAACAACCGAAAATAATCAGGATTACAGCCACTATTGAAATCAACTTTTTCATAATCGCAAATATAGCAATATATTTACATACAAAAAAGTCATACTTTGCCAATGATGGGGAGAAATTAATTTGGAAGTTCTTCCAGACTCAGCCCGGTCCATTGGCATATTGTCTCATCCGAGACTCCTGCAGCTTTCATATTTCTGACTGCCTGAAGCATAGCTGCTCTCCCTTCAGCTATGCCTTCAGCTCTCCCTTCTGCTATGCCTTTGGCTCTCCCTTCTCTGATGGCACAGAGCAGTTGTGCGCGTTTGTCTATTTCTGTCTCCATTCTGCTGATGTATATTTCTTTTATTTCCGGTGGCATCTCGCATATTTTAGACTGTTCAGCCAATCTTGCCGTAAGTCCTGTTTGGACAGTTGTACTTCCACATCAATCATTGCTCCGGTGCTTGTTTTGCATGACACGTCAAATATGCTCTTTCTGTACTCTTTCGAGAATGGCATCTGACTGTCCTTGTACAGCTCTACACCGATAATTTCCCGATCTGTTATCAACTCGTTCAAAAAGTCTCTCAACAGTGCGTTGTTGGATTCCTTGGTGAAAATCCACCGGAAAGCTACATCGCTCATAAGGTTGCAGTAAGGCCCTTGCCTCAAATCTGTTTTTTCCATGGCAGTTATGTATTAGTGCTGTCCGCAGCGTGCGGAAGCGGTACAAAGCTACTGTTAAGGAATGGAACCGGAAAGACAAAATCGTGAAATTTTGTGTGGATGTGCTGATTCGTTTGACTGCGCTCGGGGCGAGTGATATGAACTGTTGCATTTTTGTAAGAATTGTGTTAATATTGCACTCGTCAATGCAGGGTGAATCCTGCAGAGACAGACATATTGAAAAGGCGTAACTTACGCTTTATCCGCGGTCTTCCGAACTTCGCAAATTCAAATGGACTTCGCTCGGTAAAGCAATGGTGAGCCTATGCTGATTCTTAAGGCAATTCTGGATAATGTGCCGTTCGTGGAGCTGAAACGGTTTGCGAGGAACGGAAGCAGATTGTTTGCGATGTGCGAGGGTGAGTATGATTTGCCCTCATCGGATGAGTTCCCGGGGAATCTGGGATTGGCGCGTAAGCTGATGGCGAATGGCTACGATGTTTATATGCTCGGCAATCCGAACGGGGTGAAGAGCGCGGAGAAAAAAATAAGAGACATCATCTGTCTCTTATATAAATATACTAGCCGTAGCGGTATATTTTCCTCAACTTAATGAGTTGCTGCGCAAGAGTTTCGAGGGCAGAGCCCCTTACGTGAACACGAGCACGTGACAAAAGTAAGAATAAGTTTTTGGATTGTAAGTAACAAAATGTTGAAAATACAGATTCTCACTTGTTCATTGACTTCGCAATCTCGTCGCAGGCGAGGTTCAGCATCACGTAGTTCGGTACGGAATTGATGCAGCACTCGTTCTCGCCCCACAGGAACGGATAGTCGTCCTTGTTCTCAAGCAAGTCCGGCTTCTTCACTATAAGTCCCGGAACCACGCCACCGGGGATTACCGTGTAGTCGGCGCGGTTGTTGCCGTAGGCCACCTTCTTGGTGTTCACACCCACTGCTGTGATGAACGACACATTGCTGTACGGGTGGCAGCCGTAGATGTAGTTCAGACCTTTCAGAACCAGTTCGGGATCGACCTGATCCGGGAACTGACGCCATATCAGATAGAAGTTGAACGCATTGCCCATCACCTGGGTGTTGCCGGCCCAGTTGCTGCCCTGGATAGGAACCTTGTACGGGTTGTCGTTGCCAGCACGGCTCAGGTTCTCGACGTATGCCGGAATGGCATCCTTTACCTTCTGCTGTGATTCCCCGTCAAGCATATCATATACCCGGAGAATGCTGGCCAAATTGAAGTTAGGCGCAATTCCGCCGCCGAAGCTCTGCTGGTTGGCCGCACGCGGATTGAGCTGGTTCATAATGATTGGCATGAACACGTCCTTGAAACGCTGCTCGCCTGTAGCATAGTACAGCTCGATGGCCGCATTCAGACGTGGATCTCCACCTCCGCGCCTGTTCCACATACCCTGTCCCTGAGCCGGTGCCTGGTTCTGGTTTGCTCTCGGTGCGAGCTGTGCGGCATACTGATCCCAAAGCTTGAGCGCATTCTTCAGCGAACGCTCGGCCTCTTCCGGGAAGTATTCTTTCAGAGCAGGGTAGGCCGATGCCAGGGAAACGATAGTTCCCATCGCACTGCCTGCACCGCCGCGTGATGTGACTACGAAACGGTCGTCGGGTGTGCCTGAACGTCCGTCCTTGACCTCGTAGAGCTTGAGCGACGGGTCATAAATCAGTCCGTCGGACAGAGTCATGGCATCGCCCAGATGATGATAATGGTGCATATCTGGCTGGCCGATTACATTTGCCACAAAACCGATGTTCTCGACCTGTGCGTTGATGTTGAGTGTACCGTGCATAATCTGCTGTACCACATCAGGAATGCCGTCTGGACGGTGAATGTCGGCATATTGTGTTTTTTCGTCGATGAATGTCTGGTCGCGCAGAGGCTTGAAGAGTCTCCAGAGTGATGCCAGATCCTGTACGGTGTTCACGACCGAGTTGGCCTGGATGTCAAAGTCGCCGGCATCGTACCATCCGCCTACTGCCAGACCCGGGATATGCTCCAACGGTTTGTATTTGGTGTTGGTGGTGTCGCCCATTGAATAGCCGTCGTGCAGACGGATGTTGAGCGGAGCCTGCACGGCATCGTCCATATTGGCGCGTCCGTGCCAGATGCGGTAGGCCTCATTGACCTCCATGTGATCCATATTCACGACAAGCGAGATATCCATTGAAGCGTGCCATTTGTCGCTATACACGTCCTTGTCTATTGGGAATGCATTGGTCTCGACTCCTGCATATTCAATGCTGTACAGTCCCGGCTCCTTAATCTGGCTGAAATCTATCGTCACATAGTTGTAACGGTTGTAGAATACGCCCCAAGGCTCAACCTTTGCCTCCATTGCCACGCTCTTGACCCCGTCAGGATTGACGCGGAGAATCTTTGCCGTGGCGGCAGGCTTGTCGTTCCTGTCAAGTTCCACTACAGCGACCTTCTTCTGTGCAGGGGTGTAGCCTATCTGCGAGAAACCGATGTTGGGCTCACGTGTCCACTGCTGATCCACGCTAGGCTCTACGTACCACTCCAGCACTTTGCCGGTCTTTCCTTCCGGAAGTAGCGAGCGGACAACGAATGTGCCGTTCTGTGCCAGAAGACGGCCGTCGTACAGACTTACCTCCCGATCTGACCTGATGCCTACGCGCAGAGTCTTGTCCTCCGGTGCCATAACAATCTGATGGCCTGTAGATAATGCAATCGGTACAAGGAACTCGCCACGACCGCGGTCATCGAATGTGGATTCTCCGTAATACTGCGGAATCTTCTCGGACACAGGCCTTACCTGAGTATCGTGCTGCGGATATTTGGGAAGAATCCTGGCGACCCCATCCACAAGGTAGTTCTTGCCGAAATACGATGCCGGGAAGAACTCCAGGTTCATACCGGCCTTGCCGACAAGATTTTCCGGAACAGGCTTGTCCAGATAGACCTGCATCAGACAGCCCTTGTCCTTCGGCTGTACACGTATTTTTGATGTGAAACCGTAATCCTCGTAAGTCAGTTCTACCTCAATGTAGTTTTCCTTGCGGTTGACGGTACGGTTTGTCATCGTACCATAGATGTCCCATTGCTCCGGAGTGTTCATGAAGCGGATTCCTCCGCCTGTGCTGATGCGCTCGCCGCGCTGGATAATTTCGATTCCGGCAAGTTTCTCATCGCAGAATCCTCCGTTGTAGATGTTGCTATAAACAAGTACGTTGGCTCCGCGCTCCTCAAAGTATTCAAGGTCGTTCAGCTTGAACGTCTGTGCGGTGGCAATTGCCGGCACTGACAGTAATGCAGCCAGTGAAATAATGGATTTTATCGTTTTCATATACACAATGTTTTGGTTCTCAAATTCTATTGACTTTTCAAAAATAGGAATTTTACAGGTAACTGGAAAAGAATTTGTCACGGAAAAGTCTTACATTCGCAGAATCAATCCGATTTCATACAAATAACTATCAATACTTACCGAACAATGAACAAGACAAGTAAACTGCTGCTTTTCGCGGTAGCAGGACTTCTGGCCGCATCGTGCGGCGGTGGAAAGTACGAGTATCCTTTCCAGAATCCGAAGTTGAAAACCGAGAAACGTGTCGAAGACTTGATGTCCCGTCTGACACCGGAGGAGAAGGTCGGACTTATAATGAACAAGTCCATCTCCATTGACAGCCTGGGAATTCCATCGTACAACTGGTGGAGTGAGGCTTGCCACGGAGTACGCCAGGGTGACTACACTGTGTTCCCGCAGCCTATAGGAATGGGCGCATCGTTCAACCCGGATTTGGTTTACGATGTATTCACAGCCGTATCGGACGAGGCCCGTGCAAACTGGAACCGTTCCGATCACAACATCTTCGGTGTGGAGATGGGTGCAAACTATGTACCTGGCAATCCGGAGCTGACATTCTGGTGCCCGAACGTGAACATCTTCCGTGACCCACGCTGGGGCCGCGGTCAGGAGGCTTACGGTGAGGACCCGTATCATATGGGCGTGATGGGCGTTGCCAATGTCAAGGGTATGCAGGGCAATGACGACAAGTACTACAAGACCCATGCCTGCGCAAAGCACTATGCAGTCCACAGCGGTCCGGAACAGCAGCGTCACCGTTACGATGCATCTGTATCAATGCGTGACCTGTGGGAGACATATCTGCCGGCATTCAAGAAACTGGTTCAGGAGGGTGATGTCCGTGAGGTGATGTGCGCCTACAACCGTTACGAGGGTGAGCCTTGCTGCGGCAGCGAGCGTCTTCTGACCAATATCCTTCGTGAGAAGTGGGGGTACAAGGCTATCGTTCTGACCGACTGCGACGCTATCAACAACTTCTACAACAAGAATCAGCACGGTACGCATCCTGATGCAGTTTCAGCGTCTGTCGATGCGGTTCTCTCCGGTACTGACCTGGAGTGCGGCAAATCATTCATGTCTCTGGTCGGCGGTCTGCAGGACGGCAAGATCAACGAGGCTGACATTGACGTGGCTTTGCGCCGCGTACTGACAGGCCGTTTCGAACTCGGTATGTTTGACCCTGCTGAGATGCTGCCTTGGGCAAATCTCGGCGAGGATGTCATCAGCAGCGAGGCCAATGACCGGCTGGCAGTGGAGGCTGCACGCCAGTCAATGGTTCTGCTCAAGAACGACGGTGTCCTGCCGCTTGACAAGAACATAAAGAAACTGGCTGTACTAGGTCCTAACGCTGACGATTCCAATATGATGAACGGCGAGTACGGCGGCAGTCCTACCAAGGAGCACACACGCTCTCTGCTGGACGGTATCAGGAAGTTCTTCCCGAACACTGAAATCATTTACGACAAGGCCTGCGAAATCCGCAACGAGTATTATACCACCTATTATACTCAGGATATGAATGACGGTCAGGGTCTCAAGGCTGAATTCTGGAACAATACCGAATTCAAGGGTGAGCCGGCAGTTACCAACTACTTCAAGGAGGTCAACTTCAGCACTTTCGGCGCTTACAACTTTGCTGACGGTGTGGAGAAGGAGAACTTCTCGGTTCGTCTGACCGGTAAGCTCATCGCTCCGTTCACAGGCGAGATGAACTACAACATCAGCGGCGACAACGGCTTCAAGCTGAAGGTAAACGGTAAGGTCGTTGAGGACAACAAGCCTGCCCAGGGTGGTCGCGGCGGCTTCGGCGGTTTCGGCGGCTTTGGTGGTTTTGGCGGCTTCGGCGGCCGTGGCGCACAGCCTCAGCTCAAGTCCTTCAAGGTTGTGGAAGGTCAGGCATACGATGTGGAGATTACCTACACTCACTCTACAGGTCAGTTCGCACGTCTCAGCGCTCAGATCTGCAAGCAGCAGATTGCAGAGTTCTCGGGTCTTGCAGAGAAGCTGATTGCCCAGAATGTTGATGCCATCGTAATAATCGGCGGTATCACTCCTTCGATGGAGGGTGAGGGCGGCGACAAACCGGATATCGAGATTCCTGCTGTTCAGCAGCGTCTGATCCGGGCAATGCACGAGACCGGCATCCCGACTATCTTTGTTGACTGTGCAGGTTCCTGCATGGGCTTCGGCAGTCTGGAGGATCAGTTCGACGCTCTCATTCAGGCCTGGTATCCTGGACAGGGTGGAGCTCAGGCTCTTGCAGAGATTCTGAACGGCGACTGCAACCCGTCAGCAAAGCTCCCTGTTACATTCTACAAGTCAACCGATCAGCTTCCTGAATTCACCGACTACAGTATGGAGGGACGTACATATCGCTACTTCCGTGGCGAGCCTCTCTATCCGTTCGGATACGGCCTGAGCTACACTACATACGCCTACGGCAAGGGCAAACTCTCGAAGAGCAGTATGAAGAAGAACGGCAGCGTGACAATCACTATCCCTGTAACCAATACCGGCTCTGTCGATGGTACCGAGATTGTTCAGGTCTATGTGAAGAACCTTGACAATCCGGATGCTCCTATCAAGGGTCTGCAGGGCTTCCAGAGGGTTTCTCTGAAGGCTGGTGAGACTGCCAATGCCGTCATTACCCTAAACGGCGAGTCGTTCCAGTACTATGACGAATCAATCGATGAAGTATCGACATTTGCAGGTCACTATCAGATTCTGTACGGTCCGTCATCAGCAGACAGGGATCTTCAGTCACTTGACTTCGAGGTTATCTGATAAGTACATACACCGACAATAAGGCAGGTCCCGGATCCGGTTCCGGGATCTGCTTTTTTGTATTTTTGTGATTGTGATCTTCTTGTCTAGCGTATGGTTGCCGCATCGTGTGAATGATACGGTGTCCGTGCGTATTGGGTATGCGGAAAATGTTCTGGTGGCTGACGGAACAGATCCTTCGCGCTATGTGAAGCCTAGACTTGCCGAATTGATTCCGATTGGCAATCTGCATCTTGCTGAACTGGAACTGTACAGGAAGCAGCTGCAGGAAAATGTAAAATTGCGGATACGCAGATTCACCGGGTATGAACAGGCTCTTGGGTTCAGATGAAGTTGGTTGCGATGCCTCTTTCGCGCTCCGGAGTCTTGGCCGTGCCGGTCTGGAACTGGTGGAGCATATAGGCCATATTGTCAGCCATAGTGCGCATTGTCTGCAGGCCTTCGGCATCCTGCTCTATCTGGCCGGGGGTAAGGCCGTAGCCGATGTTCCAGTACTGTGATGTCACGATGGGCATATTGAGCATCTGGAAAGGCATCTGGAGCGTCTGGAAGGCGGCTGTCGCTCCTCCTCTGCGGCAGACGGTGACTGCCGATACCGGCTTGCCCTTGAGAGCGGCTCCTCCTGCGTATGCCATTCTCTGTATCAGGGAAATCACCTGACCTGTCGGAACTCCGTAATAGACCGGCGAACCTACTATCAGACCGTCACATTCCTCCATTTTGGCTATGATGCCGTTGCATATGTCGTCATCGAAGACGCACCGGCTGTTTGAGCATTGACCGCAGGCTATGCAGCCGCGTATCGCCTTCGCTCCGGTCTGGACTATTTCGGTGCCGATACCGTTTTTCTGTAACTGCGATGCTGCTTCCTGAAGCATCCTGTATGTGTTGCCGTTGGCACGGGGGCTGCCGTTTATCAGAAGTACTTTCATCTTTCTTGCGTTTTTTGTTGTGGGGGCACAGGCTGCGAGTGCTTCCGCGCCGGATGCGCAGATGGCTGCTGCGGCCACTGTATGGCCTATTTTCTTTATTGCTGTCCTTCTTGTGATTTTGTCCATATCTGATTGCCTCCTGTTTGTCTGCGAAAGTACGAAAAATGTATTACCTTTGTATATACCAAATGAATATATGTATGAAAAAGAGACTTTTCCGTGTGGCCGTGATGGCAGCCGTGCCGGTTATGCTGACAGGTACAATGCGCCTGAATGCGCAGGACAAACTGTATGACAACACATTTCCGCTGGGTGATGTGGAACTGCTTGACGGCTCGTTCCGTCACGCTATGGATCTGAACGTGAAGGTGCTTTTAGAGTATGACACTGACCGTCTGCTGGCTCCGTTCCTGCACGAGGCAGGACTGCCGAAGAAGGCTGAATATTTCCCGAACTGGGAGGGACTGGACGGTCACGTGGGCGGACATTATGTGTCGGCGCTGGCCATCCATTATGCGGCTGCCGGAAGTCAGGAATGCTACGACAGGCTGAAATATGTCCTCGCGGAACTGAAACGCTGCCAGGATGCCAACGGCAACGGCTATGTGGGCGGTGTGCCGGACGGGAACCATATCTGGGCAGAGGTCAGCAAGGGAAATTTCGGCCCTCTGCACGGAGCCTGGGTGCCCTGGTACAATGTACACAAGATGTTCGCCGGTCTGCGCGATGCGTGGCAGTATGCGGGCATAGAGGAGGCGAAGGATATGTTCATCGCTTTCTGCGACTGGGCTGTCAATCTGACGGCAGGACTTACTGACGGGCAGATGGACCAGATGGTGTCGCAGGAGTTCGGCGGTATGGACGAGGTGCTGGCCGATGCGTATGCCATCACCGGCGACGGGAAATATATGACTGCCGCGAAGCGTTTCGCCCATCATCTTATTCTGGACAGTATGGCCGGGGGCATTGACAATCTGGACAACAAGCATGCCAATACCCAGGTGCCGAAGGTCGTGGGCTATGCCCGCATTGCCGACCTGGACGGTGACGCGACTTTCAGAACCGCAGCCGAGTTCTTCTGGGACAGGGTGGCCAATCACCGTTCTGTGGTGATAGGCGGTAACAGCCGCAGCGAGCATTTCCCTGCAGCGGAGGACTACAAGAGCTACGTGGAGCATCGCGAGGGTCCCGAGTCCTGCAATACGAACAATATGCTCAAGCTCACGCAGTTCCTGTTCAAGCTGGATCCCAAGGCAGAGTATGCCGATTTCTATGAGCGTGCGCTGTACAACCATATTCTTTCCACCCAGCATCCGGAGCACGGCGGCTACGTCTATTTCACGTCGATGCGCCCCGGACACTATCGCGTATATTCGCAGCCTAACAGTGGAATGTGGTGCTGCGTGGGTACAGGAATGGAGAATCACGGCAAGTACGGGGAGTTCATCTACACCCATAATGGAAAGGATGAACTCTATGTTAACCTTTTCATCGCATCGCGTCTGGAGTGGAAGGAGAATGGCACCACATTTACGCAGGCGACTCAGTTCCCGTATGAGGAAAGCAGCAGAATCATGGTCAGCCTGAAGAAGAGCCGCAAGTTCAAGGTCATGGTACGCTGTCCGGAATGGATTGACGCAGGTTTCAGCGTAAAGGTCAACGGACAGGAATATGCCGCAGATGCAGAGCCGTCATCATACGTAGCAGTGGAACGCAAGTGGAAGAACGGCGATGTCATTGAAATCTACCTGCCTATGCGCACCATCATTGAACCGCTTCAGAATGAAGAGGAGTATCTGGCAGTGAAGCGCGGACCCATCGTGCTGGCCGCTCGTACATCGCAGGATAATCTGGACGGCCTGATTTCAAATGACGGCCGCTGGGCTCACATCGCATCCGGCCCGCTGACACCATTGGCCGAGACCCCGATTATGATTGGCACGAAGCAGGAGATTGAATCCAAGTTGCAGAACATGAAGCCTGTACCGGGCAAGCCCCTGCATTTCACCGTAGATGGTCTGTTCGATGACAGCAAGTTCCCTGATTTGGAACTGGAACCGTTCTTCAGCCTGCACGACAGCCGCTATGCCGTGTATTTCCTGTCGTTGAGCAGGAGCGGCTACACTGCGATGCTGGAGAAGATCAAGGCAGAGGAAGAGGCTATGCTTCAGCTGGACCGCCGTACAATAGATAAGGTGACACCAGCCGAGCAGCAACCGGAGGTGGATCACCGTATGCAGCAGGAGAATTCGATGGGTGGCAATCAGGACAACAAGCCTTACCGCACCGTGCGTCGCGGAGGCTCGTTCAGCTACGAGCTTGCCACTGGAGGGAATGAGGATATCTCGCTCTGCATCGGCTATTGGGACAATGAGGACAGCCGTCAGCCGAGGGCTCTGGAGATTACTGTTGACGGCGAGACTTTCGTGACGGAACGTGAGTTCCCCGCCACTAAGGAAAATAAGATTGTCCGCAAGGAGTATCGGATACCCGCAGAACTCGTGAACGGAAAGGAATACGTCCGCATCGGCTTCCGCGCCCCATCCGGCAGTATGGCTGCCCGTGTATTTGATGTCAGAGTTTTGAGATAACCGTTGTTTTTATGTATTTTTGCGGTTTGGAATTAAAATTTTAGACTAAAACCGTATGGAATTAAGTGATCAGGAACAATTCAGGAGAGACAGTCTGAATGAGTTGCGCGCTATGGGCATTGACCCGTATCCGGCTGCGATGTATCCGACAAATGCCTTCTCCGACGAGATAAAGGCGAATTTTGATGAGAATGCCGCAGAACCGCGCAAGGTCTGCATTGCAGGGCGTATGATGAGCCGCCGCATTATGGGCAAGGCTTCGTTCATCGAACTGCAGGACTCTAAGGGACGTATCCAGGTGTATGTGACCCGCGATGACATCTGTCCAGATGAGGCTGATACCGAGAAGGTTATGTATAACAAGGTGTTCAAGAAACTTCTGGACATTGGCGACTTCATCGGTATTGAGGGATTCGTGTTCCGCACGCAGATGGGCGAGATTACCGTCCACGCGCAAAAACTGACCGTTCTGGCCAAGTCGCTGCGTCCGCTGCCTATCGTCAAGTACAAGGACGGCGTGGCTTACGACAAGTTTGATGATCCTGACCTGCGTTACCGTCAGCGTTACGTTGATCTGGTGGTGAATGAGGGCGTCAAGGAGACTTTCCTGAAGCGTTCACGCATTATCCGTACTATGCGCAGCGTATTGGACGAGGCTGGCTATACTGAGGTGGAGACTCCGATTCTGCAGTCCATTCCGGGAGGTGCGAGTGCGCGTCCGTTCATCACACATCACAATACTCTGGACATTGACCTGTACTGCCGTATTGCTACCGAGCTTTATCTGAAGCGTCTTATCGTGGGTGGCTTTGAGGGTGTGTATGAGATAGGCAAGAACTTCCGCAACGAGGGTATGGACCGTACCCATAATCCTGAGTTTACCTGTATGGAACTTTATGTCCAGTACAAGGACTACAACTGGATGATGGAGTTCACGGAGAAGCTTCTGGAGAAGATATGTTTCGCCGCCAACGGCTGTTACGAGTCGAAGATTGGTGACAATGTGGTCAGCTTCAAGGCTCCGTACCGCCGTCTGCCTATTCTGGATGCCATTAAAGAGAAGACCGGCTACGACCTGAACGGCAAGTCGGAGGACGGGATACGCGACATCTGCAAGGCTCTGAAGATGGATGTTGACCCGTCAATGGGCAAGGGCAAGCTGATAGACGGGATATTCGGAGAGTTCTGTGAGGGTACATATATACAGCCGACATTCATCACCGATTATCCGGTCGAGATGAGCCCGCTGACCAAGATGCACCGCTCAAAGCCGGGCCTGACAGAGCGTTTCGAGCTGATGGTGAACGGCAAGGAGCTGGCTAACGCATATTCCGAGCTGAATGACCCGATTGACCAATACGAGCGCTTCCAGGAGCAGTTGCGCCTTAGTCAGAAGGGTGATGATGAGGCTATGTTCATTGATCAGGACTTTGTCCGCGCTCTGGAATACGGTATGCCTCCAACGAGCGGCATAGGCATAGGCATTGACCGTCTGGTTATGCTGATGACAGGCCAGCAGGCTATCCAGGAGGTGCTTTTCTTCCCGCAGATGAAGCCGGAAGCTGCAGCAACACAGGAATCTCGGGAGGAAAAGAACTAAACTGAGGCGATATGGCTTTCCCGCAAGGAAAATTGGCGATAATGGGTGGCGGCAGCTGGGCTACTGCCATTGCGAAGATTCTCCTGTCAACGGAGGATTCCATCAACTGGTACATACGCAGAGAGGACAGAATCGAGGAATTCAAGAGACTCGGACATAACCCCGCATATCTTACCAGCGTACCTTTTGATATAAACAGGATAAATTTCTATTCCGACATAAATGAGGCTGTAAGGGATTCGGAGGTGCTGATTTTCGTTACTCCGTCACCTTATTTCAAGGCCCATATGAGTAAGCTCAAGGTAAAATTGAGCGACCGTTTCATCGTGTCTGCAATCAAGGGTATCGTGCCTGAGGACAATCTGCTGATGTCGGAGTATTTCCACCGTTTCTATGGCGTGCCTGAGGAGAATATATCTGTTCTGGCAGGGCCTTGTCACGCCGAGGAGGTGGCTATGGAGCGTCTGTCGTACCTGACGATAGGATGCGCCGATGCCGATAACGCGCGTTGTTTTGCCAGCAAGCTTAACAACCGCTATGTGAAGACTTCCGTAAGCACTGATGTGGCAGGCATCGAGTTCGGCTCGGTGCTGAAGAACGTGTATGCAATTGCGGCCGGTATATGCAACGGTATGAAGTACGGCGATAATTTCCAGGCTGTGCTGATGTCGAACGCATTGAACGAGATGACCCGCTTCATCAATACCGCAAGGCCGATGGAGCAGCGCGTGATAAATGATTCCGTGTATCTGGGCGACATGCTTGTGACCTGCTATTCGCGTTTCAGCCGCAACCGCGTGTTCGGCTCAATGATTGGCAAAGGCTATTCCGTGAAGGCCGCCCAGCTTGAGATGGAGATGGTGGCCGAGGGATATTACGGAACCAAATGTATGAAGGAACTGAATGAGCATTATCACGTGGATATGCCTATTCTGAGTGCTATGTACAATATTCTGTATGAGCGCGTATCTCCGATGATGGAGATTAAGCTGCTCACAGACAGTTTCAAGTGACAAATCAAAATTCTGAGATATGATTGCTGTTGATTATTCCTCAATTGAGGGGTTTTTGTCGGAAGGTGCCGTGAAGGCTATGGAACCCGAGGTAAGAGATGCTTTGGAAAAGCTGGAAAAAGGTACCGGCGAGGGTAATGACTATATAGGCTGGATGAATCTGGCATCGTCACTGACACCGGAGTTTCTGGCTGAAATCAAGGCGACTGCGGAGATTCTGCGTGACAAGTGCGATACCGTAGTGGTGGCCGGTATAGGCGGAAGCTATCTTGGCGCACGTGCGGTCATTGAAGCTTTCGGAAACAGCTTCTCGTGGCTTGTCAATGACAGGAATAATCCTGTTGTCCTGTTTGCCGGCAACAATATCAGCGAGGATTATCTGGCAGAGCTTACTGCACTGCTGAAGAACCGTAAATTCGGTGTAATCAATATATCCAAGTCCGGAACCACCACCGAAACTGCGCTGACATTCCGTATTCTTAAAAAGCAGTGTGAAGAACAGCGCGGGCGTAGGACGGCACGCAAGGTCATTGTTGCAGTGACAGATGCGTCGAAAGGTGCGGCACGTGTGTGCGCGGACAAGGAAGGCTACAAGAGTTTTGTGATTCCGGACAATGTGGGCGGACGCTATTCGGTTCTCACCCCCGTAGGCTTGCTGCCTATAGCCGTGGCCGGCTATGACATTGAACAGCTCGTGCGTGGCGCGGCCGATATGGAGAGCCTGACAGACAGTAAGGTTGCATTTGAGAACAATCCTTCCGCAGTCTATGCTGCGGCACGTAATGCTCTTTACCGCAGTGGCAAGAAAATAGAGATTCTCGTGAATTTCCAACCGAAGCTGCATTTCTTTGCAGAGTGGTGGAAACAATTGTACGGAGAGTCTGAGGGAAAAGAAGGTAAGGGCATTTTCCCTGCGTCAGTGGATTTCTCCACAGACCTGCATTCTATGGGTCAGTGGATTCAGGAGGGCGAGCGCACAATCTTTGAGACTGTAATCTCTGTCGGTAAGGTGAAATATTCGGTGTCTGTTCCGTCCGATGATACAAATTTGGATGGCCTGAACTTCCTGGCCGGCAAACATGTGGACCAGGTCAACAAGATGGCGGAACTCGGCACACGTCTGGCCCACGTGGATGGAGGTGTTCCGAATATACGTCTGACAATTCCCGAATTGACAGAATACTGGCTTGGACAACTCATATATTTCTTTGAGAAAGCTTGTGGAATAAGCGGCTATCTGCTCGGTATCAATCCGTTCAACCAGCCTGGAGTAGAGGCGTACAAGAAGAATATGTTTGCGCTTTTGAACAAACCCGGCTACGAGGAGGAGTCAAAGACCATTTACGAACGTATGGGTAAATAACTCAAGCAATGGGTTTCTCTTTAAAAAACAAGCGCGCCGTCCTGTTTGATATGGACGGCGTTCTTTATGATTCAATGCCATCGCACGTTTCAGCGTGGGTAAGGGCTTTAGCGGAGTTCGGATATAATATGACGGTGCTTGATGTGTATCTGAATGAAGGCTGTACAGGTGCGCAGACCATACGGTCTATAAGTGAGCGTGAGGGTAAGGGCGAGGTGTCCGATGAGGATGTCAGGCGGATGTATGCACGCAAAACGGAACTGTTTATGCAACTTCCGCCTGTCAGTATGATGCCCGGAGCTTTGGAGGTTATGCGTAAGGCTGCTGCCGCCGGACTTCAGATTCAGGTCGTTACCGGCTCCGGTACCGGTGGCCTGATAGAGCGTGTCCAGCGTGACTATGACGGATATGTGGTACGCCCATTGATGGTGACAGCCTTTGATGTGGAACGTGGCAAGCCTTATCCTGATCCTTATCTGAAGGCTTTGGAAATAGGCGGAATTACTGCCGCCGAGGCTGTCGTCGTGGAGAATGCGCCACTCGGCATCCGTGCGGCACGTGCCGCAGGCATAGAGACAATAGCCGTGAACACGGGACCTGTCGATGATGCTGTATTGCTGGCCGAGGGCCCGGTTGTGCTTTTCCCGTCGGTTCAGGCTCTGGCCGACAGTTGGGATTCCCTAAAGGATTGAATCCAACAATACGAGGGCGGTCAGACTCTCTACTATCGGAACCGCACGCGGAACGACACAAGGGTCGTGCCGGCCGGCAGCCTCTATCGTTGCAGGTGTATTGTCTGTCGTTATTGTCTGCTGCGATATTGCAATTGTGGGCGTAGGCTTGAAAGCTACGCGGAAACGGATGGGCTGACCATTGCTTATACCGCCTTGAATACCTCCGGAATGGTTGCTCAGTGTTGTGACTTCGCCGTGTTCTATGGCGAATGGGTCGTTGCATTCTGAACCCCGCATTGAAGCGCACTTGAATCCGTCTCCGTATTCGAATCCCTTGGCTGCATTTATTCCGAGCATCGCCGCTCCCAATTTTGAGTGCAGCTTGCCGAATACGGGATTGCCTATTCCTGCCGGACAGCCCTGTATGATGCAGGTAATCACTCCTCCTACGGAATCACCATCGCGCTTGAGCTGCCAGATGAGATTCTCCATCCCGGCGGCTTTCTCCGCATCGGGGCATCTGACAGGATTGGATTCAGAGTCTTCACGGCTGAATGACATCTCATCCTCGACACTTGTACTGATATCACCAATCTGGGATGTGAAAGCGTATATGTCAAGATCCGGCATTTTCTTCTCCAGTGCAAGCCGGGCCAATGCTCCTGCCACACATATCGGTGCGGTGACACGCGCCGAACTGCGGCCTCCTCCGCGCCAGTCGCGTATGCCATATCTCATCTGCCAGGCGTAGTCGGCGTGTGACGGCCTGAAGATATCGCGCAATTCCACGTAATCGTCGGGATTGCAGTCTGTGTTACGTATGATAAACGCGATAGGTGCTCCGGTCGATACTCCGTCCAGTATTCCGGAAAGGAATTCTACCTTATCTTCCTCTGAACGTCCTGTAGAATAGATGCTCTGTCCGGGATGACGGCGGCGCATTTCTTCGGCAATAAAGTCGTAGTCTATGCGTATGCCGGGCATATATCCGTCCAGAACACCGCCTATTGCAGGGCCGTGCGACTCTCCGAAAGTTGTCAGCCTGAGCCGTTCTCCGAAAGTGTTCATACAATCAGTTGCATTTACCGCAATTGCAGTCGTGCTCCCCGTCATCGCAGCTTCCGCATCCGCCGCAGGAACCGCCACAACCTCCGCAGTGATGTTTGGGATGCAGTACGGCATCCACTTCTTCGTCTGTGGCAGGGCGTGATTCTATGATGTGCCCCTTGAAGGTGAGGTCATCGCCGGCTAAAGGATGATTCAAATCTACAACGACAATATCGTCTCTGATTTCGGTTACTGTGGCATTGAAAGTCTGCTGGCCGTCACTGAGCGGAATGACATACCCGATTTTGACGTGTCCGTCGTCGAACTTTCCATCGCGGGTGAAAATTGATTTTTGAAGTTCAATGACATTTGCCTCATCGTATTCACCGTATGCTTCAGCACAGGGAATGTCGAATTCAAACGTATCCCCGGCTTTGAGATTCACGGTGTTCTGTTCAAAGAGGTCAAGGGCGTAGCCTATGCCTGATATGAACTGGAACGGTTTCTCTTTCGGTGCGCGCTCGTAAAGCGCAGGCTCTCCATCCTCGCCCTTTATGTAGAGGTCGTACGATAGGGTAATGATTTTGTGGTCTGACATATTATTCTCTCTATTATGTATCGTTTTATCTGATTTCTGTGATTGGTGTTGAGCTGCACGCGTCCGGAGTTCGGATACCGCTTATCCAGGATACTGTAGCTGCCAGAGATCCCGTGCTGACAGGTCTCTCATCCATATAGGCTCGTACGCCGGAGCCGTAGAACATTATCGGGAATTCCGTCACACTTCTTGTAGCCGTATGGCTTGTGCCATGTTTCCAGTCAATGACAGTCCATCCCGGTATTATCTCAAGTACAAGGTCGCCCGAGCAACTGAGGTTGAGAGCATTGCGTTTCCGTCTGGCATCGCTGCCCAGATTTGCCGACATAAGGTCACGCTGCGTAAATACGCCTCTGATGCCGGACATCTGCAGCAGCAGATCCACGCAGTGGTCGTATATTGAATGTATGGGGATGTCGGATTTTTCCAACAGGTCTCTGTTCAGATACAGTTGTGCGCCATTGTAGGTACTGATGTATTCCCCGGTTCCATAAAGGGCGGAGAGGTACAGGTTGAGCAATGCTGTAACATGTTCCATATCGACGGAACCTGCAGGCATTCTGTCGTTGTCATATTGTACTATGGGCGCGTTGTCGCGATAACCTGTAGATGTCAGGAAAAACAGTGCGTTGCCAATGCCGATTTTCTGGTCTATGTGGTTTATCAGTTCCGCCAGATTACGGTCTATCCTTGCGTAACTGTCCTGCAGTTCCATTGACTCAAGTCCGCACGGCCGGTTCCCCAGACCGCCGGCATATAGTGTGATAGCCAGGAAATCGGTGGCTCCTGCGGCTCCGAGCTGCAGGGCATCGATGGACTTTATAGCCATTTCTGTGATTCTTGCATTGGCAATCGGAGATGTCTTGATATCGGCAATCTCACTTCTGCTGAACTTGTATGAGAAGTACCTTGTTCTCGGGTCATTATTGTCATTGATATAGTAGCTTACGGGCAATGAAGGCCGCCATTCGTTTTCACCGGATGCGGCTTCATCCGTTCCTTTGGCCCAGGACGGGTATGCTCCGTAATAGCCGGATGTGCACCATTGTCCGTCAGCATCGTTCATCCATAATACGATGTCGGGGTCGTGTCCGCCTGCAAGAATTGCAGCATCGTTTTCGGCCGCTATGGAACAGGTTATGGAACTCCCTCCGGACTGCAGCTCCAACTGGTCCGTGATTGTCAGAACCTGCAGATGTCTGGGAGAACAGCGGTCGGTGGTGTTGATGCCTCTCTCTTCACTGTCATCTACGGCACCGACTTTGTTGAAATTCTTGCGCTCAATCCAATTCTCTCCGACAATGCCGTGATAGAACGGGGTAGAACCCGTATATATGGAGGCTATGGCAGAAGCCCTGTCCTTGCTGTCATAATCGAACGAAGCATTCGGAATGTTGTATCCGTGATACCAGAAACGTCTGAAACCGTCATCTCCAAACAAGGGCATAAGCCGTCTGACATATTCCCTGTCCAACTGGTCTATCACAATACCGACCACCAGCTTGGGCGTGGGGCGTGTGTCCTGTGCGCGGGCTATGACGGATACGGACAGCAGTATTGTCACAGCCGCTATATGGCTGCCTTTTTTCATAATTCCCGAGATAAATCCGTGTAACGGCACGTTGTATAGAAAATGAATGTCGCTGAGTGAACGCAGGGCGAATATGCCGAGCATTATCAGTGTGGCGGGAGCAATATATTGCGGTATCCTGCCGCTCAATACAATGAACGCTGCCGTAACTGTGAGGTTATATGCCAGAAATATGTCTTTACGCCTATGCAGTATGTTGTGCAGTACAAACGGAAGACAGATTAACGGTAACGGATTCAGGCATATTACAAGCCAGTTGGAACTGGCGGTTGGGTGACTGGAGAACAGAACCAGAAAACTGATGACTGTTCCGGCAATTCCCTGTGCCGAGAAAATAATGATGTCCGCAATCCAGAAAATCCGTTTTACATTCCATTCGATACAGCATATCAGCAGGGTCAGCAGCAGGAGAAGTACCATAGCCTGTGTGGGAGTGATATTGCTGTCTTGGAACTGGAGCGGTTCCTGAGGCTGAATACTGTATGTTCCAGTGACAAGCGGTACGGCATTGCCGGCGGTGTCAGTCACCGTCGCATCGGAAAGCAGACGCATCAGACGCAATGGAGCGAATGCGGTTTCCCTTTCGGAAATGGGCGTGTCAGCCTCGGCCCCCACTATCAGGTCTATTCCGAAATTGTTCCACGGCTCAACGATATTGAATTCATGCAGTATGTCCCTGTACGTATGTGCCGTGTCCTGCCGGTGGTATTCTATGATTCCTTCCGATGCTTCCACAATCCTGTCAAGTGCCATAGTGGCGCAGTTGTTGTGCAGGAAATCGTACCTGTATGTTCTGTTCTCAGGCTTGCTGTTCCAGGCCAGTGCCGCACTGAGTCTGGTCTTCTCTTCCATGCTCATACCCAGTTCCTGAACATAAACGGCAGACCCCCGTGACATATATTCGTCTATGAACTGAGCCCAGGACTCCCTTCCCAACAGGTAGTCAGTCTCGCCTTTCAGCCATCTCCATACAAAGTGCGGGGAATTGAAATTGAACATCCCGTAATTATACACTATGTCCGTGCCGTCTGAGAAATCCTGTATTCTGATGGCTGTGTGCCCATAGACCTCGTAGACCAGAGAACCGGGCGAACATGTGACAAGACTGGCTTTTATGCTGTCCTGCGCTGAAAGTGTCCGCTGCGGAAACATTACAGACAGGAATGTGAGTGTTATGAGTATTGACCGTCTCATAGAGTATTCACCTTTATTATATCGCAAAAGTAGTATTTACATAGGTGATAAGCAAATAATAGGAAAACTCTATGTGCCGGGGAACAATTCAAAACAGATTCAGGGTATCTGCCGGTTGTCAGAATGGGGAAAATGTCTTTTCTTTGCAATGGCAAACGTGTTTGTGTATGCATTTCGTGGTAGATGTGGGTAATACGGCTGTAAAGTCGGCTCTGACCGATGACGGCGGTGTTGTAGAGGTGCTTTGCGGACTATTGTGCTCTGATGAAGTCCGCAGAATGGTACTGACTGAGGGAATAACGTGTGGAATATGTTCTACCGTCAGGAATCTCGCCAAGGAAGAGAAAATGTTTCTGGACAGTCTGCCGTTTCCTGTCATGTATCTGTCTTCCGATGTAGCGGTACCGTTGAGGATAGGGTATTCAACACCGCATACGCTCGGCTCTGACAGGGTAGCTGCGGCGGTCGGGGCGTGGAACAGGTTCCCGGGAAGAAACATCCTTGTCATAGATGCCGGGACTGCGATAACATACGATGTAGTGACCGGCGATGGGGTGTTTCTGGGCGGAAACATATCTCCAGGCAAGAATATGAGGATAAAATCACTTCATGAGCATACGGGGAAACTTCCCGTGATTGATGTGGCAGGGGACACTCCGCTGATAGGGTATTCCACAGAGACTGCCTTGCGAAGCGGTATCGTGAGCGGAATCCAATATGAGATACAGGGATATATTACGCGACTTTCATCTGAGTATGAGTCTCTTTTGGTTTTTTTAACGGGCGGAGATGCTGAATTGTTTGAAAAACCAATAAAAAATCGCATCTTTGCAGAAAGATTCCTGGTATTGGAGGGATTGGATTGCATTTGTAAATTCAATGAGAAAGCTTGAGACGCTGATTGCGTTTGCACTGGTTATGCTGATGGCCGCGCCGGTCTATGGGGAGAACGGAATAAACTCCCCGTATTCGCGCTATGGCGTGGGAATAACGGCAGATAATGCCGTTGGCAAGAATAAGGCAATGGCGGGTATCGGCATAGGGTTGCGTGAACGTAACTGGCTCAATACTGTCAATCCTGCATCATATTCCACCGTTGATACACTTACTTTCCTTCTGGATATAGGTATGTCATTGTCCAACGGCAACTTCAAGGAGAACGACGTGAGGGTCAATGCACATAATGCCTCGTTTGACTATCTTGCCATGCAGTTCCGCATTGTGCGGAATCTGGGCTTTACGGCAAGTCTTATGCCTTATTCGAACGTGGGTTATCTGTTCTCTGATACGCAGCTTCTGAGGCGTGATCAGGATGGTGACCTTACGGCGACAAACCAGTACGCCGGTGTAGGGGGGCTCAAAGTCATATCAGGTGGCCTTGGATGGGCTCCATTCAGGAATCTGTCCATAGGTGCCGATTTCGGATATATTTTCGGTAATATTACTCACCAGATCAAGAATGCGTATAGCGATGCTACGATTCTTACGAGAATGAAGACATACTATGCGGATTTGCACGGCTTCAGAATGAATCTGGGATTACAGTCTGCTTTCGAGGCGTTCAATGGCACACTCTCTTTAGGGGCTGTATGGTCACCTGCTGTGAAATTCGGCGATATCGGCTATGTCTATGACGAGATTCTGGATGGCAATACGTCAGAAATTTCCGATACCTTGCGTTCGTATGACGGCTTCTCTGTTCCTGACAGGATTGGAGCAGGAGTAACATATTCTATGGGAAAATGGATGATAGGGGCTGATGTGTCTATGGAATTGTGGAACCGGGCATCAGTGTTCGGTACCGACGGACTTGATGGAAGAAACCGTTTGAAAGTATCGATAGGTGGAATGTTCCAGCCTGAAAGGAACAATGCGAATCTGTTCAAGAGAACCGCCTATCGTGCAGGTGTATATTACAACCAGCCATACTTCAATGTGGCAGGAAACAAAGGCCCGATGGAATATGGCGTGACCGTCGGAATGTCATTGCCTGTCATAAACCGATGGAACAACCTGATTGAAGTGGAAGTGTCCGGACAGTACGCACACATACGTCCTACTTCTCCGGGTATGATAGAGGAAAATTACCTGCGTCTGAATGTCGGCCTCTCGTTCAATGAACGCTGGTTTGCAAAATGGCAGGTCGAGTGACAATTAAACCTGAATGAACTGTATCAGTCATATAAGTGGAAACAACTAACTACAATATCTCATGATAAAGGAATGCTTTAAGAAATGTATGCTGCTT
The DNA here is from genome assembly GCA_024398595.1 of Bacteroidaceae bacterium. Lineage (GTDB taxonomy): Bacteria > Bacteroidota > Bacteroidia > Bacteroidales > Bacteroidaceae > Colenecus. The sequence continues at coordinate 19,741 of JAKSIX010000018.1, read as the reverse complement.
GTGGCGGTTATTGCGCCTGTCGCAGCTTTTGCACAGAAGGGTGTTGAGGATGGCTCACGTTATGGTCACGGAGAGGATAGTATAAGATGTCTGCAGAATATCAGTCTTTACACCGAGTATGTCAAGACCGGCAATTATGCCGATGCTTACACTCCTTGGAAAAATGTGTTCACGGACAGTCCTTTGGCTCAGTCTGGTACTTATACCAACGGTGCCAAGATTCTGCATTGGATGATTGCCAATGCCAAGGACGGCGCAGAGCAGCTCGCATATTCGGAGGAACTGCAGGCTGTATATGAGCAGCGTATCAAATATCTGGATCAGCTGAACAGAATCGTCAAGACTCCTGTGAGCGAGGCTGAGGTGCGTGGAACGCAGGCTCACGACTACATATCGTATAACCCTAAGGTCGATGTGGATAAAGCCTATTCAATGCTCCGTAAGGCTGTGGATATGAGTAAGGGCGAGAGTGCATATTATGTCCTTGGAGATTTGATGAAAATATCGAATCAGAAATTCAAGAAGGATGGCGAGGCACACCGCGATGCTCTTCTGCAGGACTATCTGGATTGCTCGAATTACATCAATTCCGTAATCGCAGGTATCAGTGATGAGAAAGTTCTGGAACAGGCCCGTGGCACGAAGGACAATATTGATGCGTATTTCGTGAACAGCGGTGCCGCTGATTGCGAAAGCCTTCAGCAGATATATGCTGACAAGGTTGAGGAGAACAAGGATAATCTGGAATATCTGCACAAGGTGGTAAGCGTTATGGGTATGCTGAAGTGTACATCTTCCGATGCTTATTTCGCGGCTGCAGAGTATGCTCACGCAATATCTCCATCGAGCGAGACTGCAAAGAGTCTCGGTCTTCTTTATGCGAGGAAACGTAATGATTACGATAAGGCTCTGGAGTATTTTGATCAGGCCATAGGCTTGGAAGAGGATGCTTTTAAAAAGGCCGATCTCTATTATACGGCGGCTGTAATCCTCAATCAGCAGAATAAACACACACAGGCAAAGAGTTACCTGCAGAAGTCAATTCAGGCGAATCCGAATTCCGGTGACACTTACATTCTTCTGGCGCAGTTGTATGCCGGTAACCACAAGTGGTGTGATGAAACTGCCTTGAACCAGTGCACGTTCTATGTGGTTCTTGACAAGCTTCAGATGGCCAAGAAGGTGGATCCCAGTGTTGCAGACAGGGCAAACGAGCTTATCAGGACTTACTCTGAATATACACCGAAGATTGAGGATCTCTTTATGCTAAATATCAAGAAGGGTGATCAGGTCGAAGTCAAAGGCTGGATTAACGAGGTTACTACTGTCAGGTAAATGGATACCTGTCACGGATTTGCAGGATATACAGGCAGGACAATCGCTGTTATGGCGGTTGTCTTGTCTTTGCTTTTGTCTTGCTCCGGCAGGAAAGACGCTGGGCGTGCGGATGCCGTACAGGATTGTGACTCTGCGGCTGTAATGGCGACTTCCGGAATAACTTCGCTTATCTCTGAGAACGGAATCCCGAAATACCGTATGGTGACAGAACAGTGGGATATGTATGAGAAGGCGGACCCGCCTTACTGGTCTTTTGAGCGTGGAGCTTATTTGGAGGTGTTGGATTCCCTGGGTGAGGTGGCATCACTGATAGAGGCGGATACGGCATATTATTACAGCGTTTCCAAGATGTGGGAGCTGCGGGGCAATGTCCATGCGGAGAATGTTGAAGGAGAAAAGTTTGATACAGACCTGCTTTTCTGGGATCAGTTAATCGAAAAAGTCTATTCAGACAGCAAGATATCAATCCGGCAGGAGAAACAGACAATATACGGCCGTGGCTTTGAGTCCAATCAGGATTTTACCCGCTACATCATAAGACATACCGATGGAATTTTCCCTGCTGATGATATGGAGGGAGATTCGGAATGATTCCCGGAAGACAGTCCGGTCTGGATTTTCGCAGCTGACGGGCTTGAATAATAGCATGTTTTTAACTTGTGGAAGTTAAATTAATATTATCTTTGCGGTTCAAACACGAAAAGGCTTTTAAGAAATATATAAAACATCTATAGAAAATGGCAACATTGCAGAAAATCAGGAGTAAGGGTACTCTGTTGTTGGTTGTAATCGGTTTGGCTCTTCTTGCTTTCATCTTGGGTGACGCGTGGAAGATATTGCGCCCTAATCAGGGTGTGGCCACTGTGGGAGAGGTAAATGGCATCAGCATCAATGCCCAGGATTTCCAAAACGAGTTTGAGAAATATGCGGAAATCGTCAAGTTTTCAATGAATCTCAATTCACTTACCGATGAACAGTACGCGTCTGTCAAGGATGAGACCTGGAACAATATCATCCGTAAGTCAATTCTGGAGAAGGAGACTTCTGCTTTGGGCCTTAGGGTTACCGATGCCGAAATACAGTCGATAATTGAGGCTGGTACCAATCCTATGTTGCGTCAGACTCCGTTTGTGAATGAGCAGACCGGTATGTTTGATGTGGATCGTCTCAAAATGTTCCTTGCGGAGTACAATGAAATAGACCGCGCATCTCTGCCGGCAGAGTATATGAACTATTATGACAATCTGTATAACTTCTGGTGCTATGTGGAGGATAATATCCGACAGAACCTGCTTTTGAGCAAGTATGCGGCTCTCATACAGACTTCAATGCTCTCCAATCCTGTTTCCAGAAAGGATGCTTACGAGACAAGAGCCAGAAGGAATGATATTCTGCTTGCTACATTGCCATATTCAACTGTTCCGGATTCATTGGCAAAGGTATCGGCTGCTGATGTACAGAAACTGTATGCAGAGAAGAAACCTATGTACAGGCAGCAGGAAGAAACCAGAAACATAAGCTATATTGATGTTGAGATATTGCCGAGCGAATCTGACAGAAAGTCCCTTTTGGATGAAGTGACTGCATACGCCACCCAGCTGGCGGAAACAAATGGGGAGTACGCTTCGTTTGTCCGTCTTGCGGAGTCTTCCATTGCATACAGCGAGGTTCCGTCCTCAAAGAATGGACTTCCGGCAGATGTGGCCGAAAGACTTGATTCTGTAAGTGTGGGCGGTGTGTTCGGCCCGTATTACTGTGCGGAAGATGACTCGTACAACACCTTTAAACTGATTTCCGTTACGAATGCATACGATTCTGTCCAGTTCTCACTGATTCAGGTGAATCCTAATCTTACTGAGAATGTAGCCGGTCTTGCCGACAGTATCTACAATGCTGTAAAGGCCGGTGCGGATATGGTTGGACTTGCCGCAAAATACTCACAGAACGGTGAGCCACAGTGGCTGGCATCCGCCAGTTACGAGGGCGGAACTTATTCCGGTAATGATGCGGAATATCTGTGCAAGATGAATACGCTTGCCAAGGGCGATGTGTGCAAGCTTGATTTGGATCAGGTGTCTCTCATTATCAAGGTGTCTGATGTCAGGAACAGAATCCGTAAGTATAATACGGCTATTGTGAAGAGAGCCGCTTACTTCAGCAATGAGACGAGTAACGAAGCATACAATAAGTTGAGCGCATTTGTGGCAAGCAACAATACGGCTGAACTTCTTGCAGGTAATGCTGAAGAGAACGGCTATCGTCTGCTGGCAGACCGTGAGTTCAGAAGCAACAGCAATAATGTAGGCGGTGTGTCAAAATCGCACGATGCACTGCGGTGGGTGTTTGAGGCGAAGCCGGGTGAAGTGTCACGTATATATGAGGTGGGTGAGGACAACAACCACCTGCTTGTTGTGGCATTGAACAAGATTGCAAAGAAGGGCTATAAGCCTGTGGATGACGTAAAGACATCACTCATATTTGAGGCTACTGATGCTAAGAAGGCTGAGATTCTGCTCGGTAAGATTGCTGATGCCGGGTCATTGTCAGGTGTTGATGGAGTCAGGTATGATACACTCAAGTATGTGACTTTCTCATCTCCTGCATACGTTTCTTCTACCTATTCAAGTGAGCGTCTTGTAGGTGCGGCTGTCTGCAATCTTGAAAATGGCGCAAGTTCAGCTCCCATAAAGGGTGACGGTGGCGTATGGGTAGCTAAGAAAATATCTGCAGATGCATATTCTGCCGATTATGATGATGCTACAGAAAAGTCGCGTTATCAGAGTAATGCAGCATATATTACCAATATGGTATTCAGTGAGCTGTATTCTAAGGCCAATGTGACGGACAACCGTTACAGAATATTCTGATAAGTAAGCGCAAAAAATAAGTTGGTAAGAAATCCGGAAGATTTTTCAGTCAGAAAGGATTATCGAAGAAGGAGCTATGCGGGCATAGTGACTGATGAGATGATTCTTTCGGACGGAAAAGATTTGGAGAGATTACTAAAACTATCTGATATAATAAGATGTGGCAGACCCGTATGAGTCCGCCACATCTTATTATGCGTGAGTTATTAATTGTTCTCAGGACGTAGTTTGCGTACGACAGCTCCGGTCTGCCACATTTCACTGTCACGGAGTGCCTGAAGCTCTTTCTCAAGTCCTTCGCGGTAGTCTGGCTTTGAGTTGCTGTCTATGGATATCTGCGCCTCGTTTCCGCACTTTACGCTTGCATACAGCTTCTGTACGACAGGCTTGATTGCATCGTGGAACGGGCCCATCCAATCCAATGCTCCACGCTGTGCTGTGGTTGAGCAGTTCGCATACATCCAATCCATACCTTTGGCAGCGAACAGTGGCATAAGTGACTGGGTAAGCTCTTCGCAGGTCTCATTGAATGCTTCTGAAGGAGTGTGACCATTCTCGCGCAAAACTTCATACTGAGCGAGAAGAAGTCCGTGAATAGCTCCCATCAGCGATCCACGTTCGCCTGTAAGGTCTGATGTCGCCTCGCGGATAAATGTTGTCTCGAACAGGTAGCCGGATCCGATACCGATACCGAATGCCAGAACTTTCTCAAGTGCATGTCCTGATGCGTCCTGATATACGGCGTATGAACTGTTCAGACCGCGTCCTTCCACGAACATTGTCCTGAGTGAACGGCCTGAACCCTTAGGTGCTACCATTATGACATCTATGTCCTTTGGGGGAACAACACCGGTACGGTCATTCCAGGTGATGGCGAATCCGTGTGAGAAATAAAGTGTCTTGCCTGGGGTGAGATGTTTTTTTATTGTCGGCCACAACTGCATCTGTGCGGCATCGGAGAGCAGCATACATACTATTGTGCCCTTCTCTGCGGCTTCCTCGATTGGGAACAGTGTCTGTCCCGGTACCCAACCGTCTGCTACCGCTTTTTCGTAAGTCTTGCCCTGACGCTGGCCAACGATTACGTTGAAGCCGTTGTCACGCAGGTTGCAGGCCTGACCTGGTCCCTGTACTCCATAGCCTATTACGGCTATTGTCTCGTTCTTCAGAATCTCGCGGGCTTTTTCCAAAGGAAATTCCTCGCGTGTCATCACTTCCTCAATGACACCGCCAAAATTGATTTTTGCCATAATTACAAGTATTGATTGTTAATCTGTATTTCCATTATTTGTTGTCACAACCATATAAAGTGGTGAATTTGTCAAGATATTCACTGACGTGCTCTATGCGTGCCCTTGTAATAGCTATTCTGCCGGAACTCACGAACTGCAGCAGACCTCCTGTATCGCCCAGTTCTCTGTTGAGCGCGAATATGTCATCGGTATGACCAGTCTTCTCAATTACAGAGAATGTGGAGTTAACCTCAATTATGTTGGCTCCGTAGCGTCTTATCGTTTCGGACAGTTTAGGGTTGTCGGCAAGAACTTTGGTCGTTACCTTGTACAGTGCGACTTCCTGCATGAATATCTCATCGTCAGTGAAATACTGGCACTGGAGCACATCGACCTTCTTCTCTATCTGGCTTACGATTTTTTCGATTGTATCCTTTTCTGTAAATGCTGTGACAGTATATCTGTGCACACCTTCAATGGACGAGGCGGATACGTTCAGACTCTCAATGTTAATCTGCCTGCGGGTGAATACCGCTGTAACCTGGTTCAGAATACCGGCTATGTTCTCGGTATGGACAATCAGTGTGTAGAGCTTCTTTCCGTTATTCATATTTGTCGCTATTGTCAGATACTGAATATCATTTTGTCAACAGCATCACCGTATGCAATCATTGGCATAACATTCTCTTCCTCAAGACAGTTTGCTATCAGCAGATACGGGCCGTCTGTCCGGAACATATCACGTATGGCGGCTTCAAGCTCTGACCGTTCGGATACAGTCCTGCTGCATATTCCGTACGCTTCGGCTATCTTTGCGTAGTCAGGATTTATCATCGGTGTGCAGGAATAGCGTGAATTGTAATGAAGCTGCTGCCATTGCCTGACATTGCCGAGGAAGTTGTTGTTGAGCATTATAATCTTGACTTTCGCTCCTGTCTCCATTATTGTCCCGAATTCCTGGATGTTCATCTGCAGACCTCCGTCACCGCAGAATACGACTACCGTGCGGTCGGGAGCACCGAATGTGGCTCCGATTGCTGCCGGTACTCCGAATCCCATTGTGCCGAGACCGCCGGATGTTATGATGCTGCGCGGCTTGCGATACTTGAAATATCGTGATGAGAACATCTGGTTCAGCCCAACGTCGGTGGCCATAGCGGTACTTTCATCAGCAAGTGTACTGACCGCATTAACCACTTCCCCCATACGTAACGGCCCTGATGACGGGTGTATGGCATCGGCTATAACCTTGCTGTATTCCTCGTCCCGGTATTGCCGGAAACTCCCAATCCACTCCCTGTGAGATGACTTGTGTATTTTTTCGGTTACCAGTTCCAGTGTGGTACGGCAGTCTCCCAGTACGGTGACGTGGGGCTTGATATTCTTGCCGAATTCAGACTTGTCTATGTCAAAGTGTATTACCTTGGCCTGTGGAGCGTAGAGGCTTGCCTTGCTTGTGACACGGTCATCGAAACGCATTCCTACGGCAATGAGCAAATCGCATCGGTTGGTCTGTACGTTAGGCGCAAGGTTTCCGTGCATACCGAGCATACCCATATTGAGAGGATGATCCGTAGGCAATACGGACAGGCCGAGAAGTGTACGTCCTACCGGGATGTCGCCCTTTTCAATGAAAGCTTTCAGCTGTTCTTCGGCCTGACCAAGCTCAACTCCGTGTCCTGCCAGAACCATGGGCCTCTGTGCCTGGTCGATGAGTCTTGCTGCCGCATCAATCTCGTCCGGATTCGGTGCCGGATAAGGAATATAGCTGCGGATGTGGTCGGTTTTCTCCGGTTTGTATTCAATCAGCTGATCCTGTGCATTGCGGGTAAAGTCCAGGACCACCGGCCCGGGTCTGCCTGATCCTGCTATGTAGAAGGCTCTTGATACAGCCCACGCAATATCTTCCGCACGGCGTATCTGGTAACTCCATTTTGTAATAGGTTGTGTTACGCCTACCAAATCAATTTCCTGAAATGCGTCGGTTCCCAGAGATGTGGTGCTGACCTGTCCGGCTATTACGACAATGGGGGTGCTGTCAAGCATTGCATCGCTGATGCCAGTGATGGTGTTGGTGGCACCGGGCCCGCTTGTTACAATGGCTACGCCGGTCTTGCCGGATATTCGCGCATATCCCTGAGCTGCGTGTGCGGCCGCCTGCTCGTGACGTACCAGTACCTGCCGAATGTCATTCCTGTGACTGAACATGGAATCGAACACCCTTATTATGGTACCGCCAGGGTAGGCGAACAGGGTGTCAACCCCCTCGTTGATGAGTGATCTCAGCAGTGCTTCCGCACCTGTTATTCTATCTTCCATCAATCAATGATTCTTATTCCCCCTTTGTCTGCAGAACTGACCATACTGGCATATGCTTTCAGACTCTTTGGTATGACCCTGTCGCGTGTGAGTTCACGCATAGGTCTTGCGTTGAGTTCCTCGTCGGTCAGACGTACATTTATTGTACGTGCCGGGATATCAATATCAATGATATCGCCATCGGCAATCTTGCCGATATTGCCACCTGCGGCTGCTTCCGGTGATATGTGTCCGATGCTGAGACCTGATGTGCCGCCGCTGAAACGCCCGTCCGTTATCAGCGCACATTCCTTGCCGAGATGACGTGACTTAAGATATGAAGTGGGGTAGAGCATTTCCTGCATACCCGGACCTCCTTTCGGACCTTCGTGTGTGATTACTACGATGTCCCCAGCCTGAACTTTTCCTCCAAGTATGCCGTCTGATGCGGCTTCCTGAGAGTCAAAGACTTTTGCAGGACCTGAGAATTTCCAGATGCTCTCGTCCACGCCTGCTGTCTTGACGACACATCCGTCCTGGGCTATGTTGCCTGTGAGGATGGCTATTCCGCCATCCTTTGAGTAGGCGTGTGACAGGTCGCGTATGCAACCGTCTGCACGGTCTGTATCAAGTGTCTGGTATGTGCAGTCCTGAGAGCCAAGCACGTTGCTGAACTTACGTGCCGGGGCTGTGCTGTAGATGCGTTTTGCTTCCGGATTGATATTGTCCTTGGATATATCGTACCTGTCGGTAAGCTCACCGTAACTCAGTCCTGTGACATTCAATGAGTCCGTATGCAGCAGACCTCCATCGGCCAGTTGCTTGAGAATGTTCAGTACTCCTCCGGCGCGACCTACATCCTGTACGTGATATTTCTGCGTGTTCGGTGCCACCTTGCACAGACACGGAACCTTGCGTGAGAGACGGTCTATATCATCCATCCTGAAATCCACACCGGCCTCGCACGCAACTGCCAGAAGATGCAGGACCGTGTTCGTGGAGCCACCCATAGCTATGTCCAATGTCATTGCATTCTCAAAGGCTTTTTTTGTGGCTATGTTGAGCGGCAATAGGGAATCGTCGCCTTCCCCGTAATATTTCAAGGCGTTTTTTACGATGAGGGCGGCCGCGTCCTTGAACAGCTGTATGCGGTTTCTGTGCGTGGCAAGTATTGTGCCGTTGCCCGGTAATGAAAATCCCAAAGCCTCTGTAAGACAGTTCATGGAATTGGCTGTGAACATTCCTGAACAGCATCCGCATCCGGGACAGGAATGACGCTCAATCTGCTCTACATCAGCATCCGACACGGAGTCATCGGCGGAGAGTATCATTGCGTCAATCAGATCAAGATGTCTGCCGTTCCATTCTCCGGCCTCCATAGGGCCTCCGCTTACGAAAACTGTAGGAATGTTGAGGCGCATCGTGGCCATCAGCATTCCCGGAGTAATCTTGTCGCAGTTGCTGATGCAGACCAGAGCATCGGCCTTGTGCGCATTGACCATATATTCAACGCTGTCTGCTATAATGTCGCGTGACGGGAGGGAATACAGCATTCCGTCGTGTCCCATAGCTATGCCGTCGTCAATTGCTATCGTGTTGAATTCTGCGGCGAAGCAGCCGAGCTTCTCAATTTCCTTTTTGATAAGTTGTCCGGCTTCATGCAGGTGCACGTGTCCCGGAACAAACTGTGTGAATGAATTGGCTATCGCTATTACAGGTTTGCCGATGTGCTCCGGCTTCATACCGTTTGCTGTCCATAAGGCACGGGCACCGGCCATTCTCCGTCCCTCTGTGCATTGGGCACTTCTGAGCTGAATTTTCATATCTGTCCTGATTTGGATTGTAAAAAAGCCCTTCTCCTGCGAGGGAAAGGCCACTTGCAAAATTACAGTTTTCTTCTTGCTTTACAAGCAATATGTTATTATAAATTATTCAAGTTCCACAAGTCCCATATTACTGTCTTTCAGGGGCTGTCAAGTAAACGTAAAAAATAAGTTGGTAAGAAAGCCGGAAGATTTTTCAGTCAGAAAGGATTATCGGAGAAGGAGCTATGCGGCCATAGTGACTGATGAGATGATTCTTTCGGACGAAAAAGATTTGGAGAGATTACCAGGTTGTTTTTTGGAGATTACTAAGGCGAAACTTGAGTAAATTATGTGTCAGAAACCCAAATGTGATTCAATGATGGCGAGACTTTCCACTTTGACAGATGCATCGGACTTGCCTATTGCGTAGCGCCCGTTCTGGAATTTCTTTTCGATGAGGAATCCCATACCCTCTATGGATGCCCCGGCCTGACGGCAGATGTCAATCATTCCCAGCGCGGCATTGCCGTATGCCAGAAAATCGTCAATGAACAGTACACGGTCGTCCGCTGTAAGGAATTCTTCCGATATCATCACTTCGTAATCGTTGTCTCTTGTGAAGGAATGTATTGTTGTGGAATAGGCTTTGCCCATACTTATGGGCTTCGTCTTCTTGGCAAACACGACAGGCAGCCCTGCTATATATCCTGCAAGTACGGCAGGAACTATGCCGCTTGACTCAATTGTCAGTATTTTGTTGAAATTCCTGTCCTTGAACCTGTCTAACAGTTCTGCGGCACAGTCATACATCAATGCAGGGTCAATCTGATGGTTGATGAAACTGTCAACTTTCAGGACTCCTCCTGAATGGATGTCTCCCTCTCTCGATATTCTTGCCATTAACTTCTCCATAGCAGCATTCTCCTATATGTAAACCAATATCCACAAAATTAGAAAAATTGTACGAAAACATTTGTACTTTTGGAAAATGAAACGAAAAAAATCAGATAATCTCTACAATTTGGACGGATATGTGCCGGTAGGTCAGGCGATACCTTTCGGATTCCAGCATCTGCTGGCAATGTTTGTGGCAAACATAACACCTGTGATGATTCTGGCTGATACTGTCGGTCTTGACGAAGGAACCACGGCAGGACTAGTCCGGAATGCAATGGTTATAGCCGGACTCGCTACTGTTGTACAGGTGCTGCGGCTTTGGCGGATAGGTGCACGTCTGCCTATGATTATGGGCATCAGTTTCACATTTCTCACATTGTCAATCAGCATTGCCGCCACATTTGGGATGGATGTGCTTATAGGCTCAGTGGTTGCCGGTGGAACAGTGGAGGGCGTTCTGGGGCTGTTCGCCAAATATTGGCGGAAATATGTATCTCCGCTGACAGCTGCCACAGTTGTGGTGTCCATAGGATTCTCGCTGCTTCCTGTGGGGGCCAACTCGTTTGCCGGAGGACAGGGGACTGCAGATTTCGGCTCTGCCGACAATTGGATAACAGGTTCTGTCGCCCTGGCGGCGTGTGTTGTCACACAGGTGTTTGGCAATGAACGCCTGCGTTCTTTGTCTATCCTGTCAGGACTTGTCGTGGGGTATGTCCTCGCTGCGGTTATGGGCAAGATTGACTATTCCGTAATCCATAATGTCCCATCTGTAGTGGCTCTTCCTGAACTGATGCCTTTCCATCCTGAGTTCCGGCTCGGCCCTATACTGTCAATGACTGCAATTTTCCTTGTGTCGGCGACTGAGACCATTGGCGATACAAGTGCGCTTGCAGAGACTGCACTGGGGCGCAATCTTACGTCAGATGAACTGTCCGGTTCCATTGCGTGTGACGGATTTGCCAGCTCTTTGTCGGGCTTGTTCGGATGTACGCCGATAACGACTTTCAGCCAGAATGTGGGACTGATTACGATTACGAAGGTTATAAACAGATTTGTCATATCCACTTGTGCCATTATGCTTATGGTAGCAGGCCTGTTCCCTGTAGTGGGAGCTGCGTTGACCACCATACCTCAGTCTGTACTCGGCGGCTGCTCGATACTGATGTTCGGCTCGGTGCTATATGCAGGAATTACAATGTTGTGCAAATGCGGATTCAACCGTAAGAATATGCTGATAATATCCATATCGCTCAGTGTGGGCATAGGCTTCACGTCGGTTGCCGGAATGTTCGGCATATTCCCACCTGTTGTTAGGTCTGTGTTTGCCGACAATGGAGTGGCAATTGTTTTCCTGCTGAGTCTGATACTTGACAACATAATGCCGGAGAGAGAATAAACGGATAGGGTTCTGTTGGCGATTTTGCGTTTTTTTTGCTAATTTTGCAGAATTGGTGCGATTTTACAATTGTTGATTATGGGTTTTAATGAAATAATAGGAAAACTGTTCGGCAATAAGGCCACACGTGACAGAAAGGAGATTCAGCCCTGGGTGGATAGAATCATTGCCGCCTATCCGGGATACGAGGGACTTACGAATGATGAACTGCGTGCGGCATCAGCCGGTATACGCCGTAAGGTTCAGGATTTTGTCATTCCGGAGAGAAAGGCTGTGGATGAACTCAAGGCTAAAGTGGAGGAGACTGAACTTGAGGACCGTGAGCCGCTGTTCAATCAGATTGACAAGCAGGAAAAGGACATACTTGACCGATATGAGGTAATTCTCGATGAGGTATTGCCTGATGTGTATGCGATAATAAAGGAAACTGCACGGCGTTTTGCCCAAAACGGGGAGGTTGTCGTGACGGCCAATGATTTTGACCGTGACCTGGCGGCGAAACACGATTTCGTGCGCATTGAGGATGACAAGGCCATCTATTTGAATCATTGGGAGGCAGGAGGTAATGATACGGTCTGGAATATGATTCATTACGATGTGCAGCTGTTCGGCGGCGTAGTACTGCATAAAGGCAGAATTGCGGAGATGGCAACCGGCGAGGGCAAGACTCTCGTAGCCACACTTCCTGTATTTCTGAACGCATTGACCGGCAATGGTGTTCATGTGGTTACGGTGAACGACTATCTGGCAAAGCGTGACTCGGAATGGATGGGGCCGCTCTATATGTTCCACGGCCTGTCTGTTGATTGCATTGACAAGCATCAGCCGAACTCTGAGGCCCGGCGTAACGCATACCGTGCCGACATCACTTTCGGTACGAATAATGAATTCGGTTTTGACTATCTGCGTGACAATATGGCCGGTCATCCGTCGGAACTGGTACAGCGCGGTCATAATTACGCTATTGTCGATGAGGTTGATTCCGTGCTTATAGACGATGCACGTACACCTCTTATTATATCCGGTCCTGTCCCGAAGGGTGAAGACCAGCAGTTTGAACAGCTCCGTCCGCAGGTGGAGCAGCTTTTTGAGGCTCAGAAACGTCTGGCAACACAGTTTCTTGCCGATGCCCGCAAGAAGGTCTATTCGGAGAATCAGGACGAGGTGGCGGAGGGCTTCCTGTCATTGTTCCGCAGTTTCAAGGCTCTTCCCAAGAACAAGGCTCTGATAAAGTTCCTCAGTGAACCGGGAATGAAGGTCGGAATGCAGAAGACAGAGGAGATATATATGGAACAGCAGAACAAGCGTATGCCAGAGGCTGTGGCACCATTGTATTTCGTAATTGACGAGAAGCTCAACAGCGTGGATCTGACGGACAAGGGCGTTGAGCTTATCAGCGGTACGCAGCAGGATCCGGAATTCTTCGTGTTGCCTGACATAACAGGCCAGTTGTCAGAGCTTGAGGCAAAGACTGACCTGAGTCCTGAGGATAAGATGGCACGCAAGGATGAACTTCTTACCAACTATGCCATAAAGAGTGAGCGTATCCATACAATAAACCAGCTGTTGAAGGCGTATGCGATGTTCGAGAAGGATGTCGATTACATTGTTACGGAAGATGGCAAGGTTAAGATTGTTGATGAGCAGACGGGACGTGTTATGGAGGGTCGCCGCTGGTCTGACGGCCTGCATCAGGCTGTAGAGGCCAAGGAACGTGTGACCATTGAGGCTGCGACCCAGACATTTGCCACCATTACGCTTCAGAATTATTTCCGAATGTATCACAAGCTGGCCGGTATGACCGGTACTGCTGAGACGGAGGCGGGAGAGTTCTGGGATATCTATAAACTGGATGTCGTGGTCATCCCGACCAACAAGCCTATTGCCCGCGTGGATATGAATGACCGTATCTACAAGACGAAGCGCGAGAAGTACAAGGCTGTGATAGAGGAGGTTGTCCGTCTTGTGGAGGCTGGCCGTCCGGTATTGGTCGGTACCACATCCGTTGAAATCAGCGAACAGTTGAGCAGGATGCTTACGATGCGCAAGATAGAGCATAATGTGCTGAATGCCAAACTGCACCAGAAGGAGGCTGACATTGTGGCCAAGGCCGGTCAGCGTAGTATCGTCACCATAGCCACCAATATGGCAGGACGTGGTACCGATATCAAACTGAGCGACGAGGTTAGGGCTGCGGGCGGTCTTGCCATTGTGGGTACAGAGCGTCACGAGAGCCGCCGCGTGGACCGTCAGCTGCGAGGCCGTTCCGGCCGTCAGGGCGATCCGGGTTCATCCGTGTTCTTTATCTCGCTTGAGGATAATCTGATGCGTCTGTTCGGCTCCGAGAAAATAGCGCCTCTTATGGATAAGATGGGGCTTCAGGAGGATGAGATGATAGAGAACAGTTTCATAACGAAGCGTATTGAACAGGCCCAGAAGAAGGTCGAGGAAAATCATTTCGGAATACGCAAGCGCCTGCTTGAATATGATGACGTGATGAACAAACAGCGTACTGTGGTCTATGAGAAACGGCGTCACGCCCTGATGGGTGAGCGCATCGGTATGGATATCGCCAATATGATATGGGACAGATGTGCGGTGATTGTTGAGCGTTGTCCGGACTATGAATCGCTTAAGATGGAACTTTTCCGCATCCTTGCGATTGAGATACCTCTGAGTGAAGCTGAGTTCAGTTCAATGAAGCAGGACGACGTTGCCGAGAAGGTGTTTGCGACTGCGATGGAGAATTACAAACGCAAGAGCGAACGCTTGTCACAGATTGTATATCCCGTGGTGAAGCGTGTCTATGAGGAGAACGGAGACCGTTACGAGAATATACTTATACCGATTACAGACGGCCGGAAGCTGTATCAGATACCTGTCAACTTGAAGGCTGCATACGATTCGGAAGGTAAGGAGGTGGTCAAGGCTTTCCAGAAGGCGATACTGCTTCATACCATTGACCAGTGCTGGAAGGAGAACCTGCGTGAACTTGACGAACTGAAACATTCCGTGCAGAATGCAAGCTATGAGCAGAAAGACCCGCTGCTGATATTCAAGCTGGAGTCTGTCACTCTGTTCGATAATATGGTGGATAAGATGAATGACCAGACTGTATCGATAATTATGCGAGGCCAGATACCGGAACCGGATCCTGACAAGGTTCGCGAGGCTCCGGCACAGAATCGTGCACAGCGTCGCCAATATACGGAGAACAAGGCTCAGCTCGGTGATGCCGCGCAGCAGGCGGCTGCTGGTAGGGATACCCGTCAGCAGGTCCGTGAACCTATCAGGGTCGATAAGGAACCCGGGCGCAATGATCCGTGTCCTTGCGGCAGCGGTAAGAAATACAAGAACTGCCACGGCAGGAATATGTAATATAATTCTTTATATATATGGAAATTAGCGAGTCTGTGCTGAAAGTGATGGCTGATGTCATCGGTCAGGCATTGGATGCCTATAGACAGCCATCGGAGATGCCGACGGTTACGGATATTCATATTCTGCCTGTCAGAGAATCCGGAGAACTGGCGGTTCTTGACGATGACCGTGAGCTCGGACGTTCTGTCATATCAGAACTTGCCGATATTCCGGAAGAAGAGTTCTATGACACTCTTGAGTCATTGCTGGGCAGGGTACTGCAGAATCTGAACACTCAGGACAGTTTTGAAAATCTGGGTATTTGGAAACCGTTCTCGTTCGTCTTGACAGACGATGACGGGGATGTCGCACGTGAACTTATGCTTATTGACGATGACACACAGCTGGTCAGCCAGACCCTGATGGCAGATCTTGATGAGGATCTTGAGAAGTTCCTGAAAGAACTGTTGCCGGATTGAGAACAGCGTCAATCCGTCGGTCTAATACTAAAAAAGCCTAAATAATACATTTTACATTGAAAACTTATTGCGCACCTTGAAGTTTTCAAATAACTTTGCGGCTGTATGATTACAGCTACATTGAATAGGGAAGAGTTGCGTCCGGAAATTGTGCGTACGGCACTGTCGATGTTTGTACACGAAGGCATTGACAATGTGCGTATGGACGATGTTGCGGCGGCTTTGTCCATATCAAAGCGTACGCTTTACGAGATTTTTTCCAGTAAGGAGAACCTGTTGCTGGAGTGTATGGAACTGCATACGGCAAATACCCAGAAGGCTATGGAAGTGGAATTGTCCAAAGGCAGGGATGTCCTGTCTGTGGCCTTGAGTTACATAAACCTTATATTGTCCGAAGTAAACCGTAGCGGTAATGTACTTGTGTCTGATTTAAGTAAATATCCGTTGTTTAAGGAAAAAATGGATTCCCACATAGCAGGAATACATGACAATTTCAAGAACTTTCTGGAGACTGGTATCAGACAGCGTGTGTTCAGAGATGATATTTGTGTGGATGTCGTCTGTAAGGCTTTTGTATCAATGAGTCATTTTGTCAGTGAGGAGCGTACCCGGGAGAGAACAGCCCTGGATACACTTCTCGATTCTACGATAATAGTGATGCTCAGGGGCATAGCCACTGCAGACGGTCTGGAGAAATTAAATGAGTATAAATTAAAATACAGTAATAAGTGATGAAGAAATTTTGTGGAAAGAATGCAGTTATGACAGTTGCTGCCGCATTTCTCGTGACTTGTCCTGCAATGCTCTGCGCACAGGATATGAGGCTTGTGCCGGATGCTGACGGTAACGTTCCGCTGACGCTTGACAAGGCCATTGAGATTGCGCTTGCTGATAATCCTACCATCATTGTGGCGGATCAGCAGATACAACTTAAGGAAATAAGCAGGAAAGAGGCCTGGCAGGCATTGCTGCCGAGTGCGGATCTGTCCGGTACTGTACAATATACAGCGTTGGCAGCCGAGATGAAGCTGAACGGTCAGTCTTTCAAGATGGGTAAGGATGATACATATACATGGAATGGCCAGTTCCAGATAGCATTGCCTGTATATGCACCGGCCGTGTATGCGACAATGAATCTTACAAAGACCGATCTGATGAACGCTGTTGAGCAGAGCCGCAGTTCGAAACTGGACCTTATCAATCAGGTGACAAAGGCCTACTATATGCTTATTCTGGCACAGGACAGTTATGACGTGCTGCAGAAAAGCTATGAGCAGAGCAGCCGTAACTATCAGCTGATAAACAATATGTACGAACTTGGCGGGGTCAGCGAATATGATAAGATCAGCTCTGAAGTACAGATGCGCAGTATGCAGCCGCCTGTCATATCGGCACGCAATGCAATAAATCTGGCGAAACTGCAGCTGAAAGTGCTTATGGGCGTAACTTCAGATATAGAGTTCTGCATAAACGACAGTCTGCAGAATTATGAGGATCAGCTTGTGCCCGGTATAATAGACATAGACAATATGTCATTGGAGGACAATACATCTCTCAGACAGTTGAAATTGAATGAGAAGTTGCTGCAACAGACCTTGAAACTCCAGAGGACAAGCTTCTACCCGACCTTGGCTCTTGTCGGCTCGTATGCCTTCCAGTCTCTTTACAATGACAATCTCAGACTGGGTAACTATGATTGGGGAAAGAGTTCTTCGATAGTGCTGTCGTTGTCCGTACCTATCTATAAGGCATCCAATTTCACGAAAATGAAAAGCACCAGACTGCAGATAAACCAGTTGGCTGAAACGCGCAGATATACGGAGGAACAGCTGGCCGTGCAGGCACGGAGCTATATAGACAACATGAATGCCAGCATTGAGCAGGTGGCCAGTAACAAGGAAGCTGTGAAACAGGCTGACAAGGGATACGAGATAGCCAAGAAACGCTATGCAATAGGCGGAGGAACAATATTGGAACTGAATAATTCCGAGATATCGGTGGTATCGGCCAAACTGACATACAGCCAGTCCATATATGATTATCTGGCAGCAAAGGCGGATTTGGACAAGGTACTGGGGCGTGATGATTTGATTATGGTTAATGAAAGATAAAAAAACAATATGAAAGCAATCAATTATTCTATCGTGTTATGTGGCCTGACTGTCCTTATGACAGCCTGTGGGGGCGGTGACAGGAATAAGGAGACAGTGGCGCCTGCTGAAAAGCCAATAGTGAAGCTGGCATCGGTAAGGTCTGAGTCTGTTGACCAGCTTCAGGTGTATTCGGCTACAGTGGAGGGCGATATAAAGAATAACATCGCACCTTCCACACCTATCAGAATTGACAGGATTCTTGTTGAGGTGGGTGATAATGTCAGCAAAGGACAGAAACTTGTCCAGATGGACGAGTCTAACCTGCGTCAGTTGGAACTGCAGATAAAGAATCAGGAGGTTCAGTTTAACCGTATCGACGAGCTTTATAAGGTCGGCGGTGTGTCAAAGGCTGAATGGGACAATACCAATATGAGCCTTGAGGTAAACAGGACTGCTTATAGCAATCTGCTTACCAATACGCAGCTTAAAAGCCCGATTGACGGTGTGGTTACGGAGAGAAACTATGACAACGGTGATATTTACAGCGCGGGCAGGCCTGTTCTCGTGGTGCAGAGTATTGCACCGGCCAAGCTGATAATAAATGTATCGGAGCAGTATTACTCAAAGGTCAAGCTGAAGGATGCCGTCACTGTTGAACTTGACGCATATCCCGGTGTCAGGTTTGACGGCACGGTACATCTGATACATCCTACCATTGATGCGGCTACACACACATTCCCGGTTGAGGTGCGTGTGCAGAATGCCGACAGAAAACTGCGCCCCGGTATGTTCGCGCGTGTGACGCTTAATCTCGGTACTGAGAGCCACGTGGTAGTGCCGGATATATCAGTCGTAAAGCGTGTAGGTTCAGGAGACCGCTTCGTGTATGTGTACGACAATGGAATAGTACACTATTGCAAGGTTGAACTCGGACAGCGTCTGGGTGACAGGTATGAACTGATTTCAGGTGTGCCGGACAATGCGCAGGTTGTCATTGCCGGGCAGAATAAACTGATTGACGGAACTGAGGTTGAGGTTAGTAAATAAACAGAGGATATGAGTTTGTACGGAGGTGCGGTCAGAAGACCGGTTATGACGGCTCTGTGCTTTGTGGCCGTCGTTGTTTTCGGTATCTTCTCATATACGAAGCTACCGATAGACCAGTTGCCTGATATAGAGACGAATACTGTCATGGTATTCACTTACTATACGGGTGCCAGCGCGTCAGATATCGAGAATAATGTGACACGTCCGCTCGAGAGTTCGCTCAACAGTTGCAGCTATCTGAAACATCTTACATCAAAATCATCGGAGAATGTCTCCGTAATCACGCTGCAGTTCGAGTATGGACACGATATTGATGACATAACCAACGATGTGCGTGACAAACTGAGTATGGTGACTATGCAGTTACCTGACGGTGTATCTACGCCGATCCTGTTCAAGTTTGATACCAGCCTGATGCCTATCATGATGCTGTCAGTGCAGGCAGGTGAGAGCCAGTCCGCTCTCTATAAGATACTTGATGAGAATGTAGCCAATCCTCTGGCTAGAATACCGGGTGTGGGAACCGTATCCATTGCCGGTGCTCCGGAGCGTGAGATTTATGTATATTGCGATCCGGCCAAGTTGGAGGCTTACAATCTGACCATCGAGAGTATAAGCGCACTCATAGCATCGGAGAACCGTAATGTCCCGGGCGGAAACATTGATATAGGTAACGAGAGTTTCTCTCTGCGCGTACAGGGAGAATTCGTTGATCCTCAGGATATGAGGAATCTGGTGCTTGCATCTAGAAACGGCAAGAATATATTCCTGACAGATGTGGCTACAATTGTTGACCGTACTCAGGAACGTGCACAGGAGACATATAATAATGGCGTACAGGGCGGTATGATCATCATACAGAAGCAGACCGGCGCCAATACCGTTCAGATATGCAAATTCTTCCTCTGGTATTGTTTTCATATCAGTAA
>JAKSIX010000017.1 GCA_024398595.1 Bacteroidaceae bacterium | reverse complement strand
AAGAATTAGAATTAGACAAATGTTTTTCAGATCAGCGGTTGCCAACGCAGAGCCGCCTATGCAAAATTAGTAAATAATTCCCGACAATTTGGAAACCATCCCGACAATTCCAGAGGCAAGGTTCCCAATCCAACGCATCCGCACAGGCAGATGAACGGAACCTGTCCCCTGTTCACAGGGGTACCTGAGAAGTTACGAGAGAAGGAAAAATCAGAAAATCTCCCCGTTCCAAAGCATTCTTAGGAAATCTGTTACATAAATCAGTTCTTTATCGCCAGATACTCTGGTTATGGGATCAAGTGATACAAGAATCAAGCGGCACTCAGGATGCTCTTCTTTGAAGGCCTTGAGTCCGGCTTTGTGCTTCGTCTTGATCTGCTCGCAGGATTTGATTTCTATTGCAATCTTTGCATCACCAATAACAGCATCCACTTCCTTTCCATTGTATGTATGCCAGTATGACAGTTCATCTTTGCGGCGAAAATATCCCTTGTAGGCAATTATTTCCTGCATTACGAAATGCTCGAAAGCATGGCCATAATCATCACTACCGCGCTTCAGATTATGCCGTCCCATAAGGTAGTTGGACAACCCCACATCAAAATAATAGAACTTCGGGGACTGAACAATCTGACGTTTGATGACTTTTCTGTATGCAGGAATCTCGTATCCCAGCATAGTGTCATAAAGAATCTGGTAGTAGGACTTGACGGTTTTTGCTGACACGCCACAATCAGTTGCTATGTTTGAATAGTTTAGCATTTCTCCGTCGGAAATGGCAGCAACCTCCATAAATCGTTCAAATGCGTCAATATCCTGCACGGAGGCTTCATCAAGGATTTCTTCCTTAACATATATGTCAACGTATGCTTCAAGCCTGTCGGTGGCATCAGCTGCAAGGTAATGGCGTGGTATCATTCCATTCTGGACAGCCTTGTCTATCTGAAAATCGGATACTTCCGGCCATACTAAAGGAAATAGCGTTCTGGGCTGGGCTCGTCCTCCGAGTGTATTAGCCCCGGATTTCTTCAATTTTCGTGCGCTTGATCCACTGAGAATGAAACGTAAGCCCCTGTTTACCATCAGCCAGTGAACCAGATCCAGCAACTCGGGAACCTTCTGGATTTCATCAACAATAACAAGAGTCCCCGCAGGTTTTGAAGAAAGAGCTTCTTTAAAGAGTTCCGGATTCCTTTTAAAATTCTTGCGTATGTTTGGCAAAAGCAAGTCATAGTATACAGCATCTTTGAACCGTTCCTGAAGCAGTGTTGATTTCCCAACCTGACGTGCTCCAAACAGGAACATAGCTTCATCAAGCTGTTTCTCAATATCAAATAATCTTTGGTACATAATATCTAAAATTAGAATTCAACTCCTGATTTTTTTATGAAAATCGGAAGTGTGGGTACAAATCTAATATATTTTTAAATTATCAGCAAATAATTTGCCACATAGACCACCCGAGACAGTAGGACATCAATCACCGTGCAGACTTCTGCTTTTCTACAGGGCTGAATATCTGCAATATGCAAAGGAACATGGATGGTCATCAGGAACTGTACCGGGCCATAGAAGGACTTAACGCGAAGGAGAAGGCGGCAGTGCTGCTATTCTATATGGAGGATAGGAACATACGCGAGATAGCTGTGATTCTGGGTGTACGTAACGGTACGGTGAAATCCCTGCTGTCGCGTGGACGGGAGGACATAAAACGATTTATGACAAAACAAAATGATTAAGGAAATGGATAAGGATAACATAAACGATGCAGACATCCGCAGTTTCTTTCACGCGAACCGTCCTATGACAAGCGACCCGGATGCGTTTGATCTGGAGTTTGCCGCACGTTGCCAGGCTTTGGCCGAAATCAGGGAATATCACGCCCGCGAGATGAGACGCTGCCGCCGTATCAGCATACTGACGCTGACCGCCGGCATCATCCTGGGTGTTGCAGTTACCCTGCTGCTTATCTTCAAGCCGCAGACCGTCCTCTCTTCCGGCATCGGCATCCTGGCTCTCACCACAACCCTGCTGGCAGGTAGGGGACGGCAGCTGGCTCTTCTGGCAATCGCCGCCGCAGCAATGCTCTACGGCCTGCGAGGAACCCTGGCTGAAAGATGAATTGTACTGGTTATTCCTATTTGACGAATGTGAATGTCTGACCGGACTGGTGCAGGAGCAGATTTCCGTCCTTGAAGCTGATTACCACTCCTGCTTTTATACATTCAAACACAGAATCCGAAGTGGCATCGAGGCTGAATGCCGACTGGCGGGTAGCCTGAGCGGTAAGCGATCTGCCGTCCGTAGTGATACTGATGCCGAGATTCAGAGTATCGTTGAAATAATCACCTGTGTAGCTTTCAAGTATGGCCGGGTCAACCGATACGTATTTCAAATCCGGGATTTCATATTCTTTGCCGTGGATGGCATCCAGAATCGCTATCAGAATATCGTTCTGATTAAAATTGATGCCATTGGAGCAGATGGCGATTGTGATGTCACCGTCATCGAAATGGCATAAGGCAGACTGGAATCCGTCAATGCCGCCAGTGTGACCCAGACCGCTCTTCCCGTAATATACAAATGGGAACAGACCGCGTCCCAGCGAACCGTCAATTCTGGACATACGGCTCAGTATGCTGTCTCCCAGCTGGTTATGGAACAGTGCATTACCGAACGTGATGAGGTCTGCAGGATTCGACATGATAGCGCCGGCCCCCATCGGAACGGACGGATCGGTTTCGGCATCCGGTTGCCAGCCGTTGTTATAGACATACGACCTGCATTCGCCTTTCTCCGTGTCAATACCGTCCGAAAGCGATGTTTCTGCGAGTCCCAGCGGTCCTGTTATCTTATCATTCAGCAGTTCCGCATAACTGCATCCGAATACGTCTTCCAATATGAAGGACAGCAGCACATATCCGGAATTGCAGTACTGCTGGACGGCTCCGGGTATGGTGTCGGCTCCGGCATCGGCAATCCTTTGTATCAGCCGGTCGCGGGTTTGCGGAGTGGTGTACCATTCCAGATAATCCCCCGTCCCCTCAAAAATATCGTGGATACCGCTTTTGTGGTACAGAAAATTGTTGATGGTAATCTTGTCTGCGTTCATTATCCCCGCTTCGGGATAGAATTCAGCCAGATTGTCATCAAGCGACAGCAGTCCTTCGTCTATGGCCATAAAGACCATCGCCGATGTGAATGTCTTCGAGATGGAACCTATCAGGAATCCGGAATGCCCGGTAATGGGCGTGCCGGCATCGATGTCGGACATACCGCTGCAGTGGGTATATACTGTTTCTCCGTTTATGGATATTGCCACGGAACCCATATACCGCGGACTGATGGCTTCGAAGTATTCATCAAGCCTTTCTGTATCGAATGGTGCATCCGACTGCCTGCATGATGAAAGTACGACAGCCAGTATTACGATGCCGGTAAAAAAACTTTTCATATCCAATCAGCGTTTGCAGTGTGTGACTGCCAGTTACTTCGTTCCGAAGATACGGTCACCTGCGTCACCGAGACCGGGAACGATATATGCTTTGTCGTTCAGATGGTCATCAAGAGCCGCCACGAATATATCCACGTCCGGATGCGCGGCCTGAACTTTCTTGACGCCGTCCGGAGTAGCCACCAGACACATCAGACGTATCTTATTGCAGCCAAATGACTTGATCTTGTCCAAAGCGGCGATGACACTGCCACCGGTGGCAAGCATAGGATCTGTGACTATGACCATACGGTGCTGGACATCCTCCGGCAACTTGCAATAGTAGAATACGGGTTCGTGCGTCTTCTCGTCGCGATACAGTCCTATGTGACCTACCTTCGCAACCGGAAGCAGCTTGAGGATACCGTCAGCCATACCGAGACCGGCTCTCAGGATAGGCACGATAGCCAGTTTCTTTCCCGAAATCTCACTTGCCGTCATTTTACAGATAGGAGTCTCAATCTCGATAGGAGTCAGTTCCAAATCGCGTGTCAGTTCATAACCCATAAGCAGGGAAATCTCAACCAGAAGCTCACGGAAATGCTTTGTTCCCGTATCCTTGTCCCTCATAATCGTAAGCTTGTGCTGAATCAGAGGGTGATTTACTATATGCAGTTGGCTCATAGAAAATAAAAATTTTAAGTTCTTTTTACAAAGGTACTCTTTTCATCATTAACCTGTCCAAATTGTTGAAATGTATTGTTAAAATTCTGCAAAAATATACTTGGAAAAGCGTAACTTGCGGCCATATTAAATTAACAGCAAATGGAAATCAGTATTAACCAGCAAGGCATCTATGATGCCAGATCACTTGGCGGGAGGAAAATGTTTCTGCTCGGATTCCAACACATGTTCGCAATGTTCGGTGCGACAGTGCTTGTTCCTGCCCTTACCGGACTGTCAGTAAGCGCGGCTCTCTTGTTTGCAGGTGCCGGAACACTCCTGTTCCACCTTGTAACCAAGATGAAGGTACCGGCATTCCTCGGTTCATCCTTCGCATTTATCGGAGGATATGCCGCAGTCGTAGCCACAGGCGCAGGTCTCGGAATGTCCCAGGCCGCTTCGCTTCCATACGCCTGCATCGGAATTTTTTTCGCAGGACTGATGTATTTCATCCTTGCAGGACTCATCAAGGCATTCGGTGTAACGAAGGTAATGAGATTCTTCCCTCCTGTAGTGGTTGGTCCGATAATCATATCCATCGGACTCATACTGTCAGGCTCTGCCGTGACCAACTGTGCCACCAACTGGGGAATAGCCCTTGTAGCTGTGTTAATCATCATAGCCACCAATATCTGGGCCAAAGGTATGATACGAATCATCCCGGTGCTCCTTGGAGTTGTCGGTTCATATCTGATTGCCGCCTGCTTCTCCCTCGTCGATTTCACCCCTGTGAAAGAGGCTGCCTGGGTAGGTCTGCCGTTCCAGATGCAGGACACAGTATTCAGCGTATTCGCCAATCCGAACTGGGGACTTGTAATTACTGCAATCATTACCATTCTGCCTATATCACTGGCTACTATGGTTGAGCACATCGGCGATATCTGTGCAATATCATCAACTACGGGAATCAACTATCTGGAGGACCCGGGTCTGCACCGCACTCTTATGGGTGATGGTCTGGCAACGGCATTCGCATCACTTTTCGGCGCTCCTGCAAACACGACCTACGGCGAGAATACAGGTGTTCTCAACATTACAAAAGTGTTTGACCCGCGTGTAATCCGCATCGCGGCCTGCCTTGCAATGTTCTTCTCGTTCTGCCCGAAGTTCGCGGCTGTCATATCCGTTATGCCGCAAGCTACAATCGGTGGCGTGAGCCTCGTGCTTTACGGTATGATTTCAGCCGTCGGTGTCAGAAATCTCGTTGAGAACAAAGTCGATCTGATTCTTTCGCGCAACCTTCTGATTGCCGCCCTTATTCTGGTTCTCTCCATCGGTATCAACTACGGTCCCGGCAGCATCGACTTCAACATCGGCAAGATTCACATCGCCCTCTCAGGCCTCGCAGGAGCCGCTATCGTAGGTATTCTGATGAATGCGGTTCTCCCTGGCAATGACTATGAATTCGGTGCCCGCAAGCGTGCTGATATGAGCGTCAACCTCGGCGGTTCTACACGTAACCCGACCGACTGGCGCAAGGATCACCCGGAGGACGAGCTTTAAGCCCTGCGCTTGAACGGAATCATCATAAAGAAAATGTCCCGGTGCTTGAGTTTTTCTCATCACCGGGACATTTTATCATAATGTAGAGATTACTCAACCAGCACTTTGGTGTTGCTGGTCTGTCCGCCCTTCTGAACCTTGATTATGTTGAGGCCGGAATTCATCTTATTTGCAGGCAATGTCATCTGTCTCTCACCGGCACCAAGTCTGCCGCTGTTCAGCACCTGACCGTTAGCGCCAATCACAGACACCGCCACCTCGGCATTCTCATCGCCTTCTATGCTGACTGTAATGACATCATCCCTCCTGGCAAGTGTCGGGAACACATTAACTCCTTCCAACTGCATAACCTTCTCTATCGAGGTCGATTTATTATCTACACGGTAAATAACCGTTTTACGTATATATTTTTCCGTAGTATAATCAAAACTCTCTTGAATATGAATAAGATAAATTTTACCATTAAGATTCATTATATCAATATCACGAGTGTTCAATTTACCTTCAAAGTGTAACGTATTAAGCACATTTCCATCTTCGGATACGATTTCGATTCCTGTCATCATCGACGTATAATAAACCTCTTTTGCAGGAACATACATCCCTATTGTATTATCGTAAAATGTTGATTCGTCTTCCCATTGTTTGACTACGGTATAAATCGGTCTGATTATCTCATATTTGGAATCAGTATTGAACAAGGTCTGACTGGTCAGATATGCAGGGTCGTGCATTTCATTGCCAAATCTGTCAGTGTCATCATAATAGTGAATCTCCAGATGACTCTTACTTGATTTTACAAAACGATGTATCAAACTGCCATCTTCCAGCGAATAATATTCATTAATCGCTACTGTCTCATACATCGGGTATTGCAAGGTTTTCGCCAGTACCATTTCGTCTGTAAAGACTCTGATGGTATTACTGTCCGACACGGCAAAACAATTCTCCTGATCAGCCATTAAATCCTTCGGGATAATAACCATAGCATCACAATTGACTAATTCCATAGAACTGCCGCCATCAGCGGACACCGCCGTCGCGAATGACAGGATTGCAAGACCAAGTAATAATTTTCTCATAGTTTACTGTTGTTTTTATGTCCGGTGCCCCCTTTCCGAACAGATACAAAAAAAAGACGTGGGAGTCTTACTCTTGCTCATCCCACATTCTGGCCTTCGCTGCCTTCGCAAAAGGATAAGCAACGCAGCTAGCCCACGTCAGGGATGATATACAATATAACTCCACACCGTAACAACAGCGCGGATGACTGAATAGTCACCACCCGTGGACGCACCCGTTGCGTTATCTTCCTTTGCGAATCAAATTGCGAAGTTTGAATGTAGAAGATAAACGTCAAGTAACGTCTCCAATATGTTCGCCCACACCCACCCTGCGACGAATCACCGAGCTAGCTGAGCGTGCGCAAAATTAATTTTTTTTTATGAACAGGGGACAGGTTCCGTTCACATTTTAAACCATATAGTGTAATTGGAGCCACTTTGTACCGATTGCGCCGAAATAATCAACATTTTGACTTGCCTGTGCGCAAATAATCCCATACATTTGCCGCCGTGACGGATAGAGATCCGCAACACACAACACGCTTGAAATCTAATTATTGAAAAATATGGTGGAAATTGCCAATCCCATTTTTGACATCGTGTTCAAGTACCTGATGGAAGATGAGAATATCGCCCTCACATTCCTGTCGGCACTGCTCAAGAAGGACGTAATCTCGGTAGAGATGCGCCGAAACGAGTATTCAAACCAGACCCGCGACAACCTGTCCAACTTCAGGATAGACTTCGGGGCGAGAGTCCGCGAAACGGACGGAAGCGAACGGCTGATACTGATTGAGTTGCAGAAGAACTGGGTGGAGACTGAAATCCTGCGGTTCAGGCAGTATGTCAGCGTACAGTATTCGAACACGGAGAATATGGCAACGGGAGAGGACTCGCACTACGCCATCCCTATGGTGAGCGTCTATCTTCTCGGCCACAGGATACAGAATCTGGATGAACCGGTGCTGTACGTCAGCAGGAAATGCTATGACTATTACGGCAACGAGGTGACGGAGGGGCTTCCGGACAGGTTCATAGACAGTCTGACCCATGACAGCATAGTCGTCCAGATACCGCGTATCACAGGGCGCAGACAGAACAGGCTGGAGAGTGTGCTCAGCGTCTTCAATCAGTCTCTCGTCGGTGACAGCCGCCAGATACTGAACATAGACGAGGCGTCATACGGCGATGATTCCGAAATGATCAGGATAATACGCCGCCTTCAGTCAGCAGCAGCAAACAAGGAAATACGACAGAATATGACAGTAGAGGAAGAGTTTTTCAGTGCTATAGATACTCGCGATGCAGCGATTGCCGCACGCGATGCTACGATTGCGGATTATCATTCCACTATTACCTCTCAGAAGTCTATAATTTCTTCTCAGGAGTCCATAATAGCGGACAGCTGTCGTCTGCTGCTCAAGTCCGGTCTAACTTTGGACGAGATATCCGATTCATTGAAAATGGACAAGCAGCGGCTTCGTGACTTGCTGAACAGCTGAACAGGGGACAGGTTCCGTTCACAGCACAGCTCGTTTTTAACAGCAGTATCCGTTGTCACCTGCCCCACCTAAGGACGCGATCACTACTATCTGCCTTTCAATGGAATTCTCTATATAGATAACTTAAATCTTCTTCGTGTAGGATCGCCGGCGCATGAACGGTTCGGTCCTGTACTCCCCGAAGAGGGACTGGACCTTGAAATTATCCTCCAACTGAGGGTTGAGTATCATCCTGGTTATACCGGCCTTGATGCAGCTCTCATGGAGTGCCTTGAACATCAGGACGCTGGCACCCTTGCCCTGATATTCGGGAAGGACACCTATCATAAGAGCCTCAAGCGTATCATTCTTTCTGAGGGCACGGAGTATGCGGATGAATCCGAATGGGAACAGCCGTCCACCGCTCTTCTTCACCGCTTCGGATAGTGTCGGCACACAGAACGCAAAGCCCACAGGCTTATCTTCGGAATCGACCACAACAGGGACAAAATCCTTGCTCAGAATGGTCAGATACGTCTGGAGATATCTCTTTATCTGCCTGTCACTGAGCGGGGAGAACTGAAATAAAGGAGCAAAAGTCTCATTGTACATATGGAAGACAGACATTCCGTACCTTCTTCCAAGTTCTCTCATACTTCTGGCCTTGCAGACCTTTATCCCGTAACGTTTCTCCACAAGTGGGGCGTACTGGAACATCGGGGGAAGTTCCCTGCTGATTTCCACCACCTTCTGGGTCCAATCCACATCCTTCACAAGACCGGCCTCATTCATCAGCCTGTCATAGTAAGGATAATTGTAGAGGCAGGTGAATGGAGACAGGTGCTCATATCCCTCAACGAGCAGACCCTCCTTGTCCATATCCGTAAATCCCCAAGGGCCCTTGATCTGGTCACAGCCGCGCTCGCGGCCCCATTCGGAAACCGCACCGATAAGTGCCTCGACAACCTCCAGGTCTTCGATGAAATCCATCCAGCCGAAGCGGCAGGTCTTCCCGTTCCAGTTTTTGTTGGCGGTATGATTGATTATTGCCGCAATCCTTCCGACGGTCTTTCCATCCCTGCGGGCAAGAAAGTAATCCGCATCGCAGAACTCGAACGCTGCGTTCTTTTTCCTGTCCAGAGTATCGAACTCGTCCAGAATTAATGGCGGTACCCAGTTCGGACAATCCTTGTAAAGTTTCTCAGGGAATGTTATGAACTCCCTCAGGAGTCTCCTTCCCTCCACTTTGATTATCTCAACAGCCATAGACTGAATTATTTGGTCCGCTCTTCAATGTAGCTGCAGATGTCGCCGACAGTCTGGAATGTTGCGGTATTCTCAAAACGCATATTGAATTTCTCTTCTATCGCCAGAGACATAAGCAGCATCGACAGGGAGTCGATACCAAGGTCTGTGGTAAGTGATGATTCAAAAGACACCCCCGACAGGTCCATATTGGGTTTTACCAGGCTGATAATCTCACACAGGCGGGATAATATTTCTTCCTTTGTCATCGTATTACTGGTTTCTGGATACTTTCAGACTTCCCGTACGCTTGAAATCTTCCTTGCGCACGGTAATTTTGGATATTCTGTGAGTGGTCGGAAGCGTTGCATTCACATCCTTCACAAGCTTGTTGAAGAAAGCCTCTACCTCATCCCAGCTCTTTCCTTCAAAGGCTGCCATCTGAGGCAGTATCTGGATGGCTATGACTTTCTCACCGCCGACTTCATCCTCACTGACAAGGCAGTCCTTTAGAGCATCGCACTTATAGAACGGTTCCTCAATGGATTCAGGAGATACATTCTCCCCATTCGAGAGTATAATGAGATTCTTTATGCGGCCTACAATGTACAGGAAGCCGTCCTCATCGAATTCCGCAAGGTCCCCGGTCTTCAGCCAGCCATCCTCCGTAAGGGCTTCCGCAGTCTTCTCCGGATCGCCGTAATAACCTGTAAATACGTTGTCACCACGTATCCATAGTTCTCCGTCAACAATCTTCGTCTCCTGCTCCGCATAAATCTTACCCACCGAAGTCGGGCGTGTCAGCACATCGGCATTGCCGGAAGTGAAATTGGCACCCTCGGTCATACCGTAGCCGGCAAGCAGCTGTATGCCAAGCTTGTCAAACTCGCTGATAAGACGTGGCGGAACATTTGCCGCTCCTGAAATGATTGTCTTCAACCTGCCTCCAAGGAACTGCGGGCCGTACATCTTGACGAGTCCCATCAGAACATCGCAGAGACCGGGCACCAGAACAAGCAGAGTCGGCCTGATCATAGGAAGTTTGCCGATGGTTGCCTTCATATCCTCGCAGGCATACCATTCCGCACCGGAATATAAAATTGTCAGCGTACTGCGTATCAGTCCGAACACGTGACTGAGCGGGAGCATACCGATGGAAACGTGACCGCCGAGCTGGCTGCCCGGTGCGAAGATACCGTTGAAGGCGCCTCTCATCAGTGCGCGATGCGGCAGGACAGCACCCTTGGGAGCTCCTGTAGTACCACCTGTAAAGAATATTGCCGCCGTGTCCTCCTTATCCACCTGACACGCAGGAGCAGGCTGTCCACCCATGGATTTTGATGAAAAGACCCCGCACTTGCAGCCTTCGCACAATGCCTGCATTTCGTCACGTACGAACACCGCCGAAACGCCGAACTTCATACACGAGCCGACCACTGCCGCTGCCGGGAGCTGGGCAGGCAGATTGATTGCCACCATACCGGCTGTCGTGACGGCAAGAAACATCTCCACGGCATCTATGCTGTTCTTTTCCAGGATTGCAATTCTTGAACCTTTCTCAAATCCAAGTCCGTAGATAAAAGCCCTGCGCCGTGCAACGCGATCCGCGAGTTCCCTGTATGAAACTGACACAGTACCGTCGCACAAGGCGGTTCTGTCCGCCCACTTGGACGTTATCCAGTCAAAATATTCCGTTACCGTAGGAAAATACGAAAGCTGTGCCATTTCTCCGGCTGGCAGCATGTCATAGAAATAATCGCTCATTGAACAATGTTTTAAGTCATTTGAAGTGCAAAAATAGCATGTTGATCTGTATTGACAAAGAGATGCGGCATTGTTTTTCAGTACAAGTTAAACGTATTGATTCACAAGTCTTTCCTTATACCGTAAAGATACGCTGTCAATGCCATCTTGCCACGCATAGTCTCACGTGGTGTGAACTCGCCGTTCACCCACAGATAGCGCTGATTGAAGAACGATTCCTGACTCGGCCAGCCTTCGGTCCACGCAGGATAACAACGCCTGAGCAATATCTGCGCATCGCCGCCATCACCACGCGACCAGGTCTCTGTACCGTTGAACGGTGTCTGTCCCGGATGTGAGCCGGGCACGCCGTCATTCCGGCCTGTCGTGTAGCAGTCCGTGATATGGCGTTCACCCAGTCCCGTCATCTCCACGATATTGGCAGGATTGCGCCCGAAGCACCAGTCGGCATCAATATACATTGCCTCCTCAAGTCTCTGTCTCTCGGTCTTGTCCGATGAAATGAAATGCGCCATCATCACCAGCTGCAGGTTCTCGGAAGTCTGCCAGCGCGAATCGTTTGTAGTGCGGCGTGACGGACGCAGTGCGCTCTTGCCCACATGATTGGTCTCGGCCTCAAGCGCCACGCTTTTCTTCATATTTTCATACAGTTCCGTGTAATGCCTCTCCTGCGGACAGTTCAGATAAGCCGCAGTGCCCCATATCTGGTAGCCTGCACGCTGGTTCCATATCTTTGAGTCCGGCCCTGTGACAATGCTCAGTTCCGCCATAATATCCTCCCATTCACACTCGCCGGTCACATTGTACAGATAGGCCGCAGCCATCTGCTTGAAATCGCTGCCGCGCATATTGCCGTCGCCTATGTTCTGTGAATCATTCAGCTGCCTGTTTTCCTGACGGTCGGCATAGCGGAATGCCCTGATGGCCTCGTCGGTGTAATATCTGCACAGCTCATCATTTCCTGCAATGCGCAGACACGCCGCAAGCATAGCGCAGTTGGCCGCATTCGCCCAGGCGGCAATGGTCGTACATCCGGCCTGGAACATTACGCTCCACTCCTTCGACGGATTGGTCACGCCCTGACTGTAACCCTCACCGTCACGTATGCTCAGGAAGAAATCGACCTCATTACGCGCCTCGTCAATAATGTCGGGAATGCCGTTGCCGCTCTCCCTGATACCGAGATTATCCTCGCTTATCCTGCCATCCGTCAGGAAATAAGGCAGCAGCAGATCGTAGATGTTGCTCACGTGAGCCAGATGGCGGTCCCAGTCAAAGGCATCGGAATGGCCGCCACGCACCTCTGTATTCACAGGATTGCCCGGCAGACGGTGTTTCCAGAACTCCGACTCCAACGCCGGTTTGAAATGGGGTTCGTCCCACACATCGCCCCTTATACGGCGCCAGTCCGGATGCCAGGGCTGCAAGTCGGTTTTATACACCGTGAAGCCCACAGGATCAGCCTCCGGGATGAAAGCCGGCTGACGCGGAACCGGACTTATCGCAGAATCGGGGGTCTCGCCCAACCTCATATAATAGTAACCGCGCACGGAATAGCGGTACGGCTCATAATATACGTCACTTCTTATGTCAAAATCCATACTGCACCCTACATCCTCCACGACAAGGCGGTAACGCCCCGGAGTCCGGCACTTGAAATCAATGTTCCACACATCAGAGCCTGTGGCGTTCTTCCTGTTGGCTTCCTGCGCGAACTCCGACTGTGGCTTCCAGAAAGACACGCCGCCTACCTGAGTCCGACGGCTACTGGTCACGTTATACAGCCAGACCTTCTTGCCCACGAACGATGAATAGTCGCGCTGGCCGCCGTCGCCAAGCCACAGATACAGGTCCGCAGCCTTGACTGCACGGTCAGGGGCGTAGCCTATGATATTGACGTGTACAGCCTCCGATACAGAACTGTTCACATCGAACCTGACAGCCGCAGACTCCACTTCCAGATGTGCTCCGGACGGAATGTTCACCCTGTACGTACAGCCCTGCTTCATTGACTGGGGCAGTTGCAGGAACAGCCAATGCTCCAGCTCGCTTGACAGCGTATGATCCACGTGCATAGGCTTTGACTTGCGCGATACCGACACCGGATGCACTGTGCCGAAGGCGCGGTCATCGTCCGATGTTATCTCCCACTCCGCCATCTGCACGGTGCAGGACGGATCGAACCTTTCGCCGAACACCACAAGAGTATCGTCACCCTCTGAAAACGAGTGGCCCAGATACGCACTCGGCCCGGTGCCGTCATCACGGTAGCGTATCTCGCCGTCACGGAGCCGCAGCACCAGATAGTCCTTGTCCAGGATTGACATCGAAACGAATTTCGCAGCACCCGCAGACAGCGCGAGAAGCGACAGTACAGCACACAGCAACAACTTCCTGTTATTCATATCACATATTGTTTAATATGCAAACATACTAAGTTTTTACATAACTTTGCGGTATGAAAAAGACATTGCTGATAAGGAACGTCCTGCACGACGGCGACAAGACCAACATTCTGATTGAAGGAGAGAAAATCAAAGCCATAGGAGTAGCGGACGGAACCGTTGCAGAGAAAACGATTGAAGCCGACGGTATGGCAATATTGCCGGCATTCTACAACCTGCACACGCATATCCCGATGAACCTGCTCAGAGGCTATGCCGACGATATGCCGTTGCAGAAATGGCTCAACGAATACATCTGGCCGTTCGAGGCGAAGATGACCGCCGATGATATGTGCCGTGGCGCAGAGATGGCCGTAAAGGAGATGGTACGGACAGGAACCGTCGCATATTACGATATGTATTTCAATACTGACAAGACCGCAGAGGTTGCTGTCGGTGCAGGTATGCGCGCCATCGTTTCAGAGTGTTTCTTCCAGCACACAGCCGCCAATGTACCGGCCTACGCAGAGACATTGAAGAAATGGAACACGGCCCACGACGGCCGGGTACGCCTGGCAATAGCACCGCACGCCATCTACACGAACACTACGGAATCGCTCCAGTCAATGGCAAAGATTGCCCGCGACAATGGGGCATTGCTCAACATACACGTATCAGAGACCAAAGAGGAAGTTGACAACTGCATCAGGCAGCATGGGATGAGCCCTGTACGCTATCTGGACTCTATCGGCCTGCTCGGGCCTGACGTGACGGCCGCACACTGCGTATGGGTAGATAGGGAGGAATGGGACATCCTCGCAGAGAGAGGCGTGACAGTCGCGCACTGCCCATGCTCCAATATGAAATTGGGAAGCGGCATATTCCCCTACCGCGATGCTATGGCATCAGGCGCAAGAATCACTCTCGGCACAGACAGCAGCTCGTCAAACAACAATCTGGATATGCGCGAGGAAATGAAATTCGCAGCCTTACTCTCGAAGGTGAACGGTGACGTGGAATGTCTGCCTGCTCCGGAAATTCTGAAGTGGGCCACGCAGAACGGCGCAGAAGCATTCGGCCTGAACGCTGGCGTGATAGCGGAGGGCAAGCTGGCCGACTGTCTGCTCATTGACCTGAACGACTGCCGTATGCAGCCCTGCCATAACCTGATATCCAATTGGGTATATGCGGCATCATCCGACTGCATCACCACAGTAATCTGTGGCGGCAACATACTCTTCCAAAGCTGAGACATCCAAAGTTGGGATTCATGTACACAGTTATAAAGAAAATGGAGATTTCAGCCAGTCACAGGCTGACCCTTGACCATCAGAGCAAGTGCGAGGCTCTGCACGGCCACAATTTTCAGGTGACAGTCTATTGCCGCAGCAAGGAGCTCAATGAGGACGGAATGGTGGTTGACTTCTCAGAGATAAAGAGAAAGATTCACGGATTTCTGGATCACAGAGACTTGAACGAAATATTGCCTTTCAACCCGACATCGGAGAATCTGGCAAAATGGATACACGACCGGATAGACTGCTGTTACCGCGTTGAAGTACAGGAAAGCAGCAACAATACAGCAATATACGAGGACGACCGGATATGATTTCAGAGGAAAAAGCGAGAGAGGATATCAGGGAACTGCTGGAATACATCGGCGAGAATCCCGACCGTGAGGGGCTGAAGGAGACTCCTGACAGGATGCTCCGTATGTTCAAGGAGATGTTCCGGGGATACAATCCTGACGAGAAGCCGGTTATCACTACATTTCCGAATGGTCAGGACGGCATTACCTACGACAATATGGTTGTCGATACCGGTACATTCTATTCCGTCTGCGAACATCACTGCCGCACATTCTTCGGAGAATACTGGTTCGCCTACATTCCGCATCCGAAAGGACGCATTCTCGGTCTGTCCAAGATAGGACGCGCCATTGACTATTGTTCATCCCGTCTGCAGGTGCAGGAGCGTCTGGTCTATGACGTGGTTCAGATGCTGACCGAGGCACTCGGCAGCGAGTACCCGCCACGCGGTATGGCTCTGATGATGAAAGGACGCCATTTGTGCAAGGAAAGCCGTGGTGTCAGGAAAGGCGGCACTATGACATCGACATACCTGACCGGCGCATTCCGCAACAACGCCCAGGTACGCAACGAATTTCTTGCTTACACCAAATAGTCAGATACGGTCAAGTACGGTACGCACCAGCCCTTCCATACTGCCGTGATAGTCGGTGAACATCGACTTGGAATAGCGGTTTGCCACCACGAGACATACCGTCATCGCCTTATGGCCTAACATACGGGCCATTCCTTCCAGTGCGGAACTTTCCATCTCATAGTTGGTTATACGGTAACGTCCGTACCTGAAAGCACGCAGACGTTCATTGAAATCCGGATGCGCCAGACCGCCACGCAGACATCGGCCCTGAGGGGCATAGAACCCCACGGCAGTAATTGTAACCCCTTTATGCATATCCTTTCCGATACGCTCCACCAGCTCAGAATCGGAACTGACCACGTATGGTCTTGCCCAACGGTCCAGGACACCTGTCTGACGGCAGAATTCCTGTTCAAAATCAGCCTCCGACACCTCACCCACTGAGGGATAGTAATTCAGCACCCCATCCATTCCGACCGATTTCTCAGAAACGAGATATGTACCTACCGGCAAATCCTCCTGTATGGCACCGCAGGTTCCGACTCTGACCAATGTAAGAGTACGGTGTTCTGATTTCTCTGTGCGTGTGGAGTAATCGATATTCGCCAGTGCATCAAGCTCATTGACAACTATATCGATATTGTCCGACCCTATGCCTGTCGATAAGGCCATGACATCCTTCCCTTTGTATGTGCCGATAATGGTTTTGAACTCGCGGCTGAACATACTGAGCCGCACGGAATCGAGCATTCCACTTATCATATCCACTCTACCGGGGTCCCCGACCAGGATTATCCTGTCTGTAATCTGTTCAGGTTTCAGATGCAGATGGAAAGCGCTTCCATCACTGTTTATTGGCAGTTCGGAATCTGGAAATATCATAATTGACAACAGTTACAGGTAACGGAAGCTGCTGCCACCCACGAATTCCCGTATTATGGAAGTAGGTGGTACTTCACGGTCACTGAGCGGTACTAGGTAGCTCAGCATATTCAGCAAACGCCTTGCCTCTGCATATTCCGGGCAGTTCTGCGGAACCTCACGCAGCAGTTCCTCCACGAAAGGCTTCACCACAGCTATTTCATATACCAATGCCGTATTGAAAAAGACATCCGCATTCCCACGATAAGGGTATATCCACTTGACCTCACCCTCACGTACTTTGTACCACGATTCCAGAGTGTCCTTAGCAGTGCGGTTACGCTGTACCGAATCTCTGGTGATACGCCGCATGAGGCGACCGTCAGTAGCTGTAATCCTGACGTGATTATCCAATGCCAGCGAAGTCATGGGCGATACATATATGCGGAACACCTGTCCCGAATCAACCCCATTGATAAGACCCGGATTCAGTCCGTGAAGGCCTTCAATAATAAATGTTCGGCCAGGTACGGTTATTCCACGGTTCTGTTCGC
Organism: Bacteroidaceae bacterium; assembly: GCA_024398595.1. Lineage (GTDB taxonomy): Bacteria > Bacteroidota > Bacteroidia > Bacteroidales > Bacteroidaceae > Colenecus. Next base: position 25,829 of record JAKSIX010000017.1, on the reverse strand, counting down.
GGTACTCCTTGACTCCGGTCACAAAATTATACGTGGGCAAATCCACAGGCTCACCTGACAGCAGAGAAGAGAGACATCTGTTGAAAAGTTCAACATCAATTGCATTCAGACATTCATAATCGCGCTGTCCGTTTTCATCGAGCGGTGTCTCTTCGCGGTTTACAAAAAAATCATCAAGTGATATAGGAAAGGCCTCGCACCCTATTGTCTCAAGCGCGACCTCAAGACGCTTGCTGAAAGTCGTCTTACCTGATGACGAAGGACCGGCCACGAGCACGATACGCTTGCCTGATTTTACAATCTCCTCTGCTACCTGTGCTATCTTACGTTCCTGAAGTGACTCGGCGACCTTTATCAGCCATCCGCTGCCGCGTCTTTCCTGACAGTTTGCATTAATCTCCCCTACGCTGACAGCGTGCATTCTGGTGTTCCATTCAGCACTCTCGCTGCACACGGCAAGTTCCTTCTGTGGTATGTCACTGCTCACGTCCAGTCCCGGATATGAATACATTGGAACAGATACTATAAAACCGCCATCACATACCTCAATCCGATAATCGGATATGCAGCTTGTCGAACTGGCCAACGGCACATACGCATACTCGATGTGCTGCCCCATCTTATAATATGATGCATACAGATTGTGATAATTCTGGAGCAGCAGCACTATATCCTCCCTACGGTTTCTGCGGAAACGCTCTATCACCGCAGAAGTCTCATCCTCCACCAGTTCAATCGGTATATCAGCCTCACGCAATTTATCAATACGCTCAATGATGGAGTATAATATCTTGTCAGCATATTGGGAATCCTCCACACCAAGCCCTGTCATGCAGGAGCAGAACACCCTGCCCGATGCGATATGCTCCACTTTGAATGTCCCGTTCGGGAACAACTCCTCAAATGCCGCCGAAATGACGAATACCAGCGTCGGAATAAACACCTGACGTCCGTCATACGAATCCGAGCGCACAAACTCAACCCGTTTCGGATGATACAGTTCCATACTGAGTGGCTCCATACGGTTGTTTACCTTGGCTGCTATAGGAATAAAGCCGAGCTCACCCTCTATCTGTTCCGACACCTCCTGGAGTGTCACTCCGTTGGGAAGAAACAATTCCTTGCCAATATTGACAATCTGGATTCGCAGAGTACGTGACATCAGACTACTCCCTTAGTCAAATTAAGATTGGAGGCCACCCCCATTACCCTGTGAGCCCTGTCGCGGCTATAAGCGGAAACGCCGTTCAACTCGTTGAACATCGCAGTCAGCCCCTCCTCGCCGCCTCCAGCCTTGAGTATATGCACTATGCACAGATACATTACAGCCACAGTCGATGACAGAATGTCTATATCCCGACTGCCTATCTGATGCATGGCCAACTGGAAAGCGTCATCACTGTCTTCCTTAAGCATTTTTTCAACATCACCCAGTGTATTGAACCCCATCTGTTTGAACACACTGAGATATGGCATTACCGATGTATCGTGCAACTCGGCCTGATTGATTGCAGCGATTCTGCGATTGAGTTTATCGAAAGGTTTCAGATTGAGATAATTCTTGAATGTATCACCATTCAGCGACACATCATCGAACTTTCCGTTTGCCACGAGTTCCGTCACCTGCCGGCGATAGTCGTTGATTGAAGTACGGATACGGCTGAACTCATCGTCTGCAAGTTCAAGCATTCCGGCAAGCCTGTTCAGATTGCGCAGATGCTCACGCGGGATGTCAAACCCGGACTTATACCCTATATCGTGATTCATATTCGCCCACATATGCTGCAGCGTGGTACGCAACTGAATTTCGAATGGGAACTCGTTTATCCATGGGTTGTCAGGATCCGAATATATTTCCGCCGGAATATGGCACACATAATGCAGCGACATATATCCGAAACTGTCCAACTGGTGCATCTTCCGCTTGTCAACAGAATTCTCCCAATCGATATTGAACAGATTTTCAGCCAACGCAGCTATCTTGTCAACATCATCGGTATAAAATGTTATCACCCTTACACCGACAATATCCGTTATATCCTCAAGAAATTTATATTTCTGACCCTTAAGTTCAAGTTTGCCGGCCAGACTGACCTCGGTCTTTATACGTCCCTCTATTGCAGTAACCAGAATACCGTTATCCGCAAGTACCTGCTTTATCTTTGCTATGATGATTTCCTTCATCATGACAAAAGAAGACCAACGTGCACGATAATCCTCCAGAATCATCGTGCAGTGTAAATCGAGGCCGTATTTCTCTACGCTATCCTCCATTCAGAGACAAGTATGACACTCAGGCAATCTTTATTATGCTGGAAAAACCGGTTATGTCAAACACTTCCTTAACCTGGGGACGCATATTCCGCATTTCCATTGTGCCACCCTGCTGGTTAACGTATTTCTGAAGCATAAGGAACATTCTAAGTCCCTGACTGGAAGTGTATTCCATCTCTGTACAGTCAAGGATTATCTCAGACTTGCCGCTCTGCATCAGCGGAGTGATATCCTTTTGGAACTGATCTGCGTTCGTTGTGTCAAGGCGTCCCTCCAGTGTAACATCATATTTGTTACCCTCCTGCTTAATTGTTACATTCATAATTTCCAGTTTATTTACTTGATTTTACTATTTTTTCGTTGAATCTACAGATTTTTGATAAGGCACAGCACGTTATGACCGTCCTCGTAAGAATATCGGACATCATCCATCATCTGCTTGCAGAGGAATATTCCAAGGCCGCCGATAGGACGGTCCTCCGCTGACAGAGTGATGTCCGGATCCGGCTTTGCAAGCGGATCGAAAGGTACGCCTTCATCCTTGAAAGCTATCGATATTTTTCCATTTTCACATTCAATGCCGGCCTCCATCGGCCCTTCCCCGTCCTTATATGCATAGCTGACGATATTTTCGACAACCTCCTCTACGCACAGACGCAACTTGAACTGCAACGCAGGATCATCAGGCATATCCTGCGAATTCATTATAGTCTCGACAATCTCTGCAGTCTTTCCTGTTATCGGCTCAAATTTCCAAGTCATTTATCCATCATTTAACACGTCATACACGACACTTATACTCCGTATATGCCCACTACATCCATTATGCGTACAAAGGAAATCAATATTTGCGACTTATTCAATAATTTGCAAAAGGTTTTTTCAGATACCGGCATCATTGACCGATATGAACCACATCATCAGCCCATTGGGACACAGTTTCACGATGTGAAACAAAAAGCACGGTTTTCTTTCCATGACAACGCAAATACAGATTGCCAAGAACCTGCCGTTCCGTCTCCGGGTCCAATGCAGATGTAGATTCATCCAGAATCAGAATGTTTCCAGGGTGCAGCAGAGCCCTGGCTATTGACAGGCGCTGGGCCTGTCCTTCGCTCAACCCTCCGCCTTCTTCACTGCATTTGGCATCCAGGCCATCCGTTCCGGAAAGCACAAAACCGGCGGCCGCACAGGAAAGGGCTTCAAGCATATCCTCTTCCGTGGCATCAGGATTAGACATCAGGAAATTCTGGCGTATGGTACCGCTCATCATTGTATTGCCTTGCGGAACATACATGAAATTACAGCGTGTATCGACCGAGGCCGGCACCTTGCGGTTATCGTCATAAATGGTGATGGCTCCGTCATCCTGATGCAGAAGGGCCAGTATCAGACGTATCAGAGTACTTTTACCTGCACCGGTTTCTCCTGTTATCGCTGTAATGGCTCCGGGCTTGAAATCGCAGGAGAATCCGTCTATTACTTTCCTGTCAGAATCCGGATAGGAATATGTAACGTTCTCTACAGATATTCCCGGAACCCCATCCAGCGGCACAGGGTCACCGTATGTTTCCTCCGGCAGTTCCATAAGTTCAGATATTCTGTCAACGGATGTCAGTCCATGAATAAACGCAGGTATATGTTGGCTGAGATTGGCCATGGGATTCTGAATCTGACCTACAAGCTGCAGGAAGGCCGTCATCATACCAAATGTGACAGTCCCGGAACGGATACCGAATATCCCCCACAGGAAAGCCGAGGCATATCCGGCCGCAAAACCGAGAGACATGAATCCACGGGTCACGATGCTATAGCCAAGCCTTTTCTCAGTATCTCTCACCACATTGCCCTGCTTTTCCCCCAAGCGCACAAGCACCCGTTCTATACCGGACAAGGTAAGTGCCACGACCCTATGCAGCAGATTCTCCTGTATATAGCCCTGTATCTCGCTCTCTGTCCGGCGTATGGACATCGTTATCCTGCGTGTAGTCCTGAAAAACATACGGCTTCCCAAAACCGCCACAATCATAAGAATAATCAGAAGCCACATAAGTTTGGGAGACATTGAAAGCAGATAGCACGATGCCGCCAGCAACTGCAACGTTGTAATAAGCACCTCAGGAATACGTGTACATATCAGATCGGCCACCACACTGACATCAGTCTCTATACGGTTTACCGTATCACCGGTATGCATATCCCCTTTCGCGTTCCACCGGCTTCTCATGACACTTTCAAACAGCATCGCACGCATCCGGACGGTTGATCGCACATTCATCCGTCCTTCCCAAAAAGAAGCCAGCAGTCCATTACAGCACCGTATAAGCATAATACCCAACATAATTGCCACATAGACACTTATGTTGCCGTATCCATGTCCGGTAGCCATATCGACCAGAACCTTACACACCCATACGAAAGACAATGATGCCGCAATACGTATCAGCCCCAACAGACATCTCAGCAATATCGCGGCAAAATCCGGCAGTACCAGTCTCCATAATTTGCCGGCACTGTCCCAGAATGTGTTTTCAGTATATTTCAGCTGGCGCATCAGATTTCCAGCAATCCCGCATCACTCAGAGATGAGACAAAACCGGAGACATCCCGCTCTGCGACATCTCTGTCAACTTCATATTCCTCCAAAAGGATATCCACCAGTCTGCTCTCGTCAAAGTCAGTTCCCTTAACCCTATCCCACAGATATGCCGCAGTGGAGTTCAAGGAAATCATCTTGTTGAAATCAACATTGCCCTCTGCCATGACAATATGTTCACGGAGCAGAGGTCTCATTTTAAAGCCTTCCTTTATACGCATAATCGTCTGTAAATACCCAACACATATCTTCTCAACGGGACAGTGTGCATCCAGACCCATACAGACAGCCTGACAAATCTGCCGCCACAGTCCTTTTTTCTCCCTTTTCCGTCAAATACGTATAGCACTACACCGCCCACGTCCTCCTTACTGCAATGCTCTGTCCCAGCCACATTCCCATCGCCCATAAGGGTCACACAGTTCTCCTTTATTTCCACAATACGGTGAAGGACATACTTCTTCTCACGCGTGTATGCAAGTGCAATATCGCCGACACGCAGTTCCTTCTTCGCATAAAGTTCAACGTCATCGCCATCGTGTATGAAAGGCAGCATACTGTTACCCTTTGCACGTATGGTGACATGTCTGCCTTCCGCAAGAAGCGCTGATACTTCCCTCAGGAACGGTTCATTCGGAAGTGACAATATTTCCATGTTTCACACAAGAATGGCACACACGTGCGGCATCCGCATCGGGCAGGCATCCGAGACGCCACACAGGAATCTTTTCCAGAACTGATTCAATGGTTGCATGCAGGAAGTCGGTCGTCTCCGTATTCAGGTTCATCCCGGAACAGGATTCATACAGTGCCGCATATGATTCCAGAAGTTCCATACGGTGTATTTCATTGGACTTGGACTTCACTATACGGATAAAGCCTCCGACCTTACAGCTGTCATTGACATAGCATGGAGTCTTACCGCTCCACGGAGAGCCATACACTATCACATCCCCGTTTTCAAAGACCCTGACTATCGGATTATCATCGTTAAGCAGCCTGCTGCCTGATATATTTTCGAGCCACATACGGCTATGGGTACTCTTTCCTGCCCCGCTCTGGCCAAGAGACAGATAGCCGTATCCGCCCTCAGACACTACCGAAGCATGCATTTCAAGAGTTGATTCACGCGCTGTACGCAGTGCGTATGTCAGCATCAACGCGTTATCAACCGGGAAACGGCCATATCCATTATTGTCCCGCTCCTTCAATATGCCCGTTGAGAAATCGCTGTTCAGCCATAGCATACAAGGGTTTGGATCTTCTGCGTCCATATAAACCTCAAACACATATCCGCCGGCAAGGGCATATACCTTTGTATATGTCTCGCATGGATTTTCCGGCACATTGCCGCAAAGATAGTCCATATTTCCTTCGGGAAAATCACTTGAAACGGTAATCCCGAATATGCATTTTGTCTTCTCTCCGGCAGCGGCATCTATCTCGAAAGGCAGGTAATTTTCCATGACATGCCACATCTGATTATCATCAGGCATACTGAGGGAAAACACATGACCTCCAACGTTATAGAACCGCTCCATACCCAAATCCAAAGTTCTGATTTCCGTGCAAAGATAGAAAAATTTACGGAATGCCGTAATCTTCAAAACAGATTCTAAGTCATTGTTTTTCTGTCAAAAAAGATATTTTTGGGTTAACAGTGTACATTTTCCGGTCATTTTAATTAAAAAAATTTGATTTTTTTTGTTGTTGTTTCACAATTATTCTAATTTTGGGCCAAACAAAGGAATCCGATTATCAACAAACATTTTAAAATTCTATTATGGAACAGATTTTGAAGAAGGCAGCTGAGCTTTACGCTGCATTTGAGAATGATGCTAATTCACAGGTTGAAAAAGGGAACAAGGCTGCCGGCACACGCGCACGCAAGGCTTCTCTGGAACTTGAGAAACTTATGAAGGAATTCCGCAAGGCTTCTCTTGCAGCCGCAAAGTGACTTTTTTAGACACCCGGTTAATACGGACGGAAGGTACACACCCATCCGCCCGTTTTTTTTACTCCGTTACCGATACGTTTGGAACACATTATCAGAATCTGTTATGAAATGTCCGATAAAAATTTTATGAAGGATTTTCAGCCGGAAAGACTTTACAAAAGATTAATTGGAACATTTCAAAACAGGTTCTTAAAAAAAATGTAATTTTGCGTCAGTCATATATATTCATCAGATGAAAAAAGCCGGCATATTATTACTGCTCTCACTGTTCTCAGTCATTACATTCTCCCAGACGGGTGACGATGCATTTTATGGATTTGGAAAAGTTCCAGTCAGGGACGGAATGGTTGTATTCAGCAGGGAGATACCGTTTGACGCGTCAAAAGTGACATCGGAAAACATTTACAACACCACTCTGCAATGGATAAAAGGCCGTTTTGTAAAGCCTATAGTCCTGTCAGGCAGAATAAAGGAGACTCCGGACAGAGGAATTGCCGTCAACGCGGAGGAGTACCTTATCTTCAGGAAGACAGCTCTTCTGACAGACCGCACGAGAATAAACTACAACATGACCGTGAAGGTATCCGAGCATTCCTGCATACTGACGGTCACTGATATAAATTACTGGTACGAGGAAGAAAGGGATGGTGGCGTACATTTCACTGCGGAGGATTGGATTACCGACAGTGAGGCATTCAACCGGAAAGGCACGAAAATGATGAAGACCACAGGTAAATTCCGCGTCAAGACAATTGATCTCGTCAACAGTTTTGAAAAAGAAATCAGGGATATCATCTCAATGCTTGAATCCAGTGCCGAAAGCGAATGACAAAAGATCTGTACATATATCTCGGACTTGATGAATCAGCATCAGGGAAAGAAATTGAGGACGCATACCAGTCGTTAAGCAGACAGTTCGGTCCCGAAAGCGGCAATACGGATACTGAATCAAAGGAAAAATTCAAGAAAATATCGGAGGCGTATTTTGTCCTGTCCGACATTGACCGTCGTGCCGAATACGACATACGCGGCAAGATAAGCCACAGAAGAACGGCGCATAAATCTACGGACGGACTGTCCGTGTTCAGGACACGCAGGATTATCAACCGTATTTTCCTGTGCGGAGCCGCCATATCGGCTGTGCTTTTTGCAATCTATATTTCAGGAGGCAGCCCGATTCCGTTCTACTATGTGTGTGGAGCATCATTACTGCTAAAGATTGTCGAATACATATTACGTCTCGTACAATAGACACCGTCGGTCTGGCATGACACACAGGAGCTCTGGGTTACATAATGGATTTCTGATTGTACTGGCAGTATTTCTGGCGACCGGCCAGGACATATTTTCCCAGAACCGTATTACATCGCCCAATCAGGACGGATTTGAAAGCAGCCTGTATGAGGGAGGCCTCAACGAGATGCCGGAAAAAGACACGACAGTCGTGCAGAGGGAGGTGCCCAAGGATTACACACAGTGGCAGATTGTCACAAAGTCGCCGTTGTATAAATTCATTGGGCCTGACACCATTCAGTATCTGTTTCAGAACAGTTACAAGACAGAGGGGTTGCGGTCTTCGTACAGCATTCTGGGCAACATAGGTTCACCACGACTGTCGCGGATATTCAGTGAACGCAGTGCGATGCCTGAGTTTGCCTTTGACGCCCCCTACGATTATTTTGTAAAGAATCCGACTGATTTCCTTTTTACCGATACGAAGACACCGCATCTCAACGTCACATATTTCAGTGGAGGTGGCAGCCGGAACGGAGACGACAGAGTGAAAGGATACTTTTCTGCCAATTTCGGCAGAAAGGTAGGTGTCGGTTTCAATTTGGACTACGTCTATGGACGCGGTAAATACAGCAATCAGGGAACATCCCTTTTTGATGCCAGATTCTACGGATACTATCACGGAGATATCTATTCCGCTCACTTCAGTTTCAACACAGACGACATTAAGGTTGCCGAAAACGGCGGTATAGCAAACGATCTTTACATCACTAACCCTGAGCTTATGTCTGAGGGTAAAAAGCTGTACGAGCCTGAAGAGATTCCTGTCATCATGAGTAATACATGGAATTATATAAAACGCAATCAGTTCCTTGTATCACAGGACATTTCGTTACGTCACCAGTATTCGCAGACTGACAGCATCGGAGATACGGCCATCACATTCAACAGATACAGGGAAATCGGGAAATTTGCCAACAATACGGAATTCGGTTTTTTGGACAGACAATTCATAGCGTACCAGGCTCCCGACAATTATTATCAATATCAGTGGTTCAGGAATGACACTATTGACCATTTCAGGAACTTCTACATCAACAACACCCTCAGCTTCAATATGGACGAGGGATTCAGCAGATGGGCTGTGGCAGGTCTCAGACTATTTGCCGCCTACGAATTCCGCAGCTACACCATGGCCGACACTCTGGCGGACGGAATCAGAAGCAAGTATGAGAGACGGGAAAACCGGTATGATTTCACAATAGGAGGCTCACTGCGGCGTGAGACCGGGAAGAATCTCAATTTCGGAGCATCTGCCCAGACCGTGTTGTTCGGCAGCAATTTCGCAGATTTCAGCATAGACGGAGACATTTCGCTGCAATTCAAGCTTCTGAAGCAGATGGCTGGTTTTACGGCAAGATTGAAACTGAACGGGAACAGTCCGGCATACTATATGTCAAGTTATCATTCCCAACATTACTGGTGGGACAAAGATTTCCAAAAAGAATTGACATCGCATATTGACGGGGAATTGAACATAGACAAGCTGCATACCCGATTGACTTTCGGGCTGACAAACATAAGCAATTACACATATCTTGCAGATATAGGCCTGCCCGTCAACAACGATATGGTATCAAGCAACATACAGCCGTTCCAGTGCGAATCAGAGATACAGGTCATGGAAGCGGCACTCAGTCAGGATTTCATACTGGGACCCCTACATTGGGAGAACCGCATAACCTGGCAGTACTCCAGCAACCGGGACGTACTGCCTCTGCCTGCATTGGACATATTCACCAACCTGTATCTCAAATTCACCTACGCGAAAAGATTGAGAATAGAGATAGGCGGAGATGCGTTCTGGTTCACGAAATACACCGCACCCACATATACACCTGGCACAGGGCTCTTCAACATACAGAATGAGTACAATAGAATTGAAGTAGGAGGCTACCCGTCAATTGACGTTTACATCAACTGTGTACTGCGCGGGGTACGCCTGTACGCGATGCTCAGTCATGTCAATTCGGGCATGAATGCAGGCAACGGTCCATTCTGGGGGCCTCACTACCCTATGAATCCAAGGATGTTCCGCTTTGGAGTAAGCTGGACATTTTTCGACTGACATTCCGCTCAGAAGCTCAATCCGAGAGTGAGGACGAACTTTCCCCTGCTTGTCCTGTAATCTGTTACGGGGTCTGACTCAGGATACTCCCCAAGGTGCAGATTGCTGTCAGTCAGGCTATGGGCGTATGCCGCATCGACATACAGCTGGCCTCCGAAGTCCATTTCACGGCTGCAATATCCCACACCGACAGTAAAGGTATGGGTATGCCCGGTATTCTCATAATCCAGATCCATACGGTTAAGATTGAATTCCGTATCATCCAAATATTTTACAGCATCATCCCTGAACATCGGGAAAGTGCAGTTATATCCGCAACGCAGACTTATCAGTGATATATTTGTCTCAAATCCGGCACGTATTGCAGAATAGGTTCTATAGTCTCCCGAACCGCACTGTGACAAGGTATAGTTGTTTACTTTCACATAGCTGCCACCGGCTATATTGCAGTCATACTCCAACCCGAAAGCTGTGCGTCCTGTACTGTAACCCAGACTTGCATTGACAACCCAGGGTGTCCCGAACTTGAACCAGGTATCCTGCGAGAACTTTGTGCCTTCACGCGGTTCACCATCCTTGGCATAAAGATAATCTTTATATACCTCCCTCATACTGTACGCTGTAGGAATTGACATAGACGCGCCGAACCTGAACTTTCCAGCAGCGGGCCTTGCTATAAATCCGAGTTTGAAATCAAAACCATTTCCATACAGTTCATTCTGACGGTCAACAGATGTTATATCTACCGGTTCTTCAAGGCCGTACTGTCCGGCAGGATAATAATGATAGAAATGTCCTGACGTGCAGGAATATGCAGAGAGCACCCCAAATGTCATTCCCCAGTAGAATCTGTCATCATGGTTGAATGATATATTGAAATCAAAGGTATTCACCCTTGACTCAAGGCTGTTCCGCAAATCACGGAATTCAGTCAGATACCCCGGGAATCGGGTATCATCAGAATACAATAAAGTCCTGTCCATATTCTTGTCCCGATGGTATGCAAAAGCTAAATTCACATGTCTCAAGGAACTCATGCCTCCTGTTGGAAGTGCCAGTACGAAACCTACGTCCTCCACATTGAACTTCACACCGGAACGGCTGCCATCAGACGAATATGTGATATTTCCCGTATAGTCATCGGCGTTTGTGACGGATATTGTTCCAGGATCCGTCATATAAGTGTTTGAACCGCTGATAGCGAATGAGATATTTATATCGCTGTTCACGTATGTACCGATTCCCGCAGGGTTTCTTGATATGGTTGACAGATCGCTGCCAAATGCGCCCATAGCGCCACCCATACCAATATATCTTGCAGTCCCGTTCAAATCCGGAGCTATCACCTGAAAAGCATCGTATGATGTCTGAGCCAACACGCAGAAAGCCGTTCCCTGCAACATCAGCACTACTGATAATAATCTTCTGCCAATCATATCGTCTGTTTTTTAATGCTTATACATTATCTGCGTCCCGAAAAACCGCTTGAACCGCGTGCGCCTCCACCCATTGATGCGCCTCCGCCCATTGATGCACCGCCAAACGAGCCTCCGCCAAACGAACCTCCGCCCATTGAACCGGCACTTGCACCTCCAAATGATGATGCCGTAGAGGAACTTGCACTACGTACCTCGCGCGTCGTGTTTGAAGAGGTCGCAGTTGTATTTCTTGCCGTACTGCTCGGATGGGAATAAGTATTGGACGAGGAATTGGTAGAACGTGAGCTTGTAGCATTCAGATTACGGGATGAGGAAGAAACCGTTCTTCTACCCTCACTTCCAACGGCAGTTGCATTGCTGCTGACACGCTCCCTCTGTGCGTATGCACTGTTGGAGCGCACAACCGCAGAACCCTCTGAAACACGACGTTCCACACGCGCACCGTCCACAGGTCCGGATATTGGCTGGACTGCCGTATTGCTGATTCTGGCAGAACCGGCATTTCCGGTCACACGGCTGTCCGATGCTGCGAGACTGTAACGTCCCTCCCTTTGAGCACCACCTGCCAGCTTTCTGTCCCATCCGGCATTGATTTTCCTGTCAGGAATATATGTATCGCGATAGACATAGTACCCCGGAGCAATGTACGCCGCAGGACCCACATAGACCGGTCCTGCATATATCGGATTATAAACCGGATAATACCAGGGATTATATACCCACAATCCTCCCCACGGATAGCGGTACCATGGGTCATATATGAAATCCCAGTAAAACGGACTCAGCAGCAGGCTTACGGACACATTATGGAAACGCATCATTCTGAGCGCATACTCATACTCCTCCGAGGCATCATTGTACCCTTCGGCGTACGAACCGTTCTTCAGATATACGGTATCACGGACAACATAAACCGTATCAGAAACAGTTTCATCGGACGATACCTGAGTGCTGTATGAATAACGTCTGTTATACTCATCAACATCACGTTCCGACTTCGTATATGATACAGTCTCCACCTCACCGGATATTACCGGTTCCGATACCGCCGGCACCGTCTGTGTCTGTACTTTAGCTGAAGTGGTTGAAGCAACCGTCTTTTTCGAGGAAGAGTATATATCGTTCCTCTGAGCTGAAATGGCAGCAGATATGGCAGCCGCCACACAAATCATAAACAATCTTCTCATAACCATCGGGTGAAAAAAAACTCTACTGCAAATGTAAACAGGGGAATCCATTCCGTATAGGGAAATTCCCCCTTCTAACCGGGGAATTTTCCTATTTCTTCTATTTTATCAGGAATGAGCGGAAAGATTCCAGAGTGCCACGGAACACGTTCAAATCGACATATTCTCTGATTCCCTCCACACAACCCCTGTCTGTGAACTGCCATATAGACCAGTCACTGTCATCACCCGGAGTTTCGGACCGATATCGCGCCATCCAGAGCATGTACCTGTCAAAAGCCGGATTGTTCAGATAATGCTTCCTGAATTTATATGGTGTATATATTATCGGTTTTACACCATAATGTCTTTCCAGCATTTCAAGACATTCCAAAAGATCCGTCTGGAGCCGTTCGCGGGACTCACCTTTACTTTCTATATCTACAACCGGAGGCAGACAGCCTGCGACAAGAGATACATTGTTTATGTAGAAGGCAGCCTGCGACTCAGGCGGACTGTCAGGATTATAGAACAGGTATGCTCCACACGCCAACCCTGCAGCCTGCGCCCGGGAAAAATTGATTTCAAAATTCTCATCAAGGAAGTCACCGCCCTCTGTGGCCTTTATCAAAGCAAAACGTATGGGATAGTCCCTGTCGGATGACGAAGCCACCTTATCCCAATCTACAGTTCCCTGATGATGTGACACATCTATTCCATAGACCTGAAAACCGGAAGGCATACAGACATCGTATGCCTTTAAGCCATAGCAGGGTTTCCACCTGTATGAATACGGCCGTATCAGGACAAAATATGCTGCCAGGAGAATAATCAAAGAACTGCCGGCAGCAAGCAGCACGTGAGCCCACGAGGGCAGCTCCTTGTCGAAGCTGACATTTTTACGGCCTTTGCCATGCGCCAAAGCAGTACGGGAAGAAGGTCTTCCAGCACCCCTCCGGCGTTTGGAAGACCCTCTTTTCCCTGACGTAGTCCCAGCGTTCTTTTTTATCACTTATGTTCCAGCTTCAAAGTTTTGGTAGGCTGGTCACATACCTCTGACGGACCAAAATACTGGATAGGGCCGGGATAAACGAACGAAGTGTTCCTTGCCCACTCCACACGATGAGCCGCAAACTCCTGGAATGGAGCGCCGTCCAACTCGACCAAAGCCTTGCGGATAACAGGCTTCATCTCACCGTTACGCTTCTCCATATTCATCATCATAGTGATAGGAATACCACCTGCAATCCACTGGTCTGCGGGTGCTACCGTGTTCCTGATTGATGACATATATCCGGTCTTGCCGGCTGCGATGAGCATTGAAGCATTGTATCCGAGGCTATAGCAATAGTCGGCATCGAAATTTGACGGAGCCGCGCAACGTCCCTCATAGCCGAAGAAATGATGCTGCGTACCGAACTTTCCGACATATTTGCCTTCCTTCTTCCACTCAGCCAGCTTTGCGGCAGTCATATCGGCAAGAAGCTGCTCTGTCTCTATCAGAGATACCTGTACATTTCCGTGAGGATCACGCTCAAGTGCAAGCTGACGGCTCACGCCAGCCGGCAGGCTGTTGAATATGGCGGCATTCCCGGCCGACAGATGGGATGCGATGTATGCAATCTTCTCATCGGCACTGATTTTGTCAAACTCCGCCTGATTTGCGGCAATCAGGTCGTTCAGTTCAGAAATAAGAGCCTTGATGGCCGGAATGAATTCGATAAGTCCCTCCGGTACAAGCACTGTTCCGAAATTGAGTCCGCGCGATGCACGCTCTGCCACAACCTCTGCTATATAGTTTACAATATCATCGAGAGTCTGGTTCTTAGCCTCAACCTCCTCGCCGATAAGAGTAATGTTCGGCTGGGTCTGCAATGCACACTCCAGAGTCACGTGACTTGCGCTACGGCCCATCAGTTTGATGAAGTGCCAGTATTTCTTTGCGGAATTGCAGTCACGCTCGATATTGCCGATAACCTCAGAATAGACCTTGGTAGCCGTATCGAAGCCGAAGGATGTTTCAATCTCCGAGTTCTTCAGGTCTCCGTCAATGGTCTTGGGGCAGCCTATCACCTGAACGCCGGCATTGATAGACTTGTAATACTCCGCCAACACACAGGCATTGGTATTTGAGTCATCTCCGCCTATTATGACAAGAGCCTTGATATCCAGTTCGCGTAGAATCTCCAGTCCCTTGTCGAACTGTTCCTTCTTCTCAAGTTTGGTACGTCCTGAGCCGATAATGTCAAAGCCACCTGTATTACGGTACTCGTCAATGATACCTGCTGTCAGTTCCATATAGTTATGATCTACCAGGCCGCCGGGACCGAGCAGGAATCCATACAGCTTATTCTCAGGATTCAAGGCCTTCAGGCCATCGAACAGTCCGGCTATGACATTATGACCGCCGGGAGCCTGACCGCCGGAAAGAATCACACCGGCATTGAGACGTGCCTTGAAAGAGACACCGTCAGTGGCCTCAAAATGCAGATACGGCATTCCATATGTGTTCGGGAAAAGTCTCCTGACCTCTGCCTGATCGGCAACAGACTGTGTCGGAGCACCCTCCACAGCTTTCAGAGCACCGCGCAAAGCCTTCGGAAGTTTAGGCTGATATGCGGCACGTGCGATTTGTAATGCACTTTTCATATTACCTTATTCATTAAATTGTTTGTTGTTCCAATAGTGCAAATTTCGCCAAAAAAGCAGACTTCGGCAAACTTTGTACTTATTATTTATTATCTTTGTTGCTATATATGGATATTTTTAAAGGCATTTGAATATGGCAAGCAGAAAAAAATTAAAGAAGAACATCGGTTGCATCATAGACGGACTTTTCACAGAATGCATTGTACGCTGCAACTGCATTCCCGGCACAGACAAGGAGGCTGCAAATGAAATAATAGCAAAGCTTATCGAAATGGACGCAGACTTCACGAGCCGTATAAGCCATACTGAACCCGGCAAGGCAAAAGTGTTCTACAGGCAGTTCCGTGAAGATTTCAACAGGCAGATAGAGCTTCTGGTCGGCCGGATTGAGAACATATCAAAGTAATTTCTCCCGACAGACTTGCACAATTTCTCCATGAGCAGAAGGATTTCTGTCCTGCTGACAGTCCTGCTCCTCGCGTTGTCACTGCATTCGCAGAACAGCGACAGGGTTGTACGTTCCAGAATTGCCGATTACTTCAAGACATATCAACCGCCTATAGTGATAGGGGATTTCGGAGTGGCCAGTACTGTCATAGACCATTCGTCAAAAACGGTCACGGTCACTATGACCAATCCGTTTTCAAGAATTATGTTCAGAGAGTCATACATTGATTCCCTGCTGCATGATATGAAAAGTCATCTGCCGTCTGCCTACAGGAAATACGGAATCAACGTAATAAGCAACGGGAAAGACATCAGGTCTCTGGTTCCGAACAGATACAGGACAGAGCCTGACCAGTCTATGCTGTGGGGAGGGACAAGATACCACGGAAAGCCTCTGACCATTAATGAATCAGCTGCATACAGACCTACGAGAGGCCTTGCCGGAACACACCTGTCAGTGACACCGAGTCACGGATATTATTACGATGACAAGAACACCAACGGATGGAAATGGCAGCGTCCACCCCTATGGGGCACCTGCGAAGACCTTCTGGTACAGGACTTCACGTACCGGTACATAATTCCAATGCTTGAGAATGCGGGTGCTATAGTGAGTTGCACACGTGAGCGTGACTGGCAGACGTACTCTGCCGTCATTGACAATGCATCGGACAGGAAACATTTTCACAGCACTTCGCACAGAGGCAACAGATGGCAGACCATAGACAGCGGAGGATATTCCCTGTCCATGCGGAAAATCGTGAGAGACAAATCCGCCACCACAGACATTGTGGAATGCAGCAGCGACCGTACAACGGGATACGCTTCCGCATCCTGGATGCCGGACATACCTCAGGACGGGCAATACGCTGTATATGTGACATATCACTCCACGGCCAGAAGCGTGACAGATGCCAGATACACAGTGCATCATTCAGGCGGCGAAACGACATTCCTCGTGAACCAGCAAATCGGTGACAGGACCTGGATATACCTCGGAACTTTCCATTTCAGGAAAGGACACGGTGATGACAGAATGGTCGTACTGGAAAATCTCAGCGATGAGGAAGGCTGCATCTGTGCCGATGCCGTACGTTTTGGAGCCGGCATCGGAGAGGAATCGCCACACGGCATAACAAGCGGGAAGCCGAGATATCTGGAGGGAGCAAAATATTATGCGCTGTACAATGGAGCTCCTGACTCCGTGACATCGTTCTACAACAACATGGAAGAGTACAAGGAAGACATTCAGGTCAGACCGAGGATGACCGACTGGCTGTCCGGGGGGTCTGTCTTCAATCCCGGTTACGACGGACTGGGCATTCCGATAGAGCTTAGCGTGGCCGTACATACCGATGCAGGGAAACATATCGGAAATACCATATACGGCACTCTCGGCATCTGCACCACACAAATGAAAGATGGCATTCTCGGAACAGGAATGACACGCGATGTGTCACGCGATATCACAGACCAGATTCTGTCAGAGATGCAGAGGGACATAACAGCTGCAACAGGCAGGGAATGGACCCTGCGGGGCATTCTGGATGACAATTTTTGCGAGACAAGAGAGCCGTTGATGCCGTCAACGCTGATTGAGATGCTGTCCCACCAGAATTTCTATGACATAAGATATGCCTACGACCCTGATTTCCGCTTTACAGTGGCACGGTCCATCTACAAGGGCATTCTGAAATACATATCGTATATGCACAGCAGGACCTGCACGGTACAGCCTCTGCCTGTGGATCACTTCATGATAGCCACAACGGAGAATGAAGGGTGTGTAAGGCTATCGTGGAAGGCTGTCAATGACCCTATAGAGCCATCGGCCAAAGCGGACGGATATATAATATACACCAGCATTGACGGTCGGGGATTTGACAACGGCAGGCTGGTACATTACACACAATATGAAACTGCACTGCAGAAAGGCCACATATACAGTTTCAAAGTCACGGCGGTAAACAACGGAGGACAGAGTATGCCTTCCGAGACACTGTCAGCATGTATTTCCGGCAGGAGCAGGAGCACAATACTCATTGTAAACGGATTCCAGCGCCTTAGCGGACCGGCAGTCTTGGACACTCCCGACTGTATAGGATTCGACCTGAGCAGGGATGAAGGAGTACAGTATGTCAAATCGCCCATACTGTGCGGCTACCAGAAAGTATTCCAGCGCAGCCATTTCAATATGGAAGACGAGGAGGAGCTTGGTTTCAGCGGCACCGAGTTTGACGGTGAAATGCTGGCCGGCAACAGCTTCAACTATCCCTACACACACGGTGCAGCTATAGCATCCGGCACAAATTACTCGTTCGTATCCTGCAGCAGGGAAGCTCTGGAAGACGGGATGCTGTCACTGTCAGATTATGATATGGCGGATTTCATATTCGGTCTGCAGAAACAGACTCCGGGTGATACGCTGATGGGACACTGCTACAGCACATTCACCCCGGAACTGATACGCATTGTGAGCGATTACCATAATCAGGGTGGGAAAATACTGATAAGCGGATCGTACATCGGCACAGATCTCTACACATCGCAGGAAGGCCGGAATTTTGCAAAAGACGTTCTGGGCATCAACTGGAGCGGCAGCACTGAAGACGGATATGAAACTGCCGTAAAAGGGCTTGGCGGTACATACTATCTGAACACTGAGTCCGACAGCGAAATGTACAGGCTGCGTCATCCCGACATTATAGAACCCTGCAGCAACGCCATACCTATATTCGCGTATGCTGACAGCAGATATTGTGCCGGAGTGGCAAAACGCGGAATCATCACTACCGGTTTCCCGTTCGAGAGCATCAAGGGAGAGAAGCAGAGAACCAGAATCCTATCCTCACTTATAGATTACCTTTGCAATGAGCTGGCTGCCGACGACTAAAAAGGAATGTGACGCACTTGGATGGGAGCAGTTGGATGTCATACTGTTCAGCGGTGACGCATACATTGACCATCCCTCATTCGGCACAGCCGTAATAGGACGTGTACTGGAATCGCAGGGATATAAAGTGGCAATAGTCCCCCAACCCAACTGGCAGGACGATTTGAGAGACTTCAAAAAACTGGGACGGCCAGGACTCTTCTTCGGCGTGACCGCAGGCACTATGGATTCGATGGTCAATAAATACACCGCCGGAAAGCGTCTGCGCTCGGAAGATGCATACACGCCTGACGGACGTCATTCAAGCCGTCCAGAGTATCCGTCGATAGTATATACAAAGGCTCTCAAGAAACTGTTCCCCGATGTGCCTGTTGTTCTCGGAGGCATTGAGGCCTCTATGCGCAGGCTTACGCATTATGACTACTGGCAGGACAGTCTGCAGCGCAGCATTCTTTTGGACAGCGGTGCAGACTGGCTTATATATGGTATGGGCGAAAAGCCGATAACGGCAATTGCCGATGCCATACGCCGCGGACACCCGGAAGAGATAGAAAGCCAGCCTCAGGTGGCATTTCTGGCAGATGTGATTCCGGGAGGCCTGTCACCGGACGACAGGCTGTTAAGCCCGCACGAGCAGTGTCTTGCAGACAAGTTGGCGCAGGCAGCCAATTTCAGGATAATCGAGGAGGAATCAAACAGGATAAATGCCTCCAGGATAATACAGCAGACCGCAGGAAAATATGTAATAGTCAATCCTCCATACCCGCCTATGACCACGGCAGAACTGGATGCGATATATGACCTGCCATATATGCGTACTCCACACCCGCGCTATAAGGGCAAGCGGATTCCGGCATACGAGATGATACGGCACTCCGTGACCATACATCGCGGCTGTTTCGGAGGCTGCGCCTTCTGCACCATATCCGCGCATCAGGGCAAGCAGATTGTCAGCCGCAGCGAGGAAAGCATTCTGCGCGAGGTAAGGGAAATCACCAAGATGGATGATTTCAAGGGCTACATATCCGATTTGGGAGGACCGTCGGCAAATATGTACCGTCTGGGCGGCAAGGACAAATCACTCTGTCAGAAATGCGCACGTCCCACCTGCCTCCATCCGAAGGTATGTCCCAATCTGGACACTGACCTGACGCCTCTGATATCGCTCTACCGGAAGGCTTCCAAAATACCCGGCGTAAAGAAAATATGCATAGGAAGCGGCATCAGATATGACATAATCCTGCATCAGAGTGACAATGCGGATGTGAACCGTTCGCATCAGAAATACGCCGAGCAACTTATCTGCAACCACGTCAGCGGCCGTCTGAAAGTGGCACCTGAGCACACTGCAAGCCACGTTCTGCAGATTATGCGCAAACCCCCATTCCGTCAGTTCGAACAATTCAGCAGGATGTTTGACAATATATGCAGGAAGAACGGCCTCAGGCAACAGCTTATCCCCTACTTCATCAGCAGCCACCCCGGATGTACGGAACAGGATATGGCCGAACTTGCAGCAATAACCAAACGTCTCGATTTCCATCTGGAACAGATACAGGACTTCACTCCTACCCCGATGACATTGAGCACCGAGATATTCCACACGGGAATCAATCCATATACGAAGGAACAGGTATATACGGCATCGTCAGCTATAGAGAAGCAGGCACAGCGCCAGTTCTTCTTCTGGTACGAGGCAGACAAACGCAGGGCAATAATCGCGGAACTGCGCAGGATTGGCCGCACGGACCTTATTCGGAAACTGTTCTGAGTCCGACAGGGAAGGGTTGGCGTTATGGCATCAGCAGAGAGCTGTCGCCATAGCTCAGGAAGCGGAATCCGTTGGACAGGGCGAAATCATATATGCTGCGCCAGTCACCGTGGACGAATGCCGATACAAGAAGCAGCAATGTACTCTGCGGCTGATGGAAATTGGTAACCATCATCCTGACTATATGATACTCAAAGCCCGGCACTATCAGCAGCTGGGTACTGGTCTTCAAGGCTGGCAGACCGTGTTCATCCAGATAGCGCAATATGTTACGGAGTGATTCCACGGTATCTATATTACCGTCATACACGTATGGAATCCACTGGGGCACGTGAAGTTTTTCCTCAGGTGCATCAGGATGGTCCTGAAGGTATGCTCCTATGTAGTACAGACTCTCCAATGTACGCACGGATGTCGTGCCGACAGCTATTGCCTTACCGTCGTGCGCTATCAGCTTCTCTATGGTGGAACGCCTGACTACGATGAACTCCGTATGCATCTCATGCCCCTCCATTTCCTCGCTCTTCACAGGCTTGAACGTACCCGCACCCACGTGAAGAGTCAGTTCCTCACGTTCCACACCGCGCCTGTCCAGTTCCTCCAGCACATCCGGAGTGAAATGCAGTCCCGCCGTAGGTGCCGCCACAGAGCCCTTCACCTTGGAATATACGGTCTGGTATGTGGTCTTGTCGCTTTCCTGCGATTCCCTGTTCAGATAAGGCGGAATAGGTATCTCGCCCACCGCCTCCAGCAGTTCCGAGAAAGAGACTGATCCGTCATCCCATTTCAGATGTACCAGAAAGCCAGTACCGTGCGGTTCCCCACGCTCCACTCTGAGAATGACACTATGACCGGCCACATTGACCTCTCTGGACAGCACGCCTGACTTCCAGCGCTTCAGATTACCGATCAGGCAATACCACGAGCACTCCCCTCTTGCCGCAAAATTGAGCTGATAGTCGGAAGGTGCGGCCGGTTCGAGCAGGAACACCTCTATCAGCGCGCCCGGGTGCTGCTCAGTGCTCTCTTTTCTGAAATGCAGACGTGCCTGAATGACCTTGGTATTATTGAATATCATCAGTGCGCCCTGAGGCAGCAGTCCCGGCAGATCCGTAAACACCTTCTCCGAGATTCTGCCCTTGTCATACACCAGCAGCTTGGAGCTGTCGCGCTTTTCCAGAGGGAACTTCGCTATTCTGTCATCCGGCAGAGGATAATCATACTCGCTTATCCTTATATGCCTCACATCTTCAATCTCTACCATATCCGCCAATCTTCGTTTGGAGACTGCAAACTTACACAAAATAGCTGAGGTTTGGACTGCAGACCTGCATTCATACAGTTCAGTCGTTCTCGTCCAGTTGGAATATGGAGTCTGCCGGCTTGCCGAAATAGCGGGCAATCTTCAGGGCAAGAACTGTCGATGGGACGTAGTTGCCGGCCTCGATTGAATTGATTGTCTGGCGGCTTACACCGATGGCATCGGCCAGTTCCTTCTGGGTAATATCCTTTATGGCCCGTTCTACTCTCAAACTATTTTTCATTGTCCTGCTTCCTTATTTTTCTCATTGTCATATTGAACTTCGCTATAATTTGACATTACACACGGGAGCCACCTGCAGCAATGCAAATGGCTCCCGTTCTTTTACAAATTCTACTTGTTCCTTATTTCAGCTGACTATCTATTTTTTATTGACAGGCATCAGAATCATACCCCAATCGAATCTTCCCAAACTTCCCAAAGGAGAATCCGCTCCGGCATCTTCCGGAAAATGCATCATATTAATCTGGACTGCTTCTCCATTATCTTCTGAATAATCCGACCACGCTGACGCTGAGACAGTAAATTGCATTGTCTTATTCCTACTGCTGAGTTTGAGCAGTTTCTCTCCTTCAACGGTTACCGTTTTCTGACGATACTTTCCGTCTTTAAGATGGCCTGTTTTGTCACCACGGACAGTTATAGTTCCGTCTGAACTGACAGTGAACTCTTGAATCTGTCCCCCAAATTCATATAATAATTCATCGTCTGTTTCTTTGGGAATCAGCATGGCAGCTACGTATTCACCCGGCTCCAGTCTGTCAAATTCCACTTCATGGAGAAAACGGTTAGCTATGTCCCTCAATTGGACTGACACAGGTTCATGCAGTACAGAACCGGTAAGAACGGGTGCGCCTTCTTCCCATTCTTCAGCACTGACAGCCGGAAATACCACCTGGTATGGTGTTGAAACCCAGTCTCCGTGACGGTCAAAGTTCTGATCCACAGGCACACCCTCGTAACGGATGGGTTCCAATACTCGGTCATTGGCAAGTGTAAGCTTGTAGTCGCTGCTTATGTGACCGGGATATGAGTGTGCGTTGCGTATTAAAGCTTCGCAGTAGATTGTAGTTTCTGTATCAGTGAAATCAATGCGTTTCACGCTGAACACGTCCCTGATGCCTTCTCGTTCGCCGACATGCGTAGTTTTGAGAACGTATTCCGGACCATCCTCATATTTCACCACCCTGACACCTTCAAAGATGTCTATGTCCGGGACAACCTGAAGCTTTGTGATGGTATTTGACGGGTTGCTCTCGTAGAAGTTGATGGTCTTGACATCCTTGGGAATGGGCGGGAAATGCAGAGTCTGATAAAAATAGCTCAATGTAGGACTCCAGAAGTATGTCGATTCAAAGCCTTCCATTCCTTCGCTGCGCGTCTGTTTGTAGCGTACTCCACCGGCCTCAATCTCACAGTCGGAGAATCCTATGACCCACTGGTAGGAGTTTTGATCGATACGGGTAATCAGAATCAGTTCGTCAGGTCCGTTTATGACATCGGTGATTTCGTGCCATGCATCGCCGGCAAAGAACTTCGGTTTCTCAACGCGCATTCCCTTGTCGTAGTATGCTGATGTGTGATTCTCATGCATTTTCATGACTGCGTCTTTGGCAGCGATGGTGCCGAATTCCTTCTCGAAACTGTAACCTTTCGGGACAATGGTTGTCAGGTTAAACTTGCAGGGCAGGCCGTCATAGACTTCACCGTCAAATTGAAGATCCCCGACAATTGACACCTGATCCAGTCCGCGTTTCCATACAGCCTTGGCAATCTTATCGGCTTCTTTTGTAGTCATTGTCTTGGGATATATGGCAAGTCCGTGCCCGTCAAACAGGTCAATCCACTTCATCACATCATCAAGGCTTCCGGTTACCGACGGATTCACAACTTTAATGTATTTCCTGCTGCTCCCTGTTATCAGTGCAAAATGGACATTCTGCTTCTGATTGCAGTTCACCTCGAAGCGGAACCGGCCGTCACCGAGGTCATAGATGGCGGGGGTGCGGTATTCCGGCATTGTCATCTCGGTGAGCATCTCATCGTTGTTGGCAATGCTTACGTGTATGCCCTTGTCGGCAAGACTGCGTGCCAGCGGATACGCATCATTGAGGTCTTCGATGGTGGGTACGTAGCGCAGGGTCATACGGGTTGTCCTGACCGGCTTGTAATTGGCCAGGTAGTCTGCCAATTCGGTAGTCTTCATACTGGCTTCAACGCCATCGACCGTGCGGACTTTGGCCATGCCGTTTTCATACACCCAGATCTTGCCGTCCTGGAACGGCTCCCAATGGAAATTCTGGTCCTGGGCACTGGCGAAAGACGAGTTGACAACCGTGAAAGCTGCTGCAACAAGCGGTATGAACAGGGCTCTGAGCCTGTTCCAGCGGTTTGATTCATTTCTTTGCATCATATCTATTCTTTGTTTAAGGTTGGTCTGTCTAAGCCAGCTCGTCATGGCGAATCCCCGGTTCTCGGCTACGGCATTCACCAGCATCAGCTTGTACTGGCGGGCATCGGCCCCGGAATCAATGACGGCACGGTCTGCCTGAAATTCGTGCAGAAGCTCCATTTCCTTGTAGAGCAGCATCATCACAGGGTTGAACCACTGGAACAGCTGCATCAGGTCAATGACAAGAAGGTCTAAGGAGTGAGCCTTGCGGGCGTGTGAAAGTTCGTGATTCCACACCGCCTGATTTTCCTTCTCAATCCAGTCGTGGGGCATCATTATGAAACTCATCCAGTTCATAGGCTGCGTTATGCCGTCGCTCTCTATCAGGTCGCATTCGTCCTGACGGTCCTGATAGCGGCCCTCGCGTATCAGCTTGCGTATGGAGAGTATCGACAATGTCTTTCTGAGCAGCAGCCATACGAAGCCTATGCACCATATTACGAAAAGCCCAATCATTGCCACACGCGACCAGTTGACCGGTTCCCTGTACCCGGATGGTGCGATACTGTCGGCATCTGGGTCATCGGCCACTGCTGACGGTTCGCTGATTGCAGATTGTCCGTTGACTGCGGAAATTCCGTTGCCGGTGGAATGTATGGGGATTGCCGTTTCCTTATTGGCGTCATCTGCCGTGGCAAATACGGGAAAGACCTTTCTCACCTCGCTGTTCAGCTGCTCGTTTTCAACGTGACAGACAGGTATGATGAATGAAAGTGCGCAGATAAGCAACAGTGCCGCACGGTTGAAGCCGTGGAATGTCTGCCTGCTCAACAGCCATTTATACAGAAGATACAGGGCGGCTGCCAGAACAGCCACTTTCAGCTGGTATATTAAAAAGGTCTCCATGACTGTGAATATTGAAGGTTATTTTTCGGAATCAATCAGGTCAATGAGCTCGCGCAGCTCGTCAACCGTTATCTTGTCGTCCTTGACAAGGGCTGATACCGCCTTGATATACGAATTCTTCAGACATCGCATCAGCGGATTTCCGTTGAACTCGTTGTTGTAGTCCTGCCATTCCACCTTGCAGAAATAGCGGTATCCCGTTCCCTCCTTGCGGTGGTCCAGAAATCCGTTGCTCTCCAACAGGCGCACCTGAGTCGATACCGTGTTGATGTGCGGCCTCGGTTCCGGCATCAGTTCCCGGATTTCACTCGTCGTCATAGCTCCGTTCTTCCAGAACAGCTCCATGATTTCCATCTCCTTTTTACTTAATTTCTTCATATTTTATTGCAATAAAACTATAGTTCATTCATAGTTGACACTGCAAACATGCAAAAATTTTTCAATAGCCCAACTATAATTGAACTATTTTTTCAAAAAATTATCTTTTGTGGAATGTTTATCCCTTGTCGCGAAATAAGTAATCTTCAAAAAATAACTTGGTAATCTTTGGCGAATCTGTCCAACTCCCGTTCTACGGCACGCTCATTCAAACCTATTCTCAGACCGAATTCCTTGAAACTTGCGCGGGTTATGCTGTGCGTGTCATCAATAAGTGTT
>JAKSIX010000016.1 GCA_024398595.1 Bacteroidaceae bacterium | reverse complement strand
GGTAAATATACGAAAAGTGATTTCAATAACAGCATTTTATTTCATAATCCGGGTACCGAACTTTGCACGGAGGACAATCAGGGAACTGCGGTCTTCCGGGGCGAGGTCCAGTATTACGGCGGCTGTCGGGGCGAGCTCATAGTCCGGGTCGCAGGGGTAGGGAACATTCAGCAGGGCTGACAGCTCCTGGCGGTTGCCCTGAAAGACACAGTAGGTGTAACCGTCGTGCATACAGAGCGGAACGATGTCGTGAAAATCTTTCAAATTGAATGTCCCGTTTTCTTTCACAGGGATGAACACCGTATATTCCATGCAGAGGTTGTCCTCGTTGCAGATGGCGTACAGATAACGGCTGGACAATGTGTCCTTCTTGCCCAACTGCACGGATTCCCTGTTGTCGCCTATCCAGAATGACTTTCTGTCATTGTCGCAGTGGAACAGATTGCAGCCGATTGGAATGTAATGTTCCGCTATTGTCGTGTCTCCTACCATATAGGCTAAATCATTGTAGAAAATATTCCTTTTGTCATCGGGAAACCCGTGAAGCCGGCCCATTCTGTTATCGCCGAATTGGACGAGATACGCATCTTCCAGAGTTTCCGCATTGTATTGTATGGCACGGCTGATGAAGCCTGGCAATGATATGTATGTCCCGTTGTTGTCGCGGCTGATGCAGCGGGTGCCGAACATCGAATAGCATATCAGGCTGTTTGCATTGATGGAATCCATCGCGCCTGTATCAAGCCTGTATCTGTACAGGTCATAACTCTGATAGCTTGGGGGTATTACAGGGCTACCGGCAACAGAAGTAAACTTATATGAATTTTTGTAGCCTTCAAAAATCAGGAGATCATCATCAATGCAGGTTATTTTCTTGTCATAGCCGGTGATGTCAAGCGTGCCGTTCTGCTGGAACGACGGAACGGAATAGCACAGGATAGCCGCCTCGTTCTCTTTCGTCACATAAAGCGTCTTACGGCTCGGAGAGTATGTGCAGCTTAATATGCGGGTGCTGTCAGCCCCGTCTGCGGACAGACACAGCACATTGACAATGCTGTCGTCCTCAATGCAGAAAATGCGTCCCATATCGTCCTGCAGGAACGAATAGTCCTCATATACCTGCATATCCGTGATGCGTCCGGGAGCCAGAGCTTCACTGAATCTGATGGATTTTGTACCAATATCGGTCGCTACATCCCCAATGCTGACAGGCATCTGGCATTTTATGCCCGTTGCATTTCCACTCAGAAGTATGATGTTGTCCGGTCCTGCACTGCCGGTAGTCGGAGAGCAGGAGCAGAACATTGATATGATGCCGGCCAGAAGCAAACCGGCAAGGCTGCTTTTTCTTATATTCATAATAGTGCTTGCTTTAAGATTAAAATATGTCTGACGGGTTCAGATCCAGCAATTGCAGCCTGCGTTTTATTTGCGGCAGCTCCTGCTCAATGAATTCTCTGCGCTGCTGTTCAAGTACGGTGTCGAACGCACCGTCGGCAATGAAGTAGCCTATGCCGCGCCTGTTGTAGATGATGCCCTCGTCGGTGAGTTTCTCATAACTCCTTACAATGGTGTTGGGATTTACCTGAAAGTCGGCTCCGGCATCGCGTACAGATGGTATCCTGTCGCCCGGCTTCAGCTCGCGGCTCAGAATCCTGTCGCAGATTATGTCTGTAATCTGCAGATATATTGCTTTGTTTCCGTTAAAGTCCATAGTGCGTAGAATATATGTTTCTTAATTCTGAAGTCTCCTGATCCTGTAATATACCGGTATGCACAACAGCAGATATACAGCTATGTTTTTGATAAGGCACAGCAATGCAAAGCTGTTGTCGAAATCCCAGTCTCCGAAAAGCTCGTCCGATTTGTCCAAGATGAAAAGCTGCAGCATAGCGTGTGCGGTGAGGAATGCCAGGCCTGCTGCCGTCTTGCCCTTCTTGCAAAGTATTGAACTTAACAGGAAGAACATTGAGACGAGCATTATCCTGATGTAGAATAGAACGATGAACAGACCGCTCCTCAAGACTTCTGTGCCTGTACCGAATAAATATGCTAGAGGGTGGTCAATTATTGAGAATAGGCAACCCCCGGTCTTTTCAGTACCTATCAGCATACATAGAACCCAATCCACCGTCAGGTACAGTGTGACGAATGCCAGTGGTATAAGTATCGTGGAGATGACAGCCATGGATGCCGTCTTGACCAGCGG
Source organism: Bacteroidaceae bacterium (assembly GCA_024398595.1). Taxonomy (GTDB): domain Bacteria; phylum Bacteroidota; class Bacteroidia; order Bacteroidales; family Bacteroidaceae; genus Colenecus. Next base: position 42,340 of record JAKSIX010000016.1, on the reverse strand, counting down.
TGCTGCGGGGAGCATAAGGAAACTGCTGCCGGTCTTGCGCTCAGTAATGCGGCCATAGCATCTGAACGGTACGGTGCAGGCAATTATGATGGCAGTGACATAGAAGCATATGTATCTGGTCATGACGGTTGCCGTAATGCCGGCTTGAGTGCCGTTCTGTATCAGAGCCTCTTTCAGCGCGTCGGCCGGAAGATTTATAATCAACGGAAAAAGTATGCATACAAGCAGTATTCCTCTCATTTTGTCAAGGCGTGATATTGCGCCCCGCAAATCCGTAACGAAGTATTTCATATCCATAGAGCTCATAATTTTTTATTGCGTACGATTATAAACAGGGCCACGCACATTATAAGACTGATTATGGGTGCTGCTGCAACATCCTTCAGACTCAGCGATACAAAAGTTCCAACCATATCCGGCGGACATACGAAGAACGTATTGCTCACCCAGTCCTCATGGTGGATTCTGTTTATGAGAGTAGGTACATAATCGGGATTCAGCAACTGATTGAGTAAACTGATAACGGAGGACACCCCAATCAAGTGCAGCAGTATGCCGAAAGTGAATTTCTTTTCCCTGAATATGACTGCCGAGATAAGGAATGTCAACGCCGTGCACATATAGGATGCAATCACCGTCGGGAAGACGTTGACCTTGAGGATTGAAACTGTATTCTTCGAACTGTTGTTGACTGTCATATAAAGGTTCTGAAAGATGTAGGCGATGCTTAACTGCCCGGTTCCTTTGGCAAAAGTGGCCACCAGGATGCTGTCCGTAAGCAGATAAACGCCTGATAACAGAGCCGGTGCAATGACCAGGGTAATCAGAATCATCGACAGGGTCTTCTCGAACGAAGAGACAGGAAGCATAAAGAATCCGCTGCCCTGCCCCCGCTCAGTTGTCATTCCATAACATCTCAATGGAATTGCAATTCCGATTATTGACAGTATTATCAATACTAAAAATAGTTGCAGCCCTGCTTGTATGGTTAACGCCTCGTAAGAAGGATGATTGTAATATACGCGATTGTACATAAAGACACGCAGTACAGGCAATAGAACAGCCACTCCGAAGAGTGTCCAGAAACCGCCCAGACGGCCGGCCGCTCTTTTAAGCTCGGTCAGCAGATATGCCGCGAACCTGGCAGGATTGAAAATCTGGTTCATACTTTGCGCGTTCTATTTGTTGAACATTCCCTTGATAAGCTCCTTGTGATGGTGGACCGTGTTGAACAGGGCCTCGATGTTTACCTTGCTCTCGACGTGCTCATCGTTGGCACGGACCTGTACCGCCATTCCCGGTGCATTCTCGCTGTAGAGGGCATCCGGAACCGGCTCGCCGGAATAGTCGAAATAGAGCTTGTCCGCAATCTCGGCAATGGTCGCGTTCAGCAGCACATCGCGCTTGTCCATTATGATTATCGGGTCAATCATATTCTCAAGGTCGCGCACCTGATGGGTGGAAATCACCACCACGGAATCCTCGCGTGTGTATCGGCTCAGCGCCTTGCGGAACAGGGCCTTTGACGGAATGTCCAGACCGTTTGTCGGCTCGTCCAGATAATAGTACTTGGCATTGCAGGCCAGTGCGAAGGCTATATACACCTTCTTGAGCTGTCCGTTAGACATCCTGTCCATCCTCTGCTCCGCGTCTGATTCGAGAAGCGCCATAATCTCATTGAACTTGTCCATATCGAACCCTGTCCAGAAACGGCCGTATTCATTTGCGAATGCCGATGCCTTCATAGCCATAGGAGATACCTCGTCGGGCAGGTAGTACTGGTTCGCGAGCTGTTCGGGAGTGCGCTTGAACGGATCCTTGCCTTCCACGAATATCGCTCCCTCCTTCGGCTTTTTCAGACCGCAGAGAAGTGTGAGCAGCGTGGTCTTGCCGACACCGTTTTCACCGAGGAGACCGTAAATGCAGCCGTCGTTCATCTGCATTGATATGTTCTCCAGAACTTTGTTGCCATTATAGGCGAAATCGAGATGCTGAATTTCAATCATATTTTCATTGTTTTAGTGTACTAATCAACTAATACACCGCAAATGTAAGGCAATCCGATGCAATGCTCCAAATTTCAAATCAATAGAATAACCGTATTTAACAAATATTAACAACTATCGTCTGGATAATAAAGCAATCCCGGAGAATTTTGATGTCCTCCGGGATTGTAGTTTTATGCGTGGTTGCTTATCAGTAAGACTTAGAAGCCCATACCGCCTCCGAAGCCGCCCATGCCGCCTCCGAAACCGCCGCCCATGCCGCCACCGAAGTCGCCGCCACCCATCATCATACCGCCGCCGAAGCCCATGCCGCCGAAATCTCTTTCAGTGACCTTGATGCCCTCCGGAACAGTGAAGATGTCAGCCGGAACTTCACATTCCTGAAGCTCTGTGACGGTGTTCAGCATCGGCTCGTCATCCATAAAGCCTGCTGTCTCTGACTGCATTACGATACCTTTATATACCCAGTATCTGTTGGTCTGATACTGCTGCATCATAAGTACTCTTACAGAATAGATTGTACACTCTCTGCCTGCGATTACCTCGGTACCGAGTTCCTGAACCTTGTTCTTCTTGATGGTCTTGGCATCCAGAGCATTGAAGTTGACAGGTGCAGATGTGGTACCACCCATACCGAAGCCACCTCCGAAACCGCCGCCGAAGCCGCCACCCATACCTCTGAAGTTCATCGCCGGCATCTTGGTAGCTGTCTTCTGCTCCTCGTTGATGGTAATTGTGGCACCGTCAGCATCGGTGATGGTACGTGTGGTACGTCCACCCATCTTTGATACTGTAGCCTGTTTTGCGCCATAGTCATCGAAATAGACCATAGTCACGTTCTCTGCATTCTCATCCCAGTTGAATGCCGGCATACCCTCAGGCATACCCTCGCCGCCCTGACGGTTGGCGAAGCGCTCACGCATCTCCGGAGTGATGTTTGCACCACCGCCCATATTGCCGAAACGCTCACGCATAGCGGCTGTGTCAATATTCTCAAAGCGCTCACGCATAGCAGCCATATCGGTTGTTGTGATGATGATACCTGATTTGATTGCATAGATCGGAGCAGCCTCCTCGTTCTTGTCCTTCTTCGCGGCTGATACTGATGTAACAGCAAGCAGCAATGCGAGAACTGATAAAATTCTTGTCTTCATATCTTCCAATTATTTAAAAATCAACTGAGCAAAATTATACAGACCGTATTTCCATACCACGAAGTTGTGCTCTCCCTGCGGATACTCTATCAATGTGCAGGGAACGCCGTTCTCGTCGCAGAAAGCCTTCAGACGTGAGCTGTTGCTCATCAGACCGTCGGCACCGCCGCAAACCATCCAGAGAAGCTTGTTCTCAGCCTTGGTCTTCTCCACATCCGGAATCAGCTGCTGCGGAGTCCTGGTGTTCGGGGCTGATGAGAAGCCGCCTACGTAGGCGAACTTGTCCATATTGGCAAGACCGAAGTTCAAGGACTGGCCACCACCCATTGACAGACCGGCAATAGCGCGGTGATTCTTGTCTGTATATACGCTGTACTTGTTCTCAATGGCAGGAATAAGGCTGCCGATGAGATCCTTGTCGAAATCGTTGAACGCCATGAATGAACCCATTCCGCCGTCACGAGAGTCATTCTTTGCTGCACGGCCGTTAGGCATTACAACAATCATGTCGGCAACTTTCTTGTCAGCATAGAGGTTATCCATAATGATGTTCGGTACACCACCGTCGTTCATCCATTCCCATTCGTCACCGCCAATACCGTGAAGCAGATACAGCACGCTGTACTTTTTCTTCGGGTCATACTTAGGTGGCAGATATACGTTGCATTTGCGTGTGGTACCTACCGATTCAGATGCGTATTCTATAAGTTCCACAGTACCGCGGTCAATACCCTCGCGTTCCTGGTCAAAGCCCTCGGGAGCTGCTACGTACGGATCAAACTTCACATTGGTTGGCGCTCCACCGAACATACCCATAGGGATGCTGGGCTCCTGTGCGTAAACTCCACCTGCCAACACTGTCAGCACAGCGGCTGCGAGAAAATACTTCTTCATAACAATTACTTCTATCTAATGAGATTAATTATTTGCTGTTCTTGTCTGTCGGCTGGCTGCCTTGTCCCATAGGCTGCATAGGCCAGTGCGGGGTCGGAGTATTGTTGCCGTTGCCGGGTGCCTGGAATCCGAATGGAGTCGGGAACGGAGACTGCATCATAGGGTTATGCATATTCATTGTGCCCGGGAAATGATAAAGTCCCATCATATTGTGCTGGGCCGGACGCTGCATTTCCTTGATCATATCGCTTGCGAACTGTGTCTCGGCAATCTGGATCCTCAGCAGTTTGCCGGCTGGAACAATCTTCTTGAATTTCTCCAGATATTCCTTCTCCAGTTTGGCTGTCCGGATCTTGGCATCGGCCAGATTGTCAATCAGCTTCGTGTATTCCTCGTCTGACAGATGGCCGCTCTCGCTGCGCATATTGACAGTCTGTCTGGCGTTTGCATTGATTTCGTTCTTTTTCTGCTGAAGCTCGAAGTAAATAGGGAAGAACTTCCCAGCCTCGTCCTCGGTCAGTCCAGACTTGTCGGTCAGATACTTCTGCTGCCTGTTCCTGAACTCTTCGGGAGAGAACTGCGGGGTGCGATGCTCGGCCTGTTCCTCCTTGTCCTGATTCCCGGCAGGCTTCCTGTTCCCTCCGAATCCGAAGAACTGCGCATTGACCGTCTGTCCAGCCACGAGCATAAGAGTCAGCAATATGAATGCGATTTTTCTCATAGATGGTTGAATCCTCCTGTGTTGGTAAGTGAGCAGTAAAGTGTATATTCATCAACCATCGCGGTCTCGAAGAATGACTCGATGTATTCGTCTGAATACACCTGCGATGGAGCCTCGGCGGTCTTGACATCGTATTTGCCATCTGTCAGGCTGACTGCCGTGTTAATGATAAAGAACATACCGATGAACGATGCGGCTGCATAAACCCACACCTTCATTCTGGTCCAAGGAGTAACCTTCGCAGGCTTCTCGTGCTGAATCTCCGGTAACGCTGCCATGATATTGGCCGTCAGATTATCAAAATAACCCTCCGGGGTTGTGAACGGCCTCCGGTTACCACATTTTTCCAATATTAATGTATCTTCCTTTTTCATTTGCTTTTTTGACATCTGATAATAAAAAAGGTTTAATCCAGATTATTGAAATAGTCTTCGATTTTCTTCACCGCAATATGATATGATGCCTTGAGCGCTCCGACGCTTGTTCCGAGTATTTCAGACATATCTTCATACTTCATCTCATCAAAATATTTCATATTGAACACCATACGCTGCTTTTCCGGCAGTGTGGCTATCGCCTGCTGCAGCTGTTCCTCTGTCTCGTTGCCGTCGAAGTACGGGTCTCCCTCCAGCCGTTCGTCCAGGTTCACGTCCGGATCGTCAATGGCTACCGTCTGAATCGCCTTCTGCCTGTTGATGAATGTAAGCGTCTCGTTGATGGCTATCCTGTACAGCCAGGTCGATATTTTGGAGTACCCCTGAAATGAGTCGATGTTCTGCCAGGCCTTGATGAAAGTGTTTTGCAGCAGGTCGTTGGCATCGTCGTGAGAATACACCATGTGACGGATCTGCCAGTACAGCTGCTCGCTGAATGTCCTGACAATCTCCTCGAATGCCCTGCTCTTTGACGCATCGTCTGCGCGGAGCATCTCAATTACTTTCTTCTCATCAAATGCCATTTGCCTCCTGCATCAGGTTTGATTCCGCGAAGATAGGAAAAAAATTCAGGAGATTATCAGTTAACGGGGATTGTGAGACCTTCTTTTGAAAGCACGGTGTCAGGAAAAATCTCCTGTGCCTCCCGTAGCAGAATGCTCTCGTCGTCGTATCTGGCGGAGAAATGTCCCAGTGCCAGATGCGATGCGCCTGCCGCGAGTGCTGTTTTGGCTGCCTCCACGGCTGTGCTGTGGTGATGCAGTCTGGCGCGCTCCACGTCATTGACGCTGTATGTGCAGTCGTGATATATCAGATTCACGCCTTTCAGCTGATTTATCATTTCAGGATTGTATTCGGTGTCGCAGCAATATGCGTAGCTGCGTGGCGGGTCGGCGGGGTAGGTCAGACGGGAGTGGGGTATCACCGTGCCGTCGGGCATCGTGAAATCGCCTCCGTCCTTTATGCGCCCGAAGTCCCACTGCGGAACCTTGTAGAAATCGGCCATCTCGCGGTTCAGGTGGTCTGCTACAGGCTTCTCCAGAAACAGGAATCCGGCACAGGGAATGCGGTGCTTCAGCGGAATGGTGTCAATCCTGACGGAGCGGTCCTCGTAAATGGTCTGTATTACGGCCGGGTCAAATCCCTGGAACACAACTTCAAACTCGAGCTCGCTGCAATAGAACGCAAGTTCCTTCTCCAGGATATTCCACATATCCGCGGGCGCGTGTATATATAAAGGTGCCGTGCGTCCGAGCAGTCCGAACGATGACAGCATTCCTATCAGACCGAAGCAGTGATCGCCGTGCAGGTGTGATATCAGAATATGGTTTATCTTGGCGAAAGCTATGCGTGAACGCCTTATCTGAATCTGTGTGCCCTCGCCGCAATCCACCATAAACAGCTTTTCGCGGATGTTCACAACCTGCGATGAAGTGTAGTGCCTGTGGCTTGGAGTCGCCGAGCCGCACCCGAGTATTGTCACCTCAAATTTTTCCATTACGAAACAGATTCCTGTACAAAAGGCCGGGGCGATGGGCTCCGGCCTTTGTCTTGTGGAATGTCAGGGAAATCAGTTCTGACCGCCTTCGAGCTGCTGCTTCAGAGCTGCAAGAGCATCGATGTCACCGAGAGTGGTGGATGCTGCCTGATTCTGGATAGCAGGCTCCTCATCCTTCTTCGCGGAAGCCTTGCGGGTCTTCTTCTCTGCCTTGGCTTCAGCCTTCTGGATATCTTCGTAGATACGGCTGTGCGACAGGATGATTCTCTTTGAATCCTTGTTGAACTCAATGACCTTGAACTCCAGAGTCTCGCCCTGAGCTGCCTGTGAACCATCCTCTTTGACAAGATGCTTGGGAGTGGCGAATCCCTCGACACCTTCTGCCAGAGAGATGACTGCGCCCTTGTCCATCATTTCGATAATCTTGCCCTCGTGGATTGAACCTACGGTATAGAGAGCCTCGTAGTTGTCCCAAGGATTCTCCTCGAGCTGCTTGTGGCCAAGGCTCAGACGGCGGTTCTCCTTGTCGATGTCAAGAACGAGAACATCAATCTGTGAACCGATTGAGGTGAACTCTGACGGATGCTTGACCTTCTTGGTCCAGCTCAGGTCGCTGATGTGAATCAGACCGTCAACACCCTCCTCAATCTCAACGAAGATACCGAAGTTTGTGAAGTTGCGTACGGTAGCCGTATGCTTTGTGCCCACTGCATATTTCCCGTCAATATTCTCCCACGGATCAGCCTTGAGCTGCTTGATGCCGAGAGACATCTTGCGCTCGTCGCGGTCAAGAATCAGGATGACGGCTTCAACCTCGTCACCAACCTTGATGAAATCCTGTGCTGAGCGCAGGTGCTGGCTCCAGGACATTTCCGAAACGTGAATCAGACCTTCTACGCCCGGAGCAATCTCGATGAATGCACCGTAGTCTGCCATAACGACAACCTTGCCCTTGACAATGTCGCCAACCTTCAGGTCGGCATTGAGGGAATCCCATGGATGTGGAGTGAGCTGCTTCAGACCGAGAGCGATACGCTTCTTCTCATCGTCAAAGTCAAGGATGACGACGTTGATTTTCTGGTCAAGTTCGACAATTTCCTTGGGATCGTTCACGCGGCCCCAGCTGAGGTCTGTGATGTGGATGAGTCCGTCAACACCACCCAAATCGATGAATACACCGTAAGATGTGATGTTCTTGACGGTACCCTCGAGTACCTGACCTTTCTCAAGACGGCCGATAATCTCCTTCTTCTGCTGCTCAAGCTCCTCTTCGATGAGAATCTTGTGTGAAACTACTACGTTGCGGTATTCCTGGTTAATCTTGACAACCTTGAATTCCATGGTCTTGCCTACGAATACATCGTAATCGCGGATAGGCTTTACGTCAATCTGTGAACCCGGCAGGAAGGCTTCGATGCCGAATACATCGACAATCATACCGCCCTTTGTGCGGCACTTCACAAATCCCTTGATGACTTCCTGTGAATTGAGAGCCTCGTTTACGCGATCCCATGAGCGTGATGCGCGTGCTCTCTTATGTGAAAGCAGCAGCTGACCTTTCCTGTTCTCGGTGTTCTCGATATAGACCTCTACCTCGTCGCCTACCTTGAGCTCCGGATTATAGCGGAACTCGCTGATTGGAATGATACCGTCCGACTTGTAACCGATGTTGACGATTACCTCACGCTTGTTGATAGCGATGACTGTACCGTTGACAACCTCATCGTCTGCAACCTTGTTGAGGGTTGAGTCGTAAGCCTGTTCCTGCTGCTCCTTTGTCTGAGCTGCCGCTGAACTTCCTTTTTCAAAAGCTTCCCAATCGAAATCTTCGATAGGAGCCACATTCTTGAAATCTGCCATTTGAATTAGAATTAAATTGGTTGGACAATATGTTGTAGACACAGCAAAACGCGCATTCCGCGCTTTGCGGGTGCAAAATTAATAAAAACCGGTGAATCGGCAAAACGGATTCTACATTATTATTAGTGAAAATTGTGGTATGCTACGAGTCCTTCCATAGGGCTTTTCATTATCGTTCCGACAGACAGTCCGAGCGATTCCGCAGCCTCGGAGAGTTCTGCGGAGAATGTGGCGGCCAGCGAACCGACGAAATTGACCGGTAGCCACGCCCGACGGTAATTCATCACGTTACGGCGGAAGAACTCCTGAAAACAGCTGACCAGTATCTTGTGGACTTCCGGAATTTTACGCTTGTCCTCAAGGAACGGCGTAAAGCCTGCCATATAGCGGTTGGCCATGGGCTTGCGATATACATTCTCGATTATGGAATCCGTGGTCAGGCCGTATTTCTTCATGAACGAATTGGCTACATTCTGGGGCAGCTGACGTTTCAGACAGTCGCTGATAAGCCTGCGCCCGATTGCCGCACTGCTGCCCTCATCGCCGAGAATATAGCCGAGCGACGGTATCTGGTCAATAATCTTCTCTCCGTTGAACATACACGAGTTTGAGCCTGTCCCGAGTACGCAGGCAATGCCCTCGCTGTGTCCGCAAAGCGCACGGGCCGCACCCAGCATATCGCTATCGGTGGTGATGGCGGCGTTAGTGAAAATGCTGCCCAGAAGTCCGGCCATTTCATTGCATATAGTTACGGTGGCGCATCCGGCACCGTAATAGTGTATTCTCTCAATCTGTTGTGGAGCTGTATCCTTCATCTCCGGAAGCAGTTCGCCAACCAGAATCCTGTTTATTGTTGCCGCATCCTGATGGCAGGGGTTGATTCCCTGCGTTTGTATCGTCTTCAACAAATTCTCATTCTCACAGAGGCCCCAGTCCGTCTTGGTGGAACCGCTATCCACAATCAAATACATATCTATTCTGTTTTTTTACCGAAATCCTTGTCAAATCTGATGAGGGCTGTCACTATAAATGTCACGGTGCAGCATAGAATTATCCACAGGAAGAACATTCTGTAGCCCATCAGCTCCTGAAGCTTGCCGGAAATCATTCCCGGCAGCATCATTCCAAGTGCCATTATGCCGGTGCTGATGGCGTAGTGGGATGTCTTCTGCTCACCGCGCGAGAAATATATCAGGTACAGCGTATAGCCTGTGTATCCGAATCCGTAGCCGAACTGCTCCACGAATATGCACGGAGTCACTATCCACATCTGCTGTGTGGGGAAGTAGCTCAGATAGACATATACAAGGTCGGGGACGGATATGGCCAGCACCATAGGCCAAAGCCAGTAGCCGAGTCCCTTGCGTGATATGGCGGCTCCTCCCAGAATGCCTCCTGCCAGCAGACCTATCGCTCCGATGGTGCCTTGCGCGAGTCCAATCTGGGTCGTAGTCAGTCCCAGACCTCCATCGGACATTGCATCAAGCAGGAACAGCGGACATATTTTGGTCAGTTGCGCCTCGGCAAGCCTGAAAAAGAGTATGAACAGCAGGGCACGTATTATGTACGGCTTCCTGAAGTAGCTGACAAATGTCTCTATGAAGCCTTTCAGCAATGAGATTGCAGTGACATGGCTTGTGTCTTCATTTTCCGGATGCGGCAATGCGAACGAGTGGTATATGGTGAGACATATCATGATTGCCGCCGCGATGATGAACGAGATGCTCCAGGCCGTGACCGGTGTGCCGGTCTTCTTCTCCATAAAGCCTGCCAGCATCAGCAGGCCGCCCTGTCCGGCGATGGATGCTATGCGGTATGCCGTATTGCGTATGCCTGCGAAGAATGCCTGTTGGCTGTCCGTCAGCCCAAGCATATAGAACCCGTCTATGGATATGTCGTGTGTGGCACTGCTGAATGCCAGTATCCAGAATATGGCCAAAGTCCATTGCAGGAATCCCGCAGTAGGTATGGTAAATGCTATTCCTGCAAATCCGGCTCCGAGTATCAGCTGCGTAGTCAGCACCCACCAGCGTTTCGTCCTTATCAGGTCGACGAACGGACTCCACAGCGGTTTTATGACCCATGGCAGATACAGCCATCCTGTGTACAATGTGGCATCGGCATTGTCCAAACCCAGCTGTTTGTACATGATGACAGAGATTGTCACGACCAGAACGTAGGGAAATCCCTCGGCGAAATACAGTGTCGGGACCCAACTCCATGCTTTTGAATTCGGTGAGCTCATATTCGGTTATTCTGCATTGTATGTTTTGGAAACTATCTGTCCGGCTTTCTGCAAAGTCTCGGGCTTACCGGCATCGACCCAATCCGCGCCGCTGCCGTCTATGGCTTTGAGACGGAGCTGTGACGCACAGTTGACATAGAAGTCCGTTATGCTGAAACGCTTTTCTTCAACCTTGTCCAACAGTGGCAGGGCACTGCGTGACAGCACGTGTATTCCCTGAAATGCCAGTGGCCTGCACCGGTCCTTGTCAAAACCGCTGAACGGCGAGCGTGTCTCTCCTGTATTTCCGTTGCCCCATCCGCGCAGGCGCATTGCATTGTCAAAATAGAAATAGCGCGATGTGGTACGGCTTGCGGTAAGCAGAGTGACATCGGCACCGCTATTCACGTGCGTCAGGTACAGCATTCTCAAATCGGTGTCCGAGAATATATCCACATTGTGGACCAGTAGGGGAGAGTCGTCGCTGACTATATGAAAGGCCTTGCGTATGCCTCCGCCTGTATCGAGCAGCATATCGCTCTCATCGGAAACGGTTATGTCGGAATACCGGCTCTGACTGAGAAAATCCTTTACCTGTACGGCGAAGTGATGCACGTTTACTATGATGCGGTCAAAGCCTGCACCGCGAAGCTTCCGTATCTGATGCTCCAGCATCGGACGGCCGGCGACATTGACCAGAGCCTTCGGCTTGTCTGCGGAAAGTGAACCGAGACGTGTGCCGAGACCGGCGGCGAGAATCAGGGCATTCATATCTTTCTGTGCAAGTTAAGTTCGCGGTGTGTCACCAGAATCCGTATCCTGTCACCGAATGTTCCGTGGAGGTGTGCTGCCAGACATTCCGCACAGCGTACGGAGCGGTGACGGCCTCCGGTACAGCCGAAGTTTACGGCAAGACCGGTAAATCCACGGCTGAGATATTTGTTTACAGCGGCATCGGTCAGTCCATAGACATTATGCAGATAGACCTGAATCTCTCCCTGATTGTCCAGAAACTCTATCACTTCATTGTCAAGCCCGGTCAGAGCCTTGTATCTGTCGTACAGCCCTGGGTTGTGCATACTGCGGCAGTCGAATACGAATCCGCCGCCGTTGCCGCTGTCGTCCTCGGGGATACCCTTGCGGTATGAGAAACTAGTTATCTTTACTGTCAGTCTGTCATCGGCGGAGGACAGCGGTGACTTGTAGCGTGCCAGTCCGGTGAGCCTGTACAGGATGTCCGACATGTACGGGTAGGTGTCTCTGATAACTGGCTGACAGGCAATTCCGTGCAGATTCGCCATCGCTGCCGGCATACAGTCCAGAAACTGCTGCTTCCGTTCAAAGTTGCCACGGTATCCGTAAGCGCCGAGTACCTGCATTGTCCGGAACAGCACGAAATGAATCAGGCGGGTGCGGAAAACGGTCTCATCGACTTTACGGTATTTTGACAGGGATTTGATATATGTACTGGTCAGATTGTCCTTCAGTTCGTCCGGATATGCCGCACGTGCCTGCCAGAGGAACGATACCAGATCGTATTCGACAGGTCCGCGCCGTCCGCCCTGAAAATCTATGAAACGTGGTGAGGAGCCGCAGACCATTATGTTGCGTGACTGGAAATCGCGGTACATGAAGGTGCTGAAGGGTTCGTCTGTCAGTAGGATACCGGCCATACGTTCAAAGTCGTTCTCAAGTATGTCTTCGTTGAATTCCAGACCGGAAGGCTTCAGGCAATAGTATTTGAAATAATTCAAATCCCAGAATATGCTCCGGCGATTGAAGGATTCAACGGGATAGCAGACCGAAAAATCCATCCCGTCGGCACCGTGGAACTGGAAATCGGCCAACCGTTCCATGACTGAATGCAATAATGCTGTCGTATCACCGTCATAGACATTCTCTTTGCGGCATTCAGCCATGAAGTCGTACAGCTGGGTATCGCCGAGATCTTCCTGAAGGTAACAGGTACAATCGGCGGATACGGCATAAAGTTCCGGTACGGGCAGACCTTTGGCGTGCAGATGCCTGCATATTGATATGAAAGCCCTGTTCTCCTCAGTGGATGTGCCTTCTACGCCTATTGCGCTGATGTCTCCGGAACTTAACCGTACGTATTTGCGGTCGGATCCGGAGGCTTTCAGGCTTTCTGTATGTGTAGGAACTCTACCTGACCATTGTTCGAACAATTCTCTGAGGGTTTCCATAGCTGACGCAAAAATAGTCTTTTTTCTCCGTACTGTATGTCCATTTGTGCAATCCTGTACCAATGTGGTTTTTGTGTTCCGTTTTTCAGACGGCTAAACATATTTTTATATATATTTGCAGATTCGTTTTTGCAGGGCCTTTCAGATGCTGCAATGCACGGTGGTGTGTGCGTCAGAGGACTGTATAATGACAGGATGGCGGAAAATAGAATTTATGGATTCCTATAAGATAGCGAAAGATTCACATATTCGGGAGAAGGGGCAGCAGGAAGATTTCATAGCTGATGGAATGTCTGCAACAGGGCGTAAAATAGAGAGACTGGTGGATTTCTGTCTGTCATCCGTACTGATGGTGGCTTTCTCCCCATTGTTTCTGATATGTTGTATTGCGCTGAAAATAGGAGACAGGGGGCCTGTCATTTTCAAACAGGAAAGAATAGGCAGATTCGGTAAGCCGTTCTATATATACAAGTTCCGCTCAATGCGGGTGGATGCTGAGAGTTCCGGACCTGAACTGTCTTCCGGTGATGATGATGCCCGTCTGACAGAAGTAGGCAGATTCCTCCGGCTGCACCATTTGGACGAGCTTCCGCAGTTATTCAACGTGTGGAAGGGAGATATGGCATTTATCGGGCCACGGCCTGAACGCAAATTCTATATTGACCGGATTATGGAAATAGATCCGCGATACCGTTTTCTCTATCAGGTGCGTCCCGGTGTCACTTCGTACGCTACGCTGAAGAATGGCTATACCGACACGATGGAAAAAATGCTGCGGCGTCTGGAACTGGATTTGTACTATCTGCGCAATCACTCGTGGTGGTTTGATGTCAAGATACTATGGCAGACATTTGCCGGCATTGTATTCGGTAAGGTTTTCTGATAGCGGGAAATGTCGGTTTGTCATGGATAACAGGAATGGTGATTATATAAGCCGTATTGAGATTAAGGCAATGTGGGGACACAAGCATATTGTGTGGAATCTCAGGCCTGATGTGAATATTCTCAGCGGCGTCAACGGTGCCGGCAAGAGCACAATTCTGAATATGGTGGCGGATCAGCTGGATCTGCTCAGGACGGGCGCGGCTTCCAATTCGGAAGAACAGAACGTCAGTTTCGTGTTTGCTCCGGAGGAAGCTGAAATGGTTGAATATGATGTTATCCGTAGTATTGACCGTCCTCTGCTGCGAAGTAATCTGATGGATAAGATTGCGGACAGTAATGCCTTGACGGAACTGGACCTGCAGATATACAGCCTGCAGCGCCGTTATCTGGACTATCAGGTCAATGTGGGCAACCGCACCATAGAGTGTCTTACATCAGGTGACCCAGATACGGTTGCCAGAGCTGCAGAACTGGCACGGCCGAAAGTCATGTTTCTGGATCTGATAGACAGACTGTTTGCTGACAGCGGAAAGAAGATAGTCCGTGAGAGTAACGATCTGGTGTTTGACAGGTTTGGAGTCAGACTGTTGCCGTACAGCCTGTCATCCGGTGAAAAACAGCTGCTGGTCATTATGCTGACGGCTTTGGTTATGGATGGCAGGCCTTGCGTGATTCTTATGGATGAACCGGAGGTGTCACTGGACATTGATTGGCAGCAGCAGTTGATAGAGCGTATCCGTGAGATTAATCCTAACGTTCAGATAATAATGACAACACATTCTCCGGCTGTTATCATGAATGGCTGGATGGATGCCGTGACAGACGTGGCTGATATTACGGTAGCGGAATGAACCGACTGGTACAGGGAATCAGCTCGCAATATATAGAGGCGGCAAACCGTCTGCGCCCGAAAGGGACGCGCAGGCGCATTGTCGCATACGTGGAGAGCTATCAGGATGTGGCGTTCTGGCGGTTGCTGTTGGATGAGTTCGAATCGGACACCCTGACATTCAGTATAATGCTGCCTTCGAACGGCAGGCTTATGCGTGGCAAGAAATCGGCTCTGAGCGGGTGTCTCGATGCCAATAACCTCGGTAAGAGTATGATAGCCTGTGTGGACAGCGATTACGATTATCTTATGCAGGGAACTACGCTTGCATCGAGGGCCTTTCTTGATAACAAATATGTAATCCAGACATATACGTATGCCATTGAGAACTATCAGTGCTATTCGGCAAGTCTGAATCAGGTATGCGTACAGTGTACGCTGAATGACAACCGCCCGGTTGATATAGAGGCTTTTATGGAAGTCTATTCCAATATTGTGTTCCCGTTGTTCACGTGGAATATCCATTTCTACCGTATCGGCCGTCACAGTGATTTCTCTATGCAGGAACTGAACAATGTGATATCCATTGACAGCATAAGCGTACGTGAGCCGGAGAAGTCTCTAAGGCATCTGGAATCCCGTGTATCGGCCAAACTGGCCTGGATGGAACGTACTTATCCGGAAATGCTTCCCGAGGTGGAGAACTTGAAAAACGAACTTTACACTCTTGGCGTGGAATCCGCTGAAACTTACCTGTATGTGCAGGGGCATTTCCTGTTTGAACGTGTCATATCCCGTTTGATGGAACCTGTTCTGGCATTTCTGATTCACGAGCGCGAGCTTGAGATAGGTCGTCAGGCAGTACATGCACAGCAGCGTCAGAATGAGCTGAGTTCATATCGGCACGCGCAGGTGGAACTTGCACAGGCTATACGGGAGAACACCCATTATCGCGCAAGCAGGCAGTATCAGCGTATGCGCGACGATGTTGCGCGGCTGATAGCCGGCTTTTAAAGGTGCTTCCAGAAACTTGGGGAGAAGATGAGCAGGGCGGCGAATATCTCAAGCCTGCAGACGAGCATAAGCAGACAGGTGTACCATTTGGCGGCGAACGACAGTACGTCCCAGGATAGGGTGGTATCGAAGGAATTGGCGGCATCAAAGGACCCTACGGCCGTACCTGTGTTGCTGACGATGGCTGTTGACGCATAGAAGGCATCGGACATATTCATACCGGTAATCATATATATAATCCAACTTGTTGCGATAAGTCCGACATAGCATATCGTGAAAGTGAAGACTGTCTGACGTGTTGAATCCGGAATGACTTTGTGGTTTATGCGTATGGGCAGTACTGCGTTTGGGTGCAATATGCGGTAAAATTCGTTGTGCAGAGCACGGAACAGAATGATGCTGCGTGCACCTTTCATACCTCCCGTGGTTGATCCGGCACAGGCACCGAGGCACATCATTACGCTGAGAATCATATAGACCGGTGCCGGCCAGTTATATACATCGTTCGTCACGAAGCCTGTGGTAGTGACAAGGGAAATAACCTGAAACATCGACAGATGCAGTGACTTCCACAAACCGTTGCCGGTTGATGCCGTTATGACTGCCGCGATTATTATTGCGACCGACATCGTCAGAATGAAATAGGAACGGAACTCTGTGTCGTAGAACATCTTGCCTATCCTGCCCTTGAAAAGCATGAAGAAAAGCAGGCTGAAGTTGATTCCGGAAAGGAATGTGAATACGGTTATTACATTTTCAATTGCAACTGAATGGAATGCTCCTATGCTGGCGTTGCGTGTGGAATATCCTCCTGTGGCGATTGTGCATAACGCGTGATTGATGCTGTCAAAGAATCCCATTCCAACCAGTTTTAGTGCAATGGTACAGGCTATTGTCAGAATGGCATATACCGTGAGAATCCATCGGCCGCTGACGCTGATTCTCGGGTGAAGCTTGCCGTGTGTCGGGCCTATTGCCTCTGCGGCGAACAGACGTACATCGCCAATCCCGAATACGGGGAGTACAGCTACTGTAAAGAATACAATGCCTAATCCGCCGAACCATTGCGTGAGACTGCGCCAGAAGAGAAGCCCGTGCGGCAGTATCTCAACATTGCTTATGACACTGGCTCCTGTTGTGGTAAAGCCTGATATGGTCTCGAAGAATGCGTTTGTGAATTCAGGAACAAAGCGGCTGATGTAGAACGGCAGGCAGCCGAAAAAGGAAAATAAGGCCCAACTGAGTGTCACTACCACATAGCCGTCGCGTCGGGATATTCCATCATGACGGTTTCCCTTTTTCCCGAAGGTGCTGAGTAACATGGCGCAACATCCTGTAATCAATGCTGAGGCCATAAATGCGAACATGTCAGGTTCGCTTGTGACCAATGGGATGATGGAGCACAACAGCAGTACTCCTGCTTCAATTGCAAGCAGGACACTCAGTATCCTATATATGACACGTATGTGTATCAATTGAAATATCTTTCAAGTTTGCGAATCATTCCGTCCAGACAGAACACGACTACGTGATCTCCTTCCATAATCTGTGTGGACCCCGACACGAGCAATCCTTCATTGTCCCGTATAAGTCCTCCGATTGTAGCACCCTTGGGCAAGTTCAAATCCTTGACATAGCCTTTTGTGACACGGGCTCCGTGCTTGACAATGAATTCGGCTACCTCGGCACTGGCAAAAGTCAGGCATTTTACGTTGCTGACATCAGCATCAAGCATCATCTGGTAGATGTGGCTCGCTGCTATCTTCTTCTTGTTGATGACCGCTCCGACATCGAGTTTCTCGGCCATTGTGATGTAGTCGATATTCTCTACTTCGGCTATTGTCTTGGCTACACCGAAGCGCTTTGCCGCCACGCAGGCCAGTATGTTGGTCTCTGAGCTGTCTGTCAGGGCTATGAAAGCTTCGGTATGGTCAATACCCTCGCTGACAAGCAGGCTCGGATCGCGCCCGTCACCGTTGATTACCATAATTCTGCTGCTCAGCGCTTCCGTTAGACGGTGGCAACGGGCCAGGTCCCGTTCGATAATCTTGACGTTGCAGCTGTCGGACATCAGTTGCGCTGCGCGTACTGCAATTCTGCTGCCCCCCATTATTATTACGTCCCTTATGTCGGGCAATTCCTGCTTGCCGGCAATACGCCGTATCAAAGGAATGTCCTTTTTCTTGGCCATAAAATAAACAAGGTCTCCAGCTTCGATGATGTCACTTCCGCCGGGGATATATGTCTGGTCATCGCGGACTATGGCTACTATGTGATAGGAGAGGTCCGTCCCCAGCGTATATAGCGGGACATTGAGTATTTCTGCGTTCTCGCGCAGCTTGACACCTATCATAACCAGAGCGCCGTCGGCGAACTCCCACCATTGTCTTATCCAGCTTTGCCTCATACCATCGACAATGTCCTTGGCAGCAAGCATCTCAGGATAAATCAGCGAATCGACTCCTATGGAGGCGAAAAACTCGCGGTATTTGGGCATCAGGAACTCGTAATTGTCAATTCTGGCCAATGTCTTCTGTGCGCCGAGGCTGTGGGCCAGCTGACAGGCCACGATGTTGCGGCTCTCATCGGGCGTGACGGCGACGAACAGATCTGCCTTGTCGGCCTCTGCTTCTCTCAAATCTCTGATGGATGTCGGTGATGACTCCAGTGTCAACAGGTCGAAATTCGAGTCAAGACTGCCAAGTCTTTCCTGACTCTCGTCCATCAGGGTAATATCCTGGTTCTCGCCGGAAAGCATCTTGGCGAGGTGGGTGCCTACATCACCGGCTCCGGCTATTATTATTCTCATCGTCCTGTCGTTTAGGTGAAACAAGCATATCTGCCATAGCTTTCAGAATCGCTTCTGAATCCATTCCGCATATTTCAAGCAGCTGCGGGATTGTACCATGCTGTATGAACTCGTCGGGAAGCCCTATGCGCCGTAACTCGGGATGCAGATTGTTGTCGGACATATATTCGGCTACAGCACTTCCAAGTCCGCCCGTGACGCAACCGTTTTCAAGCGTGATTATCCTGTCGAATTCCGTGCCGACTCCGTGAAGTATTGCCGTGTCGATAGGTTTCAGGAAACGCATATCGTACAGTGCAATGCTGTACATCGGATACAGGTCTTCAAATTCTTTTATGGCATTGAGGGCAATGTTGCCTATCAGGCCTATGGAGAGTATTGCAAGGTCTTTCCCACTTTTGATAACCGGACCGGTGACAATCCTGACCGGTTCAAGCGGGCATCGCCAGTCCGTAAGCACGCCTCGCCCACGTGGGTAACGTATTACAAACGGACCGCTGCCCGGCATCTGGGCGGTGTACATGAGGCGTCGGAGTTCGTGCTCGTTGAACGGCGATGCTATGGTCAATCCGGGAATCGGGCGGAGGAACGCCAGGTCGAATGCTCCGTGATGTGTGGGACCGTCTTCTCCGACAATGCCTGCGCGATCCAGGCAGAATACAACGTTCAGCTTCTGTATGGCTACATCGTGTATGATATTGTCATATGCTCTCTGCGCGAATGATGAATATATGTTGCAGAATGGGGTAAGACCTTCCTTTGCCAGTCCTCCGGAGAATGTCACTGCATGGCCCTCGGCAATTCCGACATCAAAGCATCTGTCGGGAAATTCCTTCATCGGAATATTGAGTGAGCATCCTAATGGCATGGCAGGGGTAATGCCTACTATATTGCTGTTGCTTCTCATCAGTTCAAGCAATGTCTCGCCGAATACGTCCTGAAAAAGTGGTGGCTGTCCTTTGACGCTTTTCACGAGTCTTTCTCCGGTCTTCTTGTCAAACAATCCCGGAGCATGCCATATATCGGCTTCCATCTCGGCGGGTCTGAAACCTTTTCCTTTGACCGTATGGATGTGCAGCAGTCTCGGACCGTGCATATTCCTTATGTTCTTGAGAACGCGTACAAGCTGCAGGACGTTGTGCCCGTCAATCGGACCGAAATACCGTATGTCCATACCTTCGAAAATGTTCTGCTGGTTTGTCAGCTTCATTTTCAGACGGTTGTTCTTGCGTATTATATCGCGGCGGCGTCTGTCGTCAAGCAAACCCAGTTTACTGAGGACTTTTGCCGTATAATATCTGAATGTGTTATAGGAGCGCGATGTCTGCAGATGTGTCAGGTATGTCCTCATGCCTCCGACACTGCATGATATGCTCATGTTGTTGTCATTCAGTATTATAAGAAGGTCGTTGTCTGTAGAGGATGCATTGTTCAGCCCTTCGAATGCGAGTCCTCCTCCCATTGCCCCGTCTCCTATCACGGCTATTACCCGTCTGGAACTGTGACCGTTCCTCTTGTCAGCTACAGCCATACCGAGGGCGGCTGATATGGAATTTGAGGCATGACCGGAGGTGAATGCGTCGTACGGGCTCTCGTCGGGTGACGGGAACGGCTTGAGACCATTCATTTTACGGTTTGTGCAGAATCTGTCCCGTCTGCCGGTGAGGATCTTGTGGCTGTATGCCTGATGGCCCACATCCCATATAATCCTGTCGTCAGGAGTGTTGAATACATAATGTAACGCTACTGTAAGTTCAACGGTTCCAAGACTGGATCCGAAATGTCCCGGATTTCTGGACAGCTCATCTATAATCATTTGCCTGAGCTCGTCGCAAACCTGTGGCAATTGCTCTACCTTGAGCTTCCGCAGGTCTTCAGGACTGTCCATACTGTTAAGCAGGTACGCTCCCCCCTTTTCCTCCATAATTCTCGTATAATAGGCAAAACTACAATATTTCCGTGTAAGAATCAATTATTTTATTATTACTTTGCAATCGTATTCACATTTGTTTGTATGACATATTCTATTGAACAGATAGTCGGGATGACCGGAGCGGTCAGACACGGATTGTGCCCTGCATCAATTTCCTGGATTCTGACAGACAGCCGTTCCCTGTGTTTTCCTAAGGAAACTCTGTTCTTCGCTTTGAAGGGTGTACATAATGACGGGCACGAATATATCAGAGGCCTGTATGACAGTGGCGTGCGTAATTTTGTAGTCACAAGGCTGCCTGACAATATGGATAACTATGCGGACTCGAATTTCCTGATGGTAGACAATGCTCTGAATGCACTTCAGATGCTGGCTGCAGCTCACAGACGCAGGTTCGATGTGCCTGTGGTAGCAATAACGGGAAGCAACGGCAAGACTGTCGTCAAGGAATGGCTGTATCAGCTGCTGGAAGGAAATTTCCGTATTACGCGTTCCCCGAGGAGCTATAATTCACAGATTGGTGTCCCCCTTTCCGTGTGGATGATGGACGATACGACCGAGCTGGCTATATTTGAGGCCGGCATATCTGAACCCGGTGAGATGAGGCGGCTTTGGAAGATAATCAGACCGACAATAGGAATCCTGACGAATATAGGCGGGGCGCATCAGGAAAATTTCGCGTCATTGCAGGAAAAGTGTATGGAGAAACTGAAGCTTTTTCAGGATTGCGATGTCGTGATATACGAAGGAGACAATGAACTTATCCAGGATTGTGTGAACCGTTCGGTAATCTCTGTCCGGGAAATTGCATGGTCCATGAAGAATGCTGAAAAGCCTCTCGTGATTGATGGTATAGACAAGCAGGATGACAGAACCCGTATATGTTATACGTATATCGGTATGAAAAACGATTTCTGCATACCGTTCATAGACGATGCCTCAATCCAGAATGCTCTGCAATGCCTGTCTGTATGTCTTTATATGGGGCTTGACAAGGAGGTCATACGCGACAGGATGTGGCGGTTGGAGTCCGTTGGAATGCGCCTTGAGGTGAAGGAAGGGCAGCGCGGATGCGTAATCATCAATGACAGCTATAATTCGGATCTGTCCTCCTTGGGTATAGCACTTGACTTTATGTCGAGACGGCGGGAACAGAAGGGTAGGAAACGTACACTCATTCTTTCTGATATTCTGCAGACAGGTATGTCAACCAAGGCCCTGTACAGAATGGTTGACCAGCTTATAGCCGGACACGGCATTGACAGACTGATAGGTATAGGACGTGACATATCGTCCGTTGCGCCAATGTTCAGTGTCAGGGAAAAAATATTCTTTGACAATACGGAGGCTTTTTTGGAGTCGGATGTGCCCGATAATATTCACAGTGAGCAGATTCTCATAAAAGGTGCCCGCAGGTTCAGATTTGACAGGATAAGCGAACGGCTCGAACTGAAGGTACACGAGACTATTCTGGAGGTCGATCTCAAGGCGATTGCAGATAATCTGAATCATTATCGGAATTTTCTGTCGGCAGGTACGAAGACGGTATGTATGGTCAAAGCATCAGCATATGGTGCCGGTGCAGTGGAAGTGGCCCGTACGCTGCAGGATATGCACGTGGACTATCTGGCTGTGGCAGTGGCTGATGAGGGGGCTGAGCTGCGCCGTGCCGGTATCACAACCGGCATAATGGTCATGAATCCGGAACGCTCGGCCTTCAAGACTTTGTTTGAGAACAGACTTGAACCTGAAATATACAGTTTCCATCTGTTGGAAGAGTTCGTGAAAGTGGCTGAACATAACGGCATTACAGACTATCCTATACATATCAAGATAGATACGGGTATGCACCGGCTCGGTTTCGCACCTGAAGATATGGATGAGCTGGTGAAACGCCTGAAACGCCAGTCTGCGGTTATCCCACGTTCTGTGTTCTCCCATTTCGTGGGCAGTGACAGCGACCGTTTCGATGAATTCACACGCTTGCAGATTCAGAAGTTCGACGGTGCTGCGTCACAGTTGCAGGGGGCTTTCAAACACCATATCATAAGGCATATATGTAATTCTGCGGGTATAGAGAGATTCCCGGAAGTCCATTATGATATGGTTCGTCTCGGCCTTGGTCTGTACGGAATAGACCCGATAACGAATAATCCTCTGACTCCTGTATGCACGTTGAAGACCACGATATTGCAGATACGCGATGTTCCTGCCGGTGATACGGTGGGCTACAGCCGTAAAGGCGTTTTGAAGAGAAACTCCAGAATAGCTGCCATACCGATAGGGTATGCCGACGGACTTGACCGCCATCTCGGCAATGGGAGGGCATATTGTCTGGTGAATGGCCGGAAGGCGTATTATGCCGGTAATATATGTATGGATGTCTGTATGATAGACGTTACGGATATAGACTGCCGGGAGGGTGATCAGGTCGAGGTGTTCGGCAAGAACCTGCGTGTTGATGTGCTTTCGGATATTCTGGACACCATTCCATACGAAGTGATATCAACTGTATCTGCCAGAGTGAAACGTGTGTATTTTTCGGAATAACAGTAAAATATGATATTATGACAAAAAATGACAAAACGCAGGCCGTGATGGGAAATTACCGTTGGGTAATGTGTGCAATGCTTTTCTTCGCCACAACGGTGAATTATCTGGACCGTCAGGTTCTGTCCTTGACGTATAACGATTTCATTGCACCGGAATTCCATTGGTCGGATGCCACATACGGGAACATTACAGGTTGGTTTTCGCTGCTCTATGCGTGCGCAATGCTGTTCATCGGACGGTTTGTTGACAAACTCGGTACAAAGTGGGGATACTTCTGCGCAATCGGAGTCTGGTCGTTCGGCGCGTGTATTCACGCTTTCTGCGGAGCTGGAACGCAAGCCTGGCTTGGCTTGGATGGTAAGGAGGCTTTGATAGAGGCTTCCGGCAATATTGCGCTTGCCGTATCTGCGGTGAGTATGTGGATGTTCATTATAGCGCGGTTCATATTGGCTGTCGGTGAGTCCGGAAATTTCCCGGCGGCGAACAAGGTCACTGCGGAGTATTTCCCGAAGAAAGACCGTGCGTTTGCTACCAGTATATACAATGCCGGAGCACAGGTCGGTGCTCTTATAGCACCTCTGTGTATTCCTCTCATAGCTCAGGCATGGGGATGGGAAATGGCATTTATCGTGATAGGAGCACTTGGCTTTATCTGGATGATAGCCTGGTATTTCCTGTATGACAAGCCGGAAAGCAGCAAACGTGTAGGTCAGAGTGAATTGGATTATATCCATAGCGATTCTGATGCGGAAGCCTCAGCAAATAAGGCATCAGTGCAGGCCGACGGGAAGACCATAGGTTTCTGGCAGTGTCTCAGTTTCCGCCAGACGTGGGCTTTTGCTGCAGGCAAGTTCTTCAGCGATGGCGTGTGGTGGTTCTTCCTGTTCTGGATGCCCGTATATATCAGCTCTGTCTATGGATACACAACGGATACTCCGCAGAGCCGCTGGGGACTGTTCACTGTGTATCTGATATGTATGCTGTCAATCATAGGCGGATACCTGCCTACCATATTTGTCGAGAAGAAGGGTATGGGACCGTACGCCGGCCGTATGCGTGCAATGCTTATTTTCGCATTCTTCCCGCTTCTTGCTCTTCTGGCGCAGCCTCTCGGCAGCTATTCCTTCTGGTGGCCGGTGATAATAGTTGGTATAGCCGGTGCTGCGCATCAGTCCTGGAGTGCAAATCTGTTCTCGACTGTAAGTGATATGTTTCCCCGTAGTGCTGTAGCTACGGTTACAGGTATTGGCGGTATGGCTGGCGGTATCAGCTGTTTCATTTTCAACAAATGCTCCGGGCTGCTGTTTGATTATGCAGGTACGCACGGATTGGTTTTCCTCGGATTTGAGGGAAAGCCTGCGGGCTATTTTATAATGTTCTGTATCTGCGGTGTCTGCTATCTGATAGGATGGCTCATAATGAAAAGCCTTGTGCCGGAATATTCTCCGGTAAAAGTCTGAGAGCTCTTATGATACGGGAAACGGTTTCATCCCTAAGGGTGAAACCGTTTCTCTGCATATATGGAAACTGTTTTTAACTTATCCGCAGCGGGATGAACCGCAGTTTTGGCAGATGAGGCATCCTTCCTGCTATACAAGGCCTTCAGAACCCCATACTGAGCATCTCTCGCCCTTTACTATCGTTCCGTCCTGAACGTATTTCTTCAGAGCGCGCTCTACACCGTTCTTCCAGTTGTTGATGTTCTCTGAACCGAGATCCAACTGACCGATGAGCCGTATGCAGAGGTCAATAGGCATCTGATAGCGCAATACGCTTGATATCAGCTTCGCATAGTTCCAGTATTCCTTGTCGAACTTCTCGCTCAGCCCCTCAATGGTCACCTTGTATCCACGCTTGTTGGTGAACTGGAAATCGTAACGTTTGACTCCATTTTCATCAACATTCTTGATGATGTAGCCTTTATCGACGGTCTTGGGCAACATAATACCTTCCTCGTCATCCTGAAGTCCTGTAAAAATCTCGTATGGACGTCCGTCTAGTATTCCAACGAATGCAACCCATTTTTCCTTGTTGTTCTGGAAACGTACCACCTCTGCGTCAAGTATTCTCGGACGTGTTTCGACAATCTGACGCGGCTGGCAGTCACAAGGTGCAAGCGGACCATCTTTTTTTGAGTCCTTCTTTTCGCCCTTGACATCTACCAGAACTCCATCGCGCGAGCCCTCACGATATACGGTACAGCCTTTGCAGCCGCTCTTCCAGGCTTCCACGTAAAGCTGTCCTACAAGTTCCTCGCTGACATCTGCCGGCAGGTTGATGGTAACACTTATTGAATGGTCAACCCATTTCTGCATTCGTCCCTGCATACGAACCTTCTGTATCCAGTCAACATCCTGGGCGGTTGCCTTATGATATGGGGAACGTGCTACCATATCGTCAATTTCTTCTTGGGTGAACTGCTTTGCGGGGTCAATGCCGTTGGCCTTCATCCAATCAACGAACTTGTGGTGGAATACCACAAACTCCTCGAATGCGTCACCGTTGTCATCGGTAAATGCGACATTGACATTCTCATCATCGCGGTTCACCTTGCGGCGGCGTTTATATACAGGCATGAATACAGGCTCAAGTCCTGATGTGGTCTGTGTCATGAGGCTTACAGTTCCGGTAGGGGCGATTGTGAGACAGGCAATGTTGCGTCGGCCGTATTTCTTCATCTCGGCATAGAGCTTGGGATCGGCATCCTTGATGCGGTTTACGAACGGATTGTTCTGCTCGCGCTTCCAGTCATAAACCTCAAATGCTCCACGCTCTTTGGCCATATTCACGGACGAACGGTATGCCTCGATGGCAAGAGTCTTCTGCACTTTCTCTGCAAAATCCGTAGCCTCGTCAGTTCCGTAAGTCAGTCCCATTGCGGCCAGCATGTCGCCCTCGGCAGTGATACCGACACCGGTGCGGCGTCCCATCGTACTCTTGCGCATGATTTTCTCCCAAAGGCGTTTTTCCGTACGCTTGATTTCCTCATCCTCCGGATCGCTGGCAATCTTCTCCTGAATCTTGTCTATCTTCTCGATCTCAAGGTCGATGATATCGTCCATGATGCGTTGGGCTACTGCGACGTGTTCCTTGAAAAGATCAAAGTCGAAACGGGCTTTGTCGGTGAATGGGTCTACAACGTATGAGAACAGGTTGATGGCCAGAAGACGGCAACTGTCGTATGGACAGAGCGGTATTTCGCCGCAAGGGTTCGTAGATACTGTGCGGAAACCAAGGTCTGCGTAGCAGTCCGGAACGGATTCCTTGAGTATGGTGTCCCAGAACAGTACGCCGGGTTCAGCCGATTTCCACGCGTTATGGACTATCTTGTGCCATAGTGCGGTGGCATCAATATCTTTTGTGTAGAGCGGGTCTGCCGAATCTACAGGGTAGGCCTGAGTGTATGGCGTACCGTCAATGGCGGCCTGCATGAAGGCATCATCAATCTTGACCGATACGTTCGCGCCTGTGACTTTTCCGCTCGTCATCTTGGCGTCAATGAACGATTCGGAATCAGGGTGCTTTATTGACACGCTCAGCATCAATGCGCCACGGCGTCCGTCCTGTGCGACCTCGCGTGTTGAGTTGGAGTACCTCTCCATAAACGGAACAAGTCCTGTGGATGTGAGGGCTGAGTTCTTGACCGGTGAACCTTTCGGACGGATATGTGTCAGGTCGTGACCTACGCCGCCACGGCGTTTCATCAGCTGTACCTGTTCTTCGTCAACCTTGATAATTGCTCCGTATGAGTCGGCGTTTCCTTCCATGCCTATTACAAAGCAGTTGGAAAGCGATGCTATCTGGTAGTTGTTGCCTATGCCCGTCATCGGACTGCCTTGTGGAACGATGTACTTGAAGCCTTTCAGCAATTCGAAAATCCGGGCAGGACTCATAGGGTTTGAATACCTTGCCTCGATGCGTGCAATCTCGTTTGCAATACGCCAGTGCATATCCTCCGGTGTCTTCTCGTAGATGTTTCCGTAGGAATCCTTGATAGCGTACTTGCTTACCCATACTTTTGCTGCAAGCTCATCGCCGCCGAAGTATTCAATGCTGGCCTGATAAGCCTCATCGAATGTGTAAGTTTTGTTGGTAGCCATTTTATGTTTGTCTGTCTTTTTTTTGATTGTGTGACAAAAGTATAAAAGGGCTTAATTTTGTACAAAAAATATTTGTTGCAGTTATCAACAGGTGAATAAAGTTTTCCGCTTCTAAATGATAATGTGCTGAAATATAGTGATATAAAAATTTTGCAAATGCAAAAAGTTGTCCGTTTTGTGTAATTGCCGAAATGGCAGGCTGACTGAAACTTCAGACTTCAACCGGAGCGCGGTTGCGCAGAACCTGCAATGCGATTACTGCTGTCGTTCGTCTTTTTTAAGGAATATGATTCAGATGGAGCGTTCGATATTTTCCATATCCATTCTGAAGCTGCTGTCAACATCCATCTGGTCCTTTACCACATTGAATGCGTGCAGTACGGTGGCATGGTCTCTGTTTCCGACGTACATGCCTATTTTTGATGTTGAAAGATTCAGGTGCTTGTGTGCAAGGAACATACTTACCTGACGTGCAAGTACAATCTCGTGCTTACGCGATTTGGTCTGTATGCTTTCAACGTCTATTCCGTAATAATCACATACTTTTTCGATTATCCCCTCAATGGTGATTGGCTTCTGCTCAATTTTTGCATTCTTTCCAGTTATCTCCTTGACAAGATCTATGTCAATGGCCTTGTTGAATGTTGTGGAGTAGGCCAGAAGTGAAACTATGATGCCTTCAAGGTCACGTACATTGTCTGTCACGTTTTCAGCGATATAGTCTATCACTTCGTCGTCGAGACTGATTCCGTCGCGTGTGGTCTTGTCCTTTAAAATCTGCTTGCGCAGTTTCAAATCCGGTCGGGAAAGCTCAGCTACCAGTCCCCACTTGAATCTTGTGATAAGTCTGTCCTCAAGGGACTTGAGATCTTTCGGAGAACGGTCGCTTGTGATAACCAGCTGCTTCTGGTTCAGATGCAGGTGGTTGAATATGTGGAAAAATACATTCTGCGTCTTTGGCCAGCATTCCATCTCCTGCATATCATCAATAATCAGGACATCAATTGTCTGATAGAAATTGATGAAATCGTTTGTAGTGTTGTGTATGACGGAATCCTTATACTGCATATAAAAGAGGTGGGCGGAAAGATAAAGCACCCTCTTTTCCGGGAAAAGTTCCTTTACCTTCATACCTATGGCATTGGCAAGATGTGTCTTGCCCACACCTGACTCTCCATAGATGAACAGCGGATTGAATGTCGTGTGCCCGGGATTGCCGGCGACGGTTTCCGCTGCTGTTCTTGGAAGCTTGTTGCTTACACCTTCAATAAAGGTGTCGAAATTGTAGAGCGGATTCAGCATTGAATCCAAATCCTGTACCTGAGGAGCCTCAAGTACAGTCGGGCTCTGGTTGCCGACACCCGTTGATTCCTTGTATCCGGTGGTCGTGTGATTGACGGACTGGTATTCCGCTTTGATGTCGTTTTCCTTGTCAGTAATGACACTGTACATCAGTTTCGTGTCATCTCCGAAATTGCGGGTTATGGCCATCTTGAGCAAATCAAGATAATTGGCCTCAAGATACTCATACACGAACGGACTTGATACTTGGATAATCAGTTTGTCATCAGCATATCTCAACGGCTTTATTTCAGCGAACCATGTCTGATAAATGGCCTGTGTGACATTGTCACGGATGAAATCCATGCATTTGCCCCATTTCTGCTGTAATTTGTTACCGTCCATACTGGTGATCAATAGTCCTTCCGCTTAACGCAATGCAAAGTTGGCAATCTTATTTTATTCGTGCAAGTGAGTGTTGCCCATGTGCGTTTGATGACCTCTAAATAACTATTCCTCAATGCTTTATACTATGGGTGTTTTTTGTGGGGGAAAAAAGATTTGGAATTGTTTAACCGTTTGGGTATCAGTGCTGTCTTGATTGTTTGGCAAAGTTTGTGAGCTTTTGCCGGTCAGATGCGAAATCGTTTTGGACAGTCTGTCGTTGATTTTGTGAGATTCCAAAAAAAATGTGTTATTTAGATTTGTTCTAAATTGTAACATTTCAAAACGGATTCTTATTGCCGTTGCTTTCGCTTTCCTGTATGGCTTTCTGAAGGTCAATCCTGTGACCGTTTTCCGTTGCTATGATAAAGGCATCCTTAAAAATCTTCCGTACTTCCTTCAGTTTTTTTTGGGCTGTCCCGTAATTGTCACAGGAACCGGTAGTGTATTTGTACAGGGAGCCATCCATATAATATCTGACATCATCCAAGCCCTTCAGCCTTGGACTGTTCCGGCCTAACTTTGATTCGGATGTCAGTATCTGTATTTCGAACAGAATACTGCCGTTCTCCGATTCTGCAGCCATTTCAGGTTGGACAGCAGGTTTGGTTACGGAGTTTCTGTTGGCATGCCATTGTCCAATATATTCTTTCAGTGCCAGATAAATGCTCTGGCTCAGTTCCTCAATTCCCTGACTGGAAATCATATATTTCAAGTCAGTAGCATTGGAGATGTAGCCAAGTTCGATAAGTATGCTGGGCATAGCACTTTTCCATAAAACAAGGTATCCTGCCTGATGAACGCCGTGGTCGTGTCTTTTGGCATAGCCTACCAGCCGGTTCTGTACAAGCGTAGCCACGTCGAGACTTTCTTTCTGATATTCATTCTGCATGAACTCAAAGATAATCTGGCTCTCTGCGCTGTTTGGATTGTAACCTTCGTAATGTGTTTCGTAGTCGCTCTCCAGCAGAATTGCCCTGTTCTCTTCGATGGCGGCACTCAGATTTGCGCTGGTTCTGTTTTCTTCAGCACCCAACAGGTATGTCTCAGCACCTTGGGCGGATGTGCTCTTTGCAGAATTTGTGTGAATTGATACAAAGAGGTCCGCATCGGCTTTGTTGGCTATGTCTGCACGTTTGTACAATTCCACGAACACATCATTGTTACGTGTGTAAATGACTTTTGTTCCAGGACAGTTCTGCTCTATGAGTGCTCCTATGCGCAAGGCGACTTTGAGGTTGATTGATTTTTCCTGGTTCTTTCCGTTCACGGCTCCGGGATCCTTTCCTCCGTGGCCGGCATCGATAACGAGGGTGAATGTGTCATCAGCGGAGATTGTGCAGGGGATAGCGGCCAATATGGCCGAAAACAGCAATGTGGGTATGAATCCGGTACTCATTTTCGTCTGTCACCGTAATGAAGGATTCTCTTTCTTAGCCCTGAATCCTACAGGTTCGGAGGAATGCCTGTTGATGTATCTTGCGAATTTATGCTGATTGATTCTCACAGGTTCAATCATAAATTCCGGAACGTTGAATGCGTTCATGAATTTTATGGAATAGTCGGGGTCTTTCTGCGGCAGTGCGAATGGTTTGGTGAAAGTGCCGTCATCGTTCATATAGGCGATGTATGGTCTGGTTACTACACCGTTGTCCCGGCGTGTGCTGAAAATCAGCCATTTTCCATTGCTTGACCAGGAATGGTAGCTTTCCGCTTCATCGCTGTTTATCTCGTGCAGATTTCTGACTTTACCGTTCGTGAGATTCATCAGGTAGAGGTCAGCATCCTTGTTGTAGAGGTGCAATACCCCGTGAGACCCCATCGCGAACATCAGATATTTGCCATCGGGTGATACACGTGGCAATGTGATGCTGGTGTTCGAGGCTTGGGCATCTATTATTTTCCGGCTTGTACCCCAGGTGCCTGTCTCCGGGTCGAACGGCTTCATATACAGATTGTAATGGAAATCCTGCAAATGGTCCAGTATGTCTGTAGGGCGACCGTCGCTGTCCGTCTTGAGAATTATGTGAGCTGATACGTAGAAGAGAGTCCTTCCGTCAGGCGACCACGTCGGATAGCATTCGAATTCGTCAGGAGCATTCTCAATGATGCTGACCGTATTGGATTTGATGTCGTACAGAACGAGATCGCTGAATGTGTCGAATCCCTGTATTCTGTTGTTGCCATACAGGAAAAAAGCCTGGCGTGTCTGATTGTTGGAGTATGCAATGTAATCGTGTGTCGGATGCCACGCCGGATATACGCCTGCAGACCTTGTCGAGTCGGTCTTCAGATTGATCTTGTGAATCTCTCCATCCAGCACCAGTATTGTTCCTGCTTTTCCTTCCCTGACGTGGAACTGCATGTTGTCTGTTCTGTAATTACGGTAATGATGGCAATTTATGCAGCTTCCGGTTGTGTTTGCAGACTGGACAAGTGAATTGCAGAGTATGATTTTCTCTTTGAACGATGTCAGGTCTCGCTGGTTCAGCGTCAGCTGCTGATAGCTCTGGTATCCTGGCGGTATGATTCTATAGGATATGTATCGGTCAATCGGTTCTGCCAGTGTGATGCTGAATGGACTGTGTGATGACCATTTCCCGGATTTGCGTGCGAACACCTCAACTTTGATTGTATTGCCGCAGGACTTGAGCCTGTCCCATTTGCGTGAAGGCATATCTGTTTTCATGCCTTTCAGCGTAACGCTGTAGTCTCCGCAGGTGAATACCGTGATGAAACGTTCTCCCGGGCTGGTGATTTTGAAATTGAGTGGCGCAATATTTGACGGCACTGTGATGTTCCGGTAGTCAGGGAAAAGTTCCGGTGCTGCGCCCGATTGCTCATACTGCTGCGGTGCATGAACTGTACATGCTGTCAGTATGGATATGAGGACTGAAGTGTAAAAAGTATGTTTCATTCGAAAAACAGGTTCTAATGGGTTTGCTGATCCCTTGCAAAAAAGTAATAATAGTAAAAGGTGTCTCCGAAATCCTGTCCGTAGATATAGCTTGACTCTCTCAGGTTACGGATAGGATGGGATGCATTGAATTTCATGAATCTGTCGTAGCTGCGGATAACTTCCGGACTGATTTCCAGATTGGGAATACTGCGTCCTTCAAGCTGTTCGTACAAGTATGCAGCTTCCTGATAATGTCTCGGCAGTGTCTTGTCAGGGTGTGTGAATATCCAGTTGGCAAGCTGGGCCCAGAATGCCTTGATGTTCTGGGCACGCATAATCCATAGCATTGCGGCTTCGCATCCTTCGGCTGTTGAGTTCAGCCAGTTGTAGGTTATGAAATGCTCCATAATGAATTTCTCAATCATGGACTCGTCACTGTTGATATCGTCCGTGCCACACATCAACGGTAGAATACTGCGATATTCATCTGACTCTCTGATGAGTTCCGGATGATGCAGAAGTTCCCTTTGCTTCTTTGCCCATTTCCGATGGAAGGGCGAGTGCTCCAGCTGACTGATGTATTTGTCTGCAATATCCCAGTCTTCGCCTATCACGGTACAGCGTATTGCGTATTTCAAAACCTCAACGCTCCATCCGTACTCTACCGCGTCTTCTATGCACCATCTGTAACAGAAATTTGGAATACCATAATTATAGTAAAGCTGTTTGCCGCATTGTATTGCCAGAGAGATGACTACCGGAGACGGCGGCATATAGTCACCTTCGGCATGGCAGAATGCCTGGGAACCGGCCGTTCCAAGCCGTAGGAGTGCCAGATCCTTGTACATTACCATAGTACGTGTCGGAATATGGAATTTGTATTCATAGCCGGCTATGATATCATCTCTGTCGGTATGCGATGCTGTTTCAAGTTCCCTGCTCCGCTTGCTGAAGACTCTGGCATTGTGTCTGGCGAAACGTCTTGTGTCCCTGTCGTGTATGCGCACTACCTCTTTCCAGTCCTGTCTCTCAATTGCAGAGTCCATTTTCAAATCGTTGATGAAATCAGGGTCATCGTACCAGAATATCCAGACTGACAATATGGATATCACAGTGCCGGTCAGGTACGAAGCAATGTCTGGAAGTGCTGTTGGAAGTCTCTTGGTCGTGGAACCGATGTACGCCAGAAATAGTGTTGCGGCAACAAGTATTATATATGGTATCCATAGTGTGTGGTATTCGTTCATATCGAATATCTGTGGCAATGCGGCAATATATGATGCGGCGACGCGCCCGGTGTAATAGACGGTGCCGCTCCAAAAACGGGGGAACAGGGCTATTGCCGCTATGGCAGCCGCTGCCTGCAGGATATTGCTGCCAGAAGGCTTTGCCAGGGCCTGCACCGCGATGGCAGCTGTTCCGAGCAATGCGTAGAAGCCGGATAACGGGTACGCCGCCAACGTCCAGATAATTATGAATATCAGTTTGTTCCGGTTGTTCTCGATTCTGTTGTAACAATAAACGGCGGTCAGTGTGGTGAGAAATCCCAACGACGGCAGAAAAAACCATCCCTGATCCCTGTATGCGAATATCATATATCCGGATTGCATATCTGCGGCAATCAGAATGGCTGCCGGTATAAATGCCAGAGCCGAGACTCCTCCTTCCAGATGGAATGTCTTTTTTGTCAGTAGTGTCACACAACACCATAATATCACTGCTGTCAGTGCGCCGATGGGTGGAAACTGGAGGAATAATGTCAGAAAACAGCTTATATATGTCAGCAGACCTCCGACCGAGAGCATCCGTTCCTTGAAATACAGATCTGTAGTCAGGAAGAGTGAACGGCTTTCTATCTTAAGCAGTAAGTCCTGACAGTGAAATGACAATATTATCCAGATGGCTATGGCAGATAATGCCAGAGCAGCAGGGAAAATATAGCGGGGAAAGTCATTGGAATTGCGGTCAGCCATTGCAGAACAGGTTATATGTTTTATCTTACAAAGATATATTATTGTGCCCCAATTATCAACGGCGTACGTTTTTTTTTGCTAAATTGTGCCCCAATAAAAAATATTGTTTATGGAAGTGAGACTGTTTGCAATCGGGATTGTGGTGATGTCGTTCGTTCCGTCAGTGGCCCAACAGCCGGAATGGCTTGACACAGAGGTTAATCAGATAAACCGTAGGGAGACCGTGGCGGATTATTTTGCGTATGAAAATATGCAGGTGGCCAAAGATGGAGCCCGCAGCGGGTCGGACAGATATATGTCTCTGGAAGGTAAATGGCGCTTTGATTTCGTGAAGAATGCGAATGAAAGGCCGGAAGGATTCTATGCGCCTGATTATGATGATAGGGATTGGACGGAGTTCCCTGTGCCCGGTCTGCTTGAAATGAACGGATACGGTGACAGGATTTATACGAATGTGTCTTATCCCTGGTCGAATCAGTTTGCCAACAATCCTCCGTATGTTGAAGAAAGAAACAACTATGTGGGCTCTTACCGCAAGTCGTTTGCAATACCGGCCGGATGGCGTGGTGACAGAATCTACATACACGTGGGATCGGCTACATCCAATCTGTCGCTGTGGATAGACGGCAGGTATGTCGGATACAGCGAAGACAGCAAAGTGGCGGCGGAATTCGATATCACAGACTATGTGAAGCCCGGCAAGGAGTGCCTTGTGGCAATGCAGGTGATGCGCTGGTGCGACGGTTCGTGGCTTGAAGACCAGGATTTCTGGCGCTTTACCGGTATTGCGCGTGAAGTATATATGTATGCACGCCCGCAGGCGGCGATAGAGGATTTCTTTGTCACCACGGATTTTGACGGACAATACAGGGATGCGGTGCTGGAAGTATCGCTTACCGGCAGAAATGCAGACGGAAAGAATGTGACGGCAACGTTGCAGGATGCAGATGGAAAGACCATTGCAACGGATGAGACCTGTCTGTCCGGTGACAAGGCAAGTTTTAAGATGAATGTAAAAGCTCCGTTCAAGTGGACGGCCGAAACTCCATATCTTTATACTCTGTATCTGTCGTTGGCGGATGATGCCGGAAATCTGCTGGAGGTGATACCGCAGAAAGTGGGGTTCCGCAAAATAGAACTGAAGAACCGGCAGGTTCTGGTGAATGGCCAGCCTGTATTGTTCAAGGGTGCAAACCGTCACGAGATGGATCCTGACGGAGGATATGTTGTTCCGCTGGAGCGTATGATACAGGACATCCGTATTATGAAGGAAATGAATATCAATGCCGTACGTACCTGTCACTATCCGGATGATCCGCGCTGGTATGACCTGTGCGATCAGTATGGCATCTATATGATAGCCGAGGCAAATGTCGAGTCGCACGGAATGGGCTATGGCGCTGGCACGCTGGCCAGAAACCCGCAGTTTGCGAAGGCGCATCTGGAACGCAATCAGAGAAATGTCATCAGTTTCAAGAATCATCCGGCCATCATCTTCTGGTCGTTGGGAAATGAGGCGGGAGACGGTCCGAACTTTGTGAACTGCTATAAATGGATTAAAGAATATGACAGGACGCGAATCGTGCAGTACGAAGGTGCCAGATTCGCTCCTGACCATTGCGAGATATACTGTCCGATGTATCCGGATTACCGTGAACTGGCCGAATATGAGTCGAATCCTGCAAATACGCGTCCGTTCATAATGTGCGAGTATGCACACGCCATGGGCAACTCCGAAGGCTGTTTCAAGGAATATTGGGACATTATCCGCTCCAGTGCTCCGCTGCAGGGCGGCTTTATCTGGGACTTTGTGGATCAGGCGGTCTATGGCACAAACAGTGAGGGACAACTTATTTTCCAGTATGGCGGCGATGCAGGCCGATATCCGGCATCAGACCAGAATTTCAACTGCAACGGGCTGCTGGCTCCGGACAGAAGGTATAATCCTCATGCATACGAAGTCAGACAGCAGTATCAGAATATATGGACGACTCCGGTAGATGTGCGCAAGGGCCTGATAGATATATATAACGAAAATTTCTTTACAGATTTGTCTGCTTACAATCTGCACTGGACTGTCAGCCTGAATGGCGGACAGTACGCGGACGGTCTGGAGAATCTGCCTTCAATTCCTGCGCAGACAACGAAGTCAATGAAAATTCCGGCATTGGTCAAAGCCTTGGCCAAGGTACCGGCGGATGGAGAGATTATGCTCGGTGTGGAGTTCGTCCTTAAAAATGATGCTCCGCTGCTGAAGGCCGGCTACGCTGTAGCCAGGAACCAGTTTGAGGTGCGTCCGTACGAATTCCCGGACTCCATATCGCTGTACAGGTCTGCCGGTGAGGGCGAATGTTCTGTAGATGAGGCTCTTGCGTGGGTGACTGTCGGGGCGGCCGGCGTGTCATATACATTCAACAGACGCAGTGGCTGGATTGATTACATTGATGTGGACGGCAGGCAGTTCACGCAGAATGGTTACAGTCTGAAGAGCGATTTCTGGCGTGCTCCTACCGATAATGATTTTGGAGCAAACCTGCAGCGCCGGATGGGTGCGTGGAAATCTCCGGCATACCGTGTGACTGCATTTGTCATTGAACGTAATGATGACGGCAGTGTCAGTATCAACGTGAACTATGATATGGCCAATGTAAGTTCAACTCTGAAAATGTCATATCGTGTGAAACCCGATGGCAGCGTAGTCGTGAGACAGAAACTTGATGCAACAGCGGCAAGAACAGATATTTTCCGCGTGGGTATGACAATGGTGATGGCTCCGGAATTCAACAGGATTGAATATTACGGCAAAGGACCTCACGAAAATTATTCTGACAGGAACTCTTCTGAATGGATAGGACTTTATAAAGAAAGCGTGGAAGAACAGTACTTCCCGTACATACGTCCGCAGGAAACAGGAAACAAGACGGATATCCGCTATTGGAGAGTGCTGGATGCCGATGGTCAGGGATTGGAGTTCTTTGGAAGCACTCCTTTGTCAATGTCTTCGCTGAACTACCTTACCGAAGATCTTGACGATGGCCAGGAGAAGCACAACAGACATGCCGGTGATTTGTCTCCACGTGATTTTACGGTTGTGCATATAGACAAGGTACAATATGGACTTGCCTGTCAGCATAGTTGGGGAGCCACTACGCTTGATGAGTACAAACTGCATCCCGGAGTATACGAATACGATTTTGTCATAAAGGCAATACGCTGATATTATGATTGACTGGAGATGTCTGTATGACAGGTATTATGCAGACAACAAGCCTCTTTATGATTTGCTGATGACCCATAGCCGTTGCGTGGCGGATAAGGCACTGTCCATTTCCCTGTCCCATCCTGAGCTTTGTGCTGACAATAAGTTCATAGAGGAGGCCGCAATGCTGCACGATATAGGAATTTATCTTACAGATGCTGCACCGATACATTGCTTCGGGACAAATCCGTATATTGCTCACGGATATCTTGGTGCCGAACTGCTGCGTGCAGAGGGACTTCCGCGACATGCTCTTGTCTGTGAGAGGCATACGGGAACCGGTCTCTCACTACAGGCCATAATAGACAGGAATCTGCCGATACCGCATCGTGATATGCGTCCTGTGTCTGTAGAGGAAACTATAGTGTGCTTTGCCGATAAGTTCTATTCAAAGACACACCGGTCTGCGGAAAAAAGCGTTGCTGATATTGAAAGCAGTCTGTCCAGATTCGGCAATGAGGAGGTGGAACGTTTCAAGGAATGGTGTGAACGCTTTCTGTAACCAATCCGAAGGTGAAGTACGCACTTCCTTTAAAAATAATCTATAACTTTGCATTTTTGTATATAGCATCAAGTGTAAAGTGAAGGGGTCTGCCGTTCCGGCTTTTATGAAATTTGTCTTTCCGGCGTTTGTTCTGCTGTGCGCACAGGGAATATCTGCCCAGCAGCCGGATGTCATTCCCCCCGATACCTTATCGCTCCTATCGGATAGTCTGACCATTCCGTCAGATTCTGTAGCGACCGATTCGATAATGACAGACAGCATAGACTCCGAAAACAAGCCTTTGGATGCTCCTGTCAAATACAATTCCACGGATTCAATGGTATGGGTGATGGGCGGTGATGCCACTCTCTATGGCAACAGCTCAGTAAAATACCAGAATATTACATTGGAAGCGGCTGTAATAAGGATGCGTATAGACAGCAGTCTGGTATATGCTGATGGTGTCAGGGATTCTTTGGACGAATGGGCTGGCACGCCGGTTTTTATGGATGGTGCCACTCCGTATGAATCAACACACATGAGCTACAACATCAAGACCAAGAAAGGCTACATAAATCATGTAGTCACGCAGCAGGGTGAAGGATATATGACAAGCCGGGATGCGAAAAAAGGCTCAGAAGGCGAGTACTATATTGAGAACGGGATATATACTACCTGCGATAATCACGAAGATCCGCATTTCGGAATACGCATAACGCGTGCCAAGGTGCGCCCTAACAGAGATGTGGTGTTCGGACCTGCGTATCTGGAATTCATGGGAGTACCTTTGCCGTTGTTCATTCCATTCGGCTTCTTCCCGTTTACGAACAGCGATTATGCCTCCGGAATAATAATGCCTACTTACGGCGATGAGATGAGCCGTGGCTTTTATCTGAAGGATGGCGGTTACTATTTTGCCATTTCTGATAAAATGGATCTTAAACTGTTGGGGGAAATCTTTACAAAGGGTTCCTGGGGACTTTCCGCCGATTTCAACTATAAAAAACGCTATAAGTTCTCCGGCAATTTCTATGCCAGCTATTTGGTGACAAAAGTAGGCGATGACGGTTTGCCGGACTATGCCGTGAGTAAGGATTTCAAGCTCAAGTGGAGTCATAGGCAGGATTCCAAGATGAATCCGACATCTAATTTCTCGGCAAGTGTGAACTTTGCGACTTCAAGTTACGAACGTTCCAATCTGTCCAGTCTGTATAATCCGGCACTGACTTCGCAGAGTACCCGTACTTCAAGTATAAGTTACTCGAAGAGTTTCCCGAGGTCGGGCATTTCATTGTCTTCATCAATGAACCTTTCGCAGAATATGCGGGATTCTACAATCTCCATGACGTTGCCGTCGCTGACAGTATCGGTAAACAGAATCTATCCGTTCAAACGCAAGAAATCAGCCGGTGACAGCAAGTGGTATGAAAAAATCTCATTCACTTACAACGGCTCGCTCAGCAACAGCATCAGCACAAGGGAAAGCGAACTGTTCCATAAGAGCATCATACGTGACTGGAACAATGGAATAAAGCATTCAATACCTGTCAGCGCGACATTCCAGATACTTAAAAACATCAATGTCACGCCGTCATTCAACTATACGTCGAGGTGGTACACCAGTCGTGTAAACCAGTCTTGGGACGAAGATGCAAATGCCGTCAGACGCGATACTGTGTACGGATTCAACAGAGTATATAATTATGATTTCGCTGTATCCGCCAATACCAAGCTGTATGGTTTTTACACACCGTCCGGATTGTGGAAAAAGTTATTCGGAGACAAACTGATAATGGTCCGTCATTTGTTCTCTCCGCAGGTGTCTTACAGTATGTCTCCTGATTTCAGCGATCCAAAGTATGGCTTCTACGATACCTATGTATACACAGATCAGGATGGGGAGGTCCGTACAGTCACGTATTCACCATATTCCGGAATGATGTACGGAACGGCCCCGCAAGGCGAATCCGGCCGTATATCCATGAGCGTATCAAACAACATAGAGATGAAAGTACGCTCAGACCGTGATACTACAGGTGTCAGGAAAATCCCTCTTATCGACCAGCTTGGTGCGAGTATGTCATATAATACAGCTGCGGCCAAGAGACCTTGGAGCGACCTGTCAACAACCACAAGAATAAAAATCACAAAGAATTATACGTTCAGCCTCAATGCCGTGTGGGCTACTTATGCGTATGAGTTTGATGACAACGGCAAGGTCGTTACCAGCGATCGGACGGAGTATTCGTTCGGACGTTTCGGACGTTTTCAGGGAATGAGCCAGAATCTCTCATACACGTTCAGCAACAATACGTTGCGGGAATGGAAGGAAAAGATAGACAAACTGAAGCATAGGGGGAATGGTGACGATGAATCTTCCGCTTCGAATACAATTGCAACTGCAGCATCTGCGCCCGGGAAAGGTGGAATGCGTGACGGACAGGGCGGTGATGGCGGAAACGAAAATTCCGTGTCTCTCGATGAGGACGGATACGTGAGTTACAAGCCTGTCTGGTCTCTGTCGCTTTCATACGGTATAACTATGCGCGAAGACACATCGGCTCCTATAAACCCTGACAGAATGCGCTATCCGTACGGATTTACACATAGTCTTAACGCTTCCGGTAATCTTAAGCTGACGAACAAGTGGAATATTAATTTCTCCTCAGGGTGGGATTTCCGGAATCACGACTTTACTACAACGACAATGAATATAACAAGGGATCTTCACTGCTTCACGCTTTCGTGTAGTGTAGTCCTGAAACCATATACATCGTACAATCTGGCAATTCAGGCCAATTCCAGCATGGTTGCGGATTTGCTGAAGGTGAAGAAACGCAGTGATTCAATAAGCAATGCGAATTGGTATTAATACATCTGATAGAAAATGAGTTACTTAATTATCCCGGAGAATTACCGTCAGATTCTGTCAATGAGGCAGACAGAACAGGGCATCAAGCTGATAAAGGACTTCTTCCAGCAGAATCTTTCTACCGGTCTGCAGTTGAGACGTGTCACGGCTCCGCTGTTTGTGCTGCAGGGCATGGGTATAAATGATGACCTGAGCGGGGTGGAACGCGCGGTGACATTTCCAATCCGTGATTTGAACGATGCGCGTGCGGAGGTAGTGCATTCTCTTGCCAAGTGGAAACGTCTGACATTGGCGGAATATAATGTGCGGGCAGGATATGGCATATATACGGATATGAACGCCATACGTGCCGATGAAAGTTTGGGTAATCTGCATTCACTGTATGTGGATCAGTGGGACTGGGAAAGAACTATTCTGCCGGAGGACAGGAATATAGCTTTCCTGAAGCGCATCGTACGGCGTATATATTCGGCTATGCTCAGGACTGAGTATCTTATCAATGAGACATATCCTGAACTGGAGCCGTTCCTGGCAAGAGAGGTGTTCTTCATACATTCCGAGGAGCTGCGCAGGATGTATCCGGATATGACTCCGAAAGAGCGTGAAGATGAGATAACCCGTAAATACGGAGCTGTATTCATAATGGGAATCGGCGGAAAACTAGGTGACGGTGAACCGCACGATTTGCGAGCCCCGGACTATGATGACTGGAGCACTCCCAATGAGGATGGGTTTGACGGTCTGAATGGTGACCTTCTGGTGTGGAATCCTATACTGGACAGGGCAATGGAACTGTCTTCGATGGGTATCAGGGTTGACCGTGAGGCTATGTTGAGGCAGCTTGTGTTGTGCGGTCAGGAACAGCGTAAGGATCTCTATTTCCACCGCCGTCTGCTGAATGGTGAGCTTCCGCTCTGTATCGGTGGAGGAATAGGGCAGTCCCGTCTTTGTATGCTGTTCCTGCAAAAGGCTCACATCGGCGAGATTCAGGCGAGTATCTGGCCGGAAGAGCAGCGTGCAGCCTGCTTGGAAGCCGGCATACAGTTGATATAGAATTACTCAGGTTTAGAATAAATTTAAACAGTTTCTTAGCATTGACAGCCCCTGAAAGACAGAATTTTAGAACTTGCGAAACTTGAGAATTATACGAAGTGAATGTGATATGACATCTCCGGAAACCACACCATATTTCCTACAATGTCATATCACATTCGGTGGGAAAGTTTATAGCTTATGGATGTGAAGATAGATGAGAGCTGGAAGATGCGGTTGCAGGATGAGTTTGACAAGCCGTATTTCAGGATTCTGACGGATTTTGTGCGTCAGGAGTATCGGAATGGTGTGGTTTATCCTCCTGCCAGACTGATATTCAATGCGTTTGACCTTTGTCCTTTCGATGACGTGAAAGTTGTGATAATAGGGCAGGACCCTTATCACGGACCGGGGCAGGCGCACGGACTGTGTTTCTCTGTAAATGATGGTGTGCAGTTCCCTCCATCGTTGCAGAATATCTTCAAGGAAATTCACGATGATTTGGGTAAGCCAATACCGGCAAACGGCGATTTGACCCGTTGGGCACGGCAGGGTGTCCTGCTCCTGAACGCCACGCTGACTGTCAGACAACATCAGGCCGGGTCTCATCAGGGAAAAGGGTGGGAGGCTTTCACAGATGCCGTTATCAGTAAACTTGATGCGGAACGTGAGAATCTGGTGTTTATATTGTGGGGTTCATACGCACAGAAAAAGGGTGCTGTAATTGACCGTTCACGACATCTCGTGCTGAGTTCCGTGCACCCTTCGCCATTGTCCGCATACGCAGGTTTCTTCGGCAACCATCATTTCAGTCAGGCAAATAAGTGGTTGGAGGAACACGGTATGAGTGTCATTGATTGGTAACTCATATCTTCATATTGAATTATTTGCTATTTTTGCAATCGTTATCGGCCCCGTAGCTTAGCTGAATAGAGCGTCAGATTCCGGTTCTGAAGGTCTTGGGTTTGAATCCCAACG
>JAKSIX010000015.1 GCA_024398595.1 Bacteroidaceae bacterium | reverse complement strand
GGGTTTTCAAGGATAATGATGCATTTGAAGGTGAATCCTGGGATAAAGATTGGATACACCGGGAACTCAAGTCCGATTATCAAAAGCATATTGAAGAGGTTGAGGAAATGAACAGGAAATACATCGAGGAGCAGTATGCCCTGAAGGACTCGCTTACTCCCCGTGCAAAACAACTGGAGTGGAAAACGCCTACTGAATTTCCTTTAACTCCACAACATATTACTGCTACGCCACTACAAGATTATCTCTCGCGTCTGCAGAAAGGAGCCATTTTTAGCCGCAATCAGTACTCTGAGTCTCCAGTATATGACGCAGCTATGTCTGAAGACAGAAGCCATTTAGCAGTGGTTACCGAAATATCCGGTGCCACAAACTATGCTTTGGCTGAAATCTCGTTCAGTGACGGAGCATTCATACACAAAAGTATTCGAACATTTTTCACTGAAGAAGGCGCTGTCAAGTACTTCACATTGTCTCTTGGCCGGGAATGGACTGGGGGTGATGTGATGGAAGATTATTGTTAGAGTGACATCTCTTGATTTACTGCTTAAAATGAATAAATTTGCAAATAATACATAACATTTTATGAAAAAGACGATTATATCAATATTTCTCGCACTGTTTTCCGTAATATGCTCAGGGAAAGATAATGGTGCACTTAAGTTTTTGGGAATTCCCATCGATGGCACAGAATCGCAGTTTGCTTCAAAGCTGAAGGACAAAGGATTCACCTATAATTCACTCTCTGAAAGCTATAAGGGGCAGTTCAACGGGAAAAATGTAGATATCTATATTCACACAAACCATAATCTGGTGGACAGGGTATATGTCGCTTTCCCTTATACATCAGAAGAAAGCATTAGAATAGAATTCAATACTCTTCTTTGTCAGTTCTATGATAACGGGAAGTATTTGGACCTTAGTATGAATGAAGAGATTCCAGAAAAAGAAGACATATCGTATGAAATTTCTGTCAACAAAAAACGCTACCAAGCCAGCTTCAGCTATTTTGACCCTGATCAGGATAAGGTCGCTTTTATGAACGCTCTTCTTGATAAGTTCAGTGATTTCTTTACCAAAGATCAGTTGGCTACACTCAAAGAGTCAATGGATGCTCCAGTCTCAGATCAAGAATCACTTCAGGCGGAAGTGCCGGCTAAAGTGCTGGCTATGGGCTTGGTTCCAAGTGGAGATGAAACTGCTGACCAAGAAAGGTTCATTCGATTCCTGGCGGCTTATTATGATGGGATGAAATCACTTGCCGATGGCGATGTCTGGTTTATGATACACGAGTACTATGGCCGGTTCCAGATAGGACTATACTACGATAATATTCACAATCAAGCTCACGGTGAAGACTTATAGAGAAAGATATTTGTTTTGATGGAATTCATTTTATGAAATGTATGAAAGATGCCCC
The DNA here is from genome assembly GCA_024398595.1 of Bacteroidaceae bacterium. Taxonomy (GTDB): domain Bacteria; phylum Bacteroidota; class Bacteroidia; order Bacteroidales; family Bacteroidaceae; genus Colenecus. Next base: position 44,318 of record JAKSIX010000015.1, on the reverse strand, counting down.
GGAGTAACGCGATGTTTGTTACTCTGGGGCATCTCTATTATGTATCGCTGACTGGATTACAGCTTGACTTCGATGATGTTAAGGTCTTTGTCAAGTGAGGAGCCGCCGTAGAGAATCTGGTAGTGGCCCGGCTTGAAGGCGAGACCGTCGGTGGATTCATCGTAGAAGTAGAATGTCTCCTTGTTCAAGGCAATCTTCACGGTCTGTGACTTGCCGCTCTGGATGTTCACGCGGGCGAAACCGCAGAGAGACTTGATCGGTGCATCCGGATTGTCCAGAGACTTCACATATACCTGTACAACCTCATCGCCGTCTATCGAGCCTGTGTTTTTGACAGGAACTGACAGTGTCATTGACTCTGGCTTGCCGGAAACCTTGCCCTTGCCGTACTTGAATGTGGTATAGCTGAGGCCGTAGCCGAATGAGTAGAGAGGTTCACCCTTGAAGTAGCGGTATGTCCTGCCATCCATACTGTAATCCTTGTAATCAGGCAGCTGGTCGGTCGATGCGTAGAATGTGACAGGCAGACGTCCGGCAGGATTGTAGTCGCCGAACAGTACATCGGCAACAGCCTTGCCGCAAGCCTGACCGCCGTACCAGGCCTGAATCATTGCATCGTAGTTGCTCTCTACATTGCCCAGTCCTATGGCACTGCCCGATACATTTATCAGAACGACCGGTTTGCCGGTGGCATCAAGCTCCTTGAGCAGATTCTGCTGGATTTCCGGAAGCTCGATTGCGGTACGGTCGTGACCTTCACCTTCGATGTCGGATGAGATACCGCTTACCATTACTATTACATCGGCCTTTGAAACTTTCTCAATAACCGGAGCAAAATCGACCGGACCGCGGCTGTAGATGTCGAATGAGAATGATGCCGACCTTGCCTCAGGCTGTGTCAGCTCGATAGAGATGTTGTATGTCTTGCCCTTCTCGACAGCGAATTTGGTCGATGCACCGCCACGGCCTCCGAAACCTCCGAAGCCACCGAAGCCCCCGAAACCGCCACGGCCACCGGCAGCCTGCGAGATGGTGTCACCGTTGATGAGGAATGCGTACTTGCCGCTTCCACGGACAGAGTAATTCATATCGCCGGTATAGTCTGCGGTGAAGCTGCCTGAATAGCGGACACTGAAACCTGTCAGGTTAAGACCGTATTCCCAGGCGCAGTCTTCGTGTGCGAGGGCAGGGGATGTGGTGTTCAGATCGACCTTGTCGTTGTAATCGGCCCTGACTGCGACATCGCCGCTGAAATCAGTGTTGTTGTAGTATTCCGCGTGCAGACCCTTGCCGCCGTTGATTTCTGATACATAGTGCTTGGTTATGAATGCCTCGTTCAGGTCACAGCCTTTCTCATATATGATGTTGGCATTAGGGGCTGCCTGACGGATTGCCTCCAGAATAGTCTGCTTGTTGGCTTTCGACGGATATCCGTTGTAGTTGCCGAGAATGACGCGTGAGTCGTCGGCATTCGGACCTACTACAGCGATTGTAATGCCATCCTTCTTCAGAGGCAGCAGATTCTCCTGATTCTTGAGCAGGACGATGGCCTCGTGTGCGGCCTTGTCGGCAAGTGCCGTATGCTCCGGACTGCTCAGGTCATCAAGCCCGAGGTTAGCCCAGGGCAGATCCTCGGCCGGGTCGAACATACCAAGCTGGAAACGGGCCATAAGCACGCGGCGCAGATTCACGTCAATGTCGGCTTCGGAGATAAGTCCCTTTTCAATGGCACCGGTCAGTGAGCGGAAGTTGGTTCCGCACTCTATATCTGTTCCTGAGAGAACGGCATCGACCGATGCAGAGGCGGCATCGCTGTGTGTGCCGTGCTGGTTCTTGTTGAAGAAGTCGGATATGGCTCCGCAGTCGGTCACCACCAGACCCTTGTAGCCCCATTTCTCACGCAGAATGTCGGAGAGCAGCAGATTGCTGGCGCAGCACGGCTCGTCATCGTAACGGTGATAGGCGCACATGACCTCCTGTACATTGCCATCCAGAACGAGCGACTTGAATGCCGGCAGATATGTCTCCCACAGGTCACGGCCGCTTGCTGTTACATTGATGGAGTGGCGTACTGCCTCAGGACCGCTGTGGACTGCATAATGCTTGGCGCAGGAATGCAGTTTGAAGTATTTGCTGTCATTGCCCTGCATACCCTTGACGGTCTGTGTGCCCATAACGGCGTTCAGATACGGGTCCTCACCCGGAGTCTCCTGTCCGCGTCCCCAGCGCGGGTCACGGAAAATGTTCACGTTCGGACACCAGAATGAGAGTCCCTGATGCCATATACTGCCGTTAGGCTGCTTTACGCCTAACTGGTGATGGTCGGTGGTGTTCCACACGGCGCGTGCCTCATCCGAGACGACTGTGTATATTTCGTACTGTTGGTCGGCATCGAAAGTCGCACCAAGCGCTATTACCTGCGGAAAGACAGTCACGTCGTCGTAGCAGATACCGTGACAGGCCTCGTTCCACCAGTTGTAGGCCGGTATATCCAGACGGTCAACTGATACCGAACCGTTCATCATCAGTCCTATTTTCTCCTCCGGTGTGAGCAGGGAGAGAAGGTTATCGACCCTTTCATCGAACGACAGTTTCGGGTCCTGGAACGGATACTCGTACTGGTCTGCTGCCGAAACCAGCATCGTGCCTATTGCAAGAAGGCTTGCGGACAATAAAAGCTTTTTCATTGGAATGTTATTTGTATTTGTATTACGTCGCTGATTACACGATGCCAAAGATATTAAATTATTTCAAAAATAGATTGTCATATAATAATGCGGTTCGTCCAGTTATTTATAAATTCGGACGGACTTTAATTACTCTCAACGGAAATAGCAAATTTGTTTTGAAATGAGAAAGACGTTTAACATCGTGATTGTATGTCTGTTGGCATTTTCTGTCTCAGAAATTTGCCGGGCACAGGAGGCCGTACATACTGTGCGGCTGTCCAAGACTGATGTCATCGGGACGAACAATGCCGTGTGGGAAGGATGGGGGACAAGTCTCTGCTGGTGGGCGAACAGGATTGGCTATAATCCTGTGCTGACCGATAAGGCTGCGACACTGTTTTTCGATGCGGAGCAGGGGCTTGGACTGAACATTATGCGATATAATATAGGTGGAGGCGATGATCCGTCGCATCACCATATCACGCGTACCGATTCCGATGTGCCGGGGTGGCTGCATTACGATGCGCTTACAGGCAATACGGAGTATGACTATCTTGCCGACAGCTGTCAGCTGAATGTGCTGGAAGCGGCTGCGAAGGCGGCAGGACAGGATGCGTGGATAGAGGTTTTCTCGAATTCTCCGCCATATTTTATGACGAACAGCGGCTGTTCGACCGGCAATGTCAAGGCCGATGAGAATAATCTCCGCGATGACTCGTACGGGGATTTTGCAGATTATCTGGCTCATGTGACAGCTTATATGCGCAATGAAATGGGAATTGACGTGCGCAGCCTCGCTCCGATGAATGAGCCTAATACAAATTATTGGGGAGCGTACAGCCGTAAGCAGGAAGGATGTCATTTCGATGCAGGAGAGTCCCAGTCGCGCATCCTGAAACTGACATCGGATGCGATGAAGTGCTATGGAATAGCCGGTGACGTGATATTGACCGCAAGCGATGAGACCAATCCCGGCAAGCAACTGGAGGAACTGCATAGCTATTCCGCAGATGCAAAAGAGGCGATAGGGCGTATCAGTGCCCATACGTATGGTATAAATGCAATACGCGAATTGGGACAGGCAGTCCGTGACGAGGGCTACAATCTGTGGATGAGCGAGGTCGATGGTAACGGAACGTCTGGTACAAATGCCGGTGAAATGGCGGCAGGTCTGTGGCTGGCCGAGAAGATAATATACGACATTACAGAACTGGAACCGTCTGCGTGGGTTCTGTGGCAGGTCATTGATACGCACGTATCCGCGTCCGGATACAAGGGTCGCAGAGACACGGGTGCGCTGAGGCTGAATGGAGGCTATTGGGGCACAGCCTGGGCGGATCACGACAGGAATGAGATTGAACTTACCCAGAAATATTTTGCTTTCGGCCAGTTCTCACGCTATATCAGACCCGGTGCCAAACTGATCAGATGCAGGAGTGGGGTGAATGGCGTTGCTATGCTTGCTGCATTGGACAGTAAAGGAAAGAAAATTACGATTGTATGCACAAATTCAACGGATACGTTTCAGACTGTTAATGTAGATGTGGCAGATACCGGTATCCGGCACGGCAGACTTGAAGGCTTCCGCACGAGCGGGCGGATTTCAGACGGAGAGCATTGGAGTCCTATAGGCTCCGGCAGGATAACACGTTCCGTAGTGCGTCTTGTACTTGCACCGAATTCTGTCACCACTTACGTTTCCAAATGATTTCTGGAATATGTTTGCGTTTTTTTTATATGTTTGTAAAGACAATTCAAAAAACAGAAATATCAATATCATCAATATGAAGAAACTGTTATTGACAGCGGCGATAGCTATTGCCGCTCTGACAACGGCACAGGCTCAGCAGCCAGAGATGCCCAAATTGCCGATTGACCCTGCAGTCCGCATCGGACAGCTTGAGAACGGAATGACGTATTACATCCGTCACAATGAGGAACCCAAGGGACAGGCCAACTTCTACATTGCACAGAAGGTCGGCTCCATCCTTGAAGAGGAGGAACAGCGCGGTCTTGCGCATTTTCTGGAGCATATGTGCTTCAATGGCTCAAAGCACTTCAAGGCTGGTGGAATCGTGAACTACTGCCAGTCTATCGGCGTGCAGTTCGGCGGTGACCTGAATGCTTATACCAGTATAGACGAAACGGTATATAATATTGATAATGTACCGGTCGCAGTGCAGCCTACGGCTATTGACTCCTGCCTGTACATATTGTATGACTGGGCAGACGGTCTGTTGCTGAATGACAAGGACATTGATGAAGAGCGTGGCGTGATTCATGAGGAATGGCGTCAGCGCCGCGATGCAAGTATACGTCTGTACGAGCAGATTCTGCCTGGGATTTATCCGAACAACCGTTACGGAGAGCGTCTGCCAATCGGACTTGTCGAGGTGATTGACAATTTTCCGTATCAGGCTATCAGGGATTACTACGAGAAGTGGTATCGTCCGGACCAGCAGGGCATTATTGTCGTAGGCGACATTGATGTCGATGACATTGAGGCACGCATACGCAGGATATTCGGTCCGATTCAGATGCCTGCGAATCCGGCTGAGCGCGTGTATATTCCTGTAGAGAAGAACGGTGAGCCTATCATCGTACAGGCCAAGGACAAGGAGATGCCATACGCCCAGACTTACATCTGGATGAAGCATGACCCGATTAAGCCGGAAGAGAAACAGAATTTGGACTACCTGATTACGGATGTGGCAGGGGATTTGGTTGCAATGATGATGAGCCAGCGTTTTCAGGAAATGGCACAGCAGGCCGATCCGCCTTTCATCCAGGCGCAGATGGATGATGAGGATTTCATGATTGCGAAGACGGAAGGTGCGCTGACCGGTGTCGTAGTCAGTTCTGAGAATGACTATGTGAAGGCTGTAACCACGCTGTATCGCGAGATGCTGCGTGCCGTGCGCGGCGGTTTCACCGCCAGCGAGTTTGAGCGTGCGAAAGCCGAACTCATTACGTATGTGGAGTCCGAGTACAATCAGCGCGAAAAGAAGAAGAGTCACGATTATTGTAATGAATATGTGCAGCACTTCATTAACGGAGAGCCCATTATGGGCATTGAAAATGAATATACGCTGCTGCAGCAACTGGCTCCGCAGATTCCGGTTGAGGTTGTCAACGCATACCTGCAGGAACTGGTCAGCGATACCTGTCTTGTCGTAGCCGCAATGCTGCCTGACAAGGAGGGTGTGACTTATCCGTCTGAGGAGGAGATGAAGAAACTTCTGGCAGCTGTGGCCGCTGAGGAGATTGAGCCTTACGTCGATACGGTTTCGGATGAGCCTCTGATTTCAGAGCTTCCCGCACCGGGCAAGGTCGTGAAGACATCGGACTCAAAGTTCGGGTACAGGATGTATGAACTGTCAAACGGTGTGAAGGTTTATATGAAGAGTACTGACTTCAACAAGGACGAGATTCTGATGAATGCGTTCAGCTGGGGCGGTACATCGCTGTACGAAGAGTCAGAGGCACTGAACCTGAAGAATATGAGCCTATATACCATAGGTGGAGTGGGCAAGTTCAATGCGACTGACCTGAACAAGGTCCTGGCAGGAAAGAAGGTAAGCGTCAACCCGCGTGTTTCCATTCTCAGTGAGGGTATGAGCGGTTCGACCACACCCAAAGACTTTGAGACGATGATGCAGCTGACATATCTGTACTTCACTTCACCGAGAGCCGATGCTGAGGCGTTCCAGTCATGGCAGACACGTCGGAAGGCAGTGCTGCAGAATGCCGAGAGCCAGCCGAACACTGCGCTGCAGGATTCGCTGTACAGTCTGCTGTATGACAATAACCCGCGTAGGACACAGATGAAGGCCGCTGATGTGGATAATATAGATTACGGACGTGTCATGCAGATTGCCGCAGAGCGCTTCGCCAATGCAAGTGACTTTGATTTCATCTTTACTGGCGCAATAGATGAAGATGTGTTCGTTCCTATGATTGAGCAATATCTGGGCTCACTGCCTGTGACCGGTGCCAAGGCTGAAAAGTATCGCAACGTGAGCGATTTCGGAGAGGGGGTCAGGAATCTGACATTCGACCGCAAGATGGAGCAGGAGATGGCTACCGTTGTGTTCTTCTGGAACGGAAAGTCCAAATACTGCCTGAAGGAGGTACAGGCCAACGACATAGCAGGTCAGGTGCTGAATATTGTATATACCGAGGAGATACGCGAGAAGGAAGGTGGCACATATGGTGTGTCGGTTGTTCCGATGACCCAGAATGAACCTTCAAAGAAGAGCTGTATCCAGATTGTCTATCAGACCGATCCCGCCCGTGCAGAGGAACTGAATGACAAGATTGAGGATATTCTCAATGACTTTGCAGTTGCCGGTCCCTCTGCCGAAAATCTTAGCAAGATCAAGGAGTATATGACCAAGAATTACAATGAGAATCTTCGAGAGAACAGCTTCTTCCAGTCCACGATGCGCGAATGGCTTACCACAGGCTGCGACCAGCTGACCGAATGGGAGAAGACGCTGAGTGGAATCACGTCAAAGGATGTGGCCAAAAGCGTGAAGAAGATGCTCAAGCAGGAGAATGCTATGAAGCTGATAATGAACGGTTATACGGAGTGATAAGCTATTTCTCAATTTCGGTCATGCTGTGGGCGGCATGACCGATTTATTCCAGGAAATGCGATACGCACTGGAAGAATAGCTTTGCAGTATGAGAACTATAAAGTCTGAAATACCAGAAATACGTCCGGCCAGTGCCTACGATGCGCGCTTCATTGCCGGCAATGTCTTCCGGGCTCTGCTGATAGACAATCCCAGTGACAGCCAGATGGATGTGCTGGAATCAATATGCCGCCGCGAGGACACTCTGTACAGCTGGAGGAATACGATGATAGCAATGCGTGACGGACGTCGTGCCGGAATACTCGTGTCGTACGATGGCGCACGGTACCGTTCTATGCGCGACATCACATTCCCTATCTTTCTTGGAGATGAGGACTTCAGCGGCATGGAAGACGAATGCCGTGCCGGCGAGATGTACTGCGACTCGCTTGCCGTCGAACCTGAGTTCCAGCATAACGGCATCGGACGTTCGATGCTTGAGGAATTCCTGCGCCGGAGTGCCGCCTCCGGACTCACCGCCACAATTGCTGTTGAGCCCGGCAATTCCAAAGCCCGCAGTCTGTATGAATCGCTGGGCTTCAGCTATGATGGCGAAGTCTTTCTGTTCGGTCACCATTACCTGCGTATGGTAGTCAAGTAAACCATATCCAAATACATTTTGTGGTTCCGGAGATGAAAGCGTCTGATCTGGCGCTTTCCGTCCTGCCGCCGTAGAAAATCACTTCGCTCATGGCGGCATCTCCCTATTACATGCTGGAAAAATCCCTTGAATCTTTAGGGAATAACCCTTTTTAGGGTGTTTCCCTCTTGCGACATTTGTACCATAACAATAAACACAAGCAGTTATGAAAACGGTCGCATTTACAGCCATAGTGATTATGACATTGGGACTGGTGTCGTGTGAGAGATATGTTACTACAGTCCGTAACGAAACCACAGATGAGGTACGTTGGTACGGCGCTGAATTCTGCGTGGATTACTGGACAGCGTGCTGTGATGCGGACGGTCTGAACGGGTACTACAAGGCTGATGTCAGGATTTACAATTTGGACTACAACATCCTGCGCTTCGGTCAGGTCAACTGCTATATGTATGTCAATGCCGACACTCAGGCTCCGTTGCCCTGCGTCCGTCATTACGAAAACTACAGAGGCCAGAGGTGGACACGCACCATAGACTACGAGTACTATAACGGTGGTATGACAATATACGTTACAGACAGCGACTTTGCCGGAGATGTGCCGGGTCCGATAGCGTTCCGCGTCATGATGTCCTGGTAAAAAACAGCAGCCATCCGGAGTGGGGTGGCTGCTGTCGTTATGCTAGTATGAATGACGTGTGCTGATTATCTGTCGCGGAAGTTCCACTTGCAGTTTACGTCATTGAAGTTGTACTTGCCGAGGGTGAGCGAGCAGTCACCTGTGCAGACGAGTGCGAACTGTTCGCCTATGTGGCCCGGAACCTTCTCGCTGATGATGCGGTATGTGCCGTCAATCAGCTGCTCGATGCGCCAGAGCTGCTCGGGAGCGCCTGTATATTGCGGAACTGCGGTCAGCTCGCCATCAGCAGTTGCTGCCAGAGCGCGGTTGGTACCTTCTATGGTAATCTTGTAATAAGGTGCGCCCAGATAGCCGCCCTTGTCACCTACAGCAGTGACTGTCCATCTCTGATGAGGACGGAACATATAGTCGTTCAGACGGATGTCGATGTTTCCCTTTGGCCAGTCACCGATGACGTCGGCTAGTATCTGGTTGGGAACAGGAATGTTCGGGGTGGAGGCATTGCCGAAGCCACGGCCTGCGCCCTGCATTCTGACGAAATCGACTGCAAGCTCCAGAGCATAGCCTCTACGCTCTGACTCAATCTCGAATGTGCCCTCCTTGAACGGGTCGGCAGCTACCGGCCAGTCATTCTTCCAGAGAAGTGAGCGGATACCGAGAACGCTCTTGCCGCTGCGTTCCAGATCTGCCTCGAAGTGGCAGGACATCTTCTCGCAGCCTTCCTCCTCGATGTAACGGCCGAAGTGTCCCGGACCGGTGACTCTGTTGCCTGCGGAGAGAACCATCTTGCCGCCGCCCTGCAGCATGTCGCGACCGACATTATCTACGTAAGGACCTGTCACTTCGCGTGAACGGCCGCATACGATGTTGTATGTGGAGTTGACACCATCGCAGCAGGTGCCGTGAGTGCCGAGCAGGTAGTACCAGCCGTTGTGGTACATCAGGGCTGTAGCCTCGCAGTCGATGGCTACGTCAACCGGGGTGCTCTTCTCCAGACGCTTCGCGGTTTTCGGGTCAAGTTCGACGATGCGGATAGCGCCGAAATAGGTGCCGTATGACATCCACAGTCTGCCTGTGGTCGGGTCAAGAAGCAGAGCCGGGTCAATGCAGTAGCAGTCGTCATCGGCACCTGCCCATGCTACGAGCTCTTCGGCTGAATAATCCACTGAATCCGGGTTGAGGGTGGTGGCCCACATAGTTGTGGCGATGCCGTGAGTCTTGCCCTGGGTTCCGGGATAGTTACCGCTGTATGTGACAAGGTATCTGTCACCGATCTTCAGGGCATCCGGTGCAACGCCGCCGCCAGGTCTCACTGCGCCTGAACGCCAGGTCCAGCCGTCATCTGACATAAGGCCGCCGCCTCCTGTTCCGAATGTGTAGTATATGCCATTGCACTTGACAATGGTCGATGGGTCGTGAATGAAAATATCACCTGTCTGAGCGTATGCGCCCATTACCAATGCTGACAGAGCAGCTGCTGCAAATATCTTTTTCATAACTTCCGATATTATTTGTTGGTGATTGTGAGGTTAGTTACAGGCTTGCCGTCCTGACCGATGAAACGGACGCAGAAGTCGCTCATGCCAGGACCGTTGATGACCGAGCAGCGGACGATATTGGCACCCTGCTTGAGAGTGAATTCCTTGGACACACCGTCATCAACAACCATTCTGCGGTCGCCGGAGAGCAGGAGGACCTCCTCACCGTTGACCCACCACATTGATGCGGAATTGGAACCGGCGGCCAGACGGACAGTCATATCTTCTGGAGCATTGACTACGGTGACACCGAGGAACAGACCCTCTGTAGGACGCATTCCAAGACTCTTGGCGAAACGGTACAGCTTCACGTTGTAGCGCTTGCTGTCAACGCTGTGCCATTTGAGGCTCACTTCGTTGAATTCGGGCTGGGCTGCGGCCTGAGTTTGTGCGGGAGCCTGCTGCGGAGCGGCGCCGAGGCCACCCATTCCGCCCATACGCATCATTCCGCCTCTGGCGGCGCGTCTCGGAATCTTCACGGTGACGGAATCGCCATCCTGCGGGATAACCGTATTCTGTCCCTCAAAATACTCCTTGGCAAATTCAGTCCTCAACCAGGAGTCGGTGAATAGGGTATTGGAACTGATTTCCTGCTTGGAGATAGGGTCAAGCAGAGTCCAGCGACGAATGAATCCCTGTGCATCCGGAGTGGCCGGCTTGGACTTGGATTCAGCGAAATATACGTCAAATGACACGTCCGGTTGGACATACTTGTCAAATACAGGATTGACAGGTCCTGAAGCCTGTGCCTGAGAGGGTGCTCCGGCGCGGTTCTGAGCCATCAGAGTGCCTGATGCGAGAACTGCAAGAATCAATGTTAATTTTCTCATCTTATTATTAGTGAAATAGTAATAGCGTACAAAATGACAGATAACAGATTCTCAGAGTTCGTTCAGATAACGCTCTGCCTCTATTGCTGACTTACAGCCTGATGCGGCAGCTGTGATTGCCTGACGATAGCGCGGATCAGCTACGTCACCGGCGGCAAACACGCCCGGAATCTTTGTCTTGGGAGTGCCGTCAATGGTCTTGATGTATCCGGCCTCATCCAGATCAAGCCATTTTGCAAATACATCGGAATTGGGCTTGTGACCGATGGCAAGGAAGAATCCGTCAATCTCACGGTCAAAGCGCTCTTCATTGTCCGTACCGGCATTCTTCACGACCTTCATTCCCTGAACTTTGCCGTCACCGGTCAGGCCATATACGTTGCAGCCGAACAGAACCTCTATTTTCGGGTTGTTCAGCACACGGTCCTGCATTATCTGACTGGCACGAAGCCAGGTCTTGCGTACTACCAGATATACTTTCGATGCCAGACCGGACAGATACATAGCTTCCTCGCAGGCTGTGTCACCACCTCCTACGACAGCCACCACCTTCTTGCGGTAGAAGAAACCGTCGCATGTCGCACAGGCACTGACGCCGTGTCCTGCATATTTCTTTTCGTCGTCAAGTCCGAGATATTTGGCTGACGCACCGGTGGATATTATTACGGTGTCGGCCTCAACCTCAGTACCGTCATCAATACGTACCTTGTATGGAGCCTTGGAGAAATCAACCCCGGTGACCGTTCCGTAGCGTATGTCAGTACCGAAACGCTCTGCCTGTGTGCGCAGGTCGTTCATCAGGTCATCGCCGGATACTCCGTCGGGATATCCGGGGAAATTCTCTACTGTCGATGTAGTGGTAAGCTGTCCTCCCGGCTGGAGACCTTCATAAACCACAGGTGATAATGTCGCTCTTGCGGCATACATAGCCGCTGTGTATCCGGAAGGACCGGAACCGATTATAAGACATTTGATTCTTTCCATATTATAAGCGTAAATCTATTATCTCTGCATCGGGCCATTTTGCGGCAGGGTAGGTGAAGTCAGTATCATCTATTCCACCGATGGCATATCTGTCGATTCTGATGATGAATCCGTCATCAGTATTCATCCTTAGCCTTATTTCTGAAGGGAAACCGCCATTGTCCAAAATTACAGTCATTTCCTTGATTCCGTACGAGCCATTCTTCCTGTCTTTTGCCGCAAGTTCTATTGTCTTGGAGTCTGATGCCGATATGTCAAAGCCTTCGTGATGTTTCATCATCAGAAACGGATTGGATAATGCGGCTCCTTCTGACGTAGGCTCTGATATGTAGGTCTCGATTATATTTCCGTCAAGGGTAATGCCATACCACAGTGTCTTGCCGTCGTACCAGTACGATGACTCCGGCGTTGTCATACAGTAGCGTTCGCCTTTCATTTTGAGAGTGGCTTTTGCTCCGTCTCCATCCGGATTTGAAATGCTGTGTATGGTGGCCTCGCATTTCACGCCGTCCTTCTCAATTTTTCCGATGAGGTTCGAAATGATAGCCTCTGTATTCTGTGCCGGTACTGACATACATACAAGTACCGTTGCAATGGTTGCGGCAATGTGTCTGATCATAACATTCCCTGAAGTTTCTGGTCAAGTTCCATATCGTCCATACACAGCACCTGACGGGGTTTGCTGCCTTCCTGTGCGCTTACTATACCGGCTCTTTCCAACTGGTCCATAATACGTCCTGCGCGGTTGTAGCCAATCTTGAATTTGCGCTGTATCAATGAAGTGGAGCCCTGCTGGCTGCCGACAATCAGTCTGGCCGCATCTTCGAATATGGGATCCAGTTCTCCACGGCTCAGTTCTTCGCCACCGCCGGCAGACTCATTCTCGTCAACATATTCAGGCAGTTCGTATGCTGATACATAACCTTGCTGCCGCTGTATATAGCCGCAGATGTTCTGCACTTCCGGGGTATCCACGAATGCGCACTGTACACGTTCCGGGTCACCGCCCTGCGAGAAAAGCATATCTCCACGGCCAATGAGCTGATTGGCACCGGGACGGTCCAGAATGGTACGGGAGTCAATCATTGATGTCACGCGGAATGCTATCCTTGCCGGGAAATTGGCCTTGATTGTACCGGTTATGATATTGGTGGTAGGACGCTGTGTGGCAATAATCATATGCATACCTACGGCACGTGCCTTCTGGGCGATACGGCATATAGGGGTCTCAATCTCCTTGCCTGCTGTCATTATCAGATCACCGAACTCATCTATAACCACTACGATATACGGCAGATACCTGTGTCCTTTGAGCGGATTCAGCTTGCGAGCTATGAACAGCCGATTGTATTCGATTATTGAACGTACGTTAGCCTCTTTGAGGAGTTCGTATCTGTTATCCATCTCTGTACATAGTGATTTGAGGGTATGGACAACCTTGGCAGGATCTGTTATAATGGCTTCGTTGGCATCCGGAAGCTTTGCCAGGAAATGTTTCTCAATGGCTGAATATATACTGAACTCAACCATCTTCGGATCGACCATTACAAGTTTCATCTCTGCCGGATGTTTCTTGTACAGCAGCGAAGTTACGATGGCGTTGAGTCCGACAGACTTACCCATACCTGTGGCACCTGCCACAAGAAGGTGCGGCATTTTCGCCAGGTCGAACATGAACAGTTCGTTGGTTATTGTCTTGCCGAGAGCTACAGGAAGTTCGTATGTGGATTCAACGAATTTCTTACTCTTGATTATTGACTGCATCGGAACCATCACAGGATTAGCGTTAGGCACCTCTATACCAATCGTGCCTTTTCCCGGGATAGGCGCTATGATACGTATTCCGTATGCTGACAGGCTGAGAGCTATGTCATCCTCCAGATTACGTATCTTGCTGATACGGATACCCTCTGCCGGGGTTATCTCGTATAAGGTCACTGTCGGACCCGGAGTGGCACTGATGGATGTGATTTCTATGCCGAAAGAACGCAATACATTTATGATACGGTTCTTGTTCGCCTGCTGTTCGTCCTTGTTGTCTGATGGGCCATAGTCATCGTATTGCTTGAGCAGGTCTGGAGTAGGGAACTTGTAGTGGGAGAGATCCAGTCTCGGATTGTATGGCTCAGGGAAGTCACCCTCGTATGTCTCTTCCTTTTTGGCTTCTATAATCTCCAGTTCGATGTTATTGTCATTATCGGACTTTTTGGTTTCAAATATATCATCATTTGATTCAAATTCATCAACCTTATCATTGACCTCATCATCAGTTTTGTCTTTAATGACATCATTTCCCTGTTCTTCGGGTATGTCACATATAGGGTTAACGGTATTCCCGGTCGTACCGTCAGTATCGGCTTCGGGGACAGCGGACTCGTCCGATATGGTGGCATTGACGGGCTCTTTTTTGAATGTCAGGCGATTACGCACCCATTCAATGGTGCGGTGCGTGAGCCATACACAGTACAGCAGCATTGTCAGCAGCAATGCCAGAATTGTTCCCGGCAGACCTATCTTGCTGTTCATCCACGTCAGGGCGTTTGCACCGTGATTACCACCTGGAATAATGTACGAATCCTTGAATAGTGGCGTAAGTATGAGACTCAGAAGGATTGACAGCCATGCCGTAAGGAACATGCAGCTTACAAAGTTGCGTCCGATGCGGAAGTCTGTCAGCTTCATCAGATTGCACCCGAGTATGAATATCAGATAAAGGAGCAGGAATGAGGGAAATCCGAAGAAACTGTTGATAATCCATTCTGAGACCACAGCTCCTATGGTACCTGCACTGTTGGCTGCATCCTGAGCCATGTCACTGGCATTGTGGGTTATGCTCTGATCCGCTCCACCTGTGAATATGAAGGATACGCAGGCTATTGTAGCGAATATTGCCAGTACTGCCAGTATTGCGCCGGTAATGAACCGGAATGTGTCGTTGTGCATGGCATTTCCTGCTCTTTCCAGCATTTCTGATACATTACTGTGTCCTTGTTCTGCATTGTTTGAAGATATCCTGTCTTTTTTCATTGCCATATTTTTGCTGAAATGCAAAGATAGAAAAAAGCAGTAATGGCAAATGTGTTTTTACGATGGATTTATGTTAACTTCGCACCCCTGATATGAAGTCATCCATAGTATTTGAGAAAAACGTAGTAGAGTTCGTTACAGTTGCAGCCGAGTACTGCATATTTTTAGAACAGATTAACGGTAAGGAACGTGCACAGGCAACGGATGTGTTGCTGAAACTTTTGCCATTGCTCTATCTTAAGGCTTCAATGTTGCCTGAGGAGGATAGCGATGAAACTGTTGTCTTATCTGAAAGCGTTACGGAACAGGATTACGATGCTGTCAGGGCGGATGTGGCATCATTGCTCGGCAGTGACGATGATTACCTTGAGGTGTTCTTGGAGGAAATGAAATACAGTGATGTGCCTGTCCGCAAGACCGTTTCGGAGGATTTGGCTGATATTTACCAGCCAATCAAGAATTTTATAGAATCGTTCAGAAGCGGTGTCAATGAGATTATGACCGAAGCAGTGGTGTGCTGCAGGGAGCAGTTCGTGTCATATTGGGGACAGACACTGACAAATACGCTCAGAGCATTGCACAGCCTGCACTACAGCCAGCAGGATTCTTACGGTGAAGTCTGATTATGATTACAATAGACAGCTCGATTGACAAAAACACGATACAGCAGATGCCTCAGGTTACATATCCTGGTACAATTACTGTGGTCGATACCATTCAGAAGGCGCGTGAGGCCGTAAAGTATCTGTCGGCATTGGGACTTGTCGGCTTTGATACGGAGACCAAGCCCACTTTCAGAAAGGGAATCATGAACAAGACGGCTTTGCTCCAACTTGCATCGCAGGAGAGGGCATTCCTGTTCCGTCTGAATATAATTGGACTGCCGGATTTCCTTTGCGGATTTCTGGCAGACAGGAATATCGTCAAGGTCGGTCTGTCCGTCAAGGATGATTTCAGTTCTTTGAGGCGTCATTGCAGTCTTGTCCCCGAGTCTTTCATTGAACTGCAGGAGTATGTGGCGGAGATAGGTATCGGGGAAAGAGGGCTGCAGCGTCTGTATGCGCTTCTTTTCGGCAAACGCATTTCCAAAAGCCAGCAGTTGAGCAATTGGGAGGCTGACACACTGTCTGACGGGCAATGTCAGTATGCGGCAATCGATGCATGGGCTTGTGTTGAAATATACAATTATATAAAGGAACTTCGCCAGTCCGGCAATTATCAGGTAATCAGGAAAGATGCGGAATAAAGTAATTCTTAAGAAAGGAAAAGAGGAATCGCTGCAAAGATTTCATCCCTGGGTCTTCTCGGGTGCCATAGCATCAATAGATGGAGATCCGGAGGAAGGTGATGTGGTTGATGTCTATACATCGCGTAACGAATGGATTGCGGTGGGACACATCCAGGTGGGAAGTATAGCTGTCAGGGTATTGAGTTTCACTCCCGTTTCAATTGACGCGGATTTCTGGATCGGACGCCTGTACAATGCGCGGATGGTCAGGTGTGCTCTCGGGCTTGTCGGCAGGAAAGACCATACGGTATATCGTCTTGTCCACGGCGAGGGGGACGGACTTCCAGGTCTGATTATAGATATATACGGTCACACGGCTGTCATTCAGGCTCACTCCATAGGTATGCACAGATCCCGTTTTGAAATAGCGGAGGCTCTGAAAAAAGTTATGGACGGCCAGGTTCAGGCTGTATATTACAAGTCAGAGACCACATTGCCGGACAAGGCTCCCATAGAATTGAACGACTGCTATCTTGATGGCGGGCCTATCAATGGTGACGAGTGGCTTGAATATGGTATGAAAATGCCTGTTGACTGGATTAGCGGACAAAAGACAGGCCTGTTCATTGACCAGCGTGAGAACCGTGCCCTGCTTGAGAAAATGTCGGAAGGGCGTACCGTACTGAATATGTTCTGCTATACAGGGGGATTCTCGCTTGCGGCATTGCGTGGCGGGGCGAAACTGGTGCATTCCGTTGACAGTTCTGCCCGTGCGATAGAACTTACCCGAAATGGTGTGGAGAATAATTTTCCAGGGGATATGCGTCACGAGGCATTCGTGATGGACGCATTCCAATATTTGGATAATATGAATCCTGTCTATGATCTGATAGTGTTGGATCCGCCTGCTTTCGCCAAGCACAAGGATGCATTGAAACGCGCACTGATAGGTTACAGGAGGTTGAATGAGAAAGCATTCCAGAAAATACGCCCGGGAGGCTTGCTTTTCACTTTCAGCTGCTCGCAGGTAGTCACAAAAGAGCAATTCCGTACGACGGTATTCACTTCCGCTGCGCTTGCCGGGAGGAATGTCCGTATATTGCATCAGCTTCACCAGCCGGCTGATCATCCGGTTGATATTTTTCATCCGGAGGGTGAATATCTTAAGGGATTGGTGCTATATGTTGAATAAATGTTTCCACATTCGGTTAAATAGTGTTAAATGGGGGTGTTTTTTGTCACTGTGTTGCGCACAGTTTGAAAATGATTGTATATTTGTAACCGTGTTTTTCATGGTATTAGATTTTAATTTGAGTTGGAGTCGTCGCGATGACGACTCCAACTTGCTTTTTATTCATATACAGTAATGGCCGAGAAAAGAATATTTTATGTTCCTGATGTCCGCTCTGAGATGGAATTGCCTGCAGATGAGGCCGGTCACTGTATCCGTGTATTGCGTCTGAGGGAGGGGAATGAAATAATCCTGTCCGATGGAAAGGGTACTTTCCATAATGCTGTAATAAACTGTATTTCAGGAAAGAAATGTATTGTGTCCGTCAATTCAAGTGAACGGCAGACTTCATTGTGGCGTGGAAATATCACAATTGCGTATGCTCCTACCAAAATGATGGAACGCAATGAATGGTTTGTAGAGAAAGCTGTTGAAATTGGAGTTGACAGGGTGGTTTTTCTCAACACGGAACGTTCTGAGCGTAACGTGATTAATATGGACAGAATTGAGCGCATTGCAATTGCCGCGATGAAACAGTCACAAAAGGCATATTTGCCTGAAATATTACCAATGACACCGTTCCGGCATTTTGTCGCATCCGTAAATGACTGCGACAGGTTCATAGCCCATTGTGAAAATGGTGGGAAAAGCCATCTTGCCGATGTCTTGACACCAGGTAGTGATGTGGTGACATTGATAGGCCCGGAAGGTGATTTCTCGCATTCAGAGGTGGAATTTGCACTGGGTTGCGGATTCAGGCCTGTGTCGTTAGGATTGTCACGACTCCGTACCGAGACCGCAGCTCTCGTAGCATTGAATATGATGAATCTTGCAAATCGCCTGTAAATGCGTTATTTTATATATTTGAGTTATGACGGCGGACGCTATCACGGGTGGCAGATACAACCGGGGGCTGAGTCTGTTCAGGAGACTATAGAGAAATCCCTGTCCCTGTTCCTGCGTAAGGATATACAGATTACCGGGGCCGGAAGGACTGACACAGGGGTACATGCCCGTATGATGGTGGCGCATTTCGATTTCGGGGAACCTTTGGATACCGTATGGGTCTGTAATAAGTTGAACGGCATTCTTCCTGATGATATAGCCGTACAGCGTGTGATTCACGTCAATGAAGGTGCCCATGCCAGATTTGATGCAATATCAAGGACTTACAGGTATTACGTATCGCTGGATAAGAGCCCTTTCGGGAAGAATTATTCCTGGTATATTGTAAATGAACCGGATTTCGGACTGATGAACAAGGCTGCATCAATGTTGGTCAGGAATATTGATTTTACAAGCTTCAGCAAACTTCACACTGACACCAGAACCAATGACTGTCATTTGACAGAGGCTGTATGGACGGAACTCAAGCCCGGGCTATGGGCTTTCACGATAACTGCCGACCGCTTCTTGAGAAATATGGTGAGGGCTATTGTCGGGACGCTTATGGAGGTCGGACGACATAAAATAACTCTTGAGGACTTCAACAACATCATTCTGGAACATAACAGATGCAGCGCTGGCGATTCCGCTCCGGCTTGCGGATTGTTTTTAGAGAATATAGCATATCCGGATAGTGTTTTTGACGTATAAATACTCAATTTACGCAAAGTATCAGGTTTGGTGGGGAGAATAGGTGGATATTTAATAATTTTGTTTCATAATTTCAAAACAGATTCTAATTCAGGTATATTATTTTAGCGGATGGTATGAGAAAATCAGTTGTGATATGTCTTTTGTCATTATGTATGTCGGTGGCCTATGCCATTGATGTGCGTGATATGTTTATTGCGATGCCTGATTCTGTACTGCCGCTGTTGTCAGGCATCAACAGACTTGATATGCTTGATTTTCATGACAGCGGAATGAAATCTGTGGTACGCAACAGGCTGGAAGGAAACAGCGAACTGATGGAGATTGACTCCAATTCCATGAGAATACGCTATACCGGCAATTCGGAGGTGGCTATCAGACTTTATTACTATAAGGATTCAGTTCCTGTGGCATGTCTGGTACATACGGTAACCAGCAATGGCCTTTCTGACAGTCGCGTAAACTTTTACGACTCCAATTGGAACAGGCTGGACGGCTCACGTCTGCTCAGGATTCCTACGCTTGAAGACTTTATCAGAGATGGCCTTAGCCGGGATTCTGTCAGCTATGTCCATAGAATGTCTCCGGTCAATAGTATAAAGGTACGCTTTACTGATAATCCGGAGCAAATGGAATTTGAATATACGGGAATCCGTTTTACCGGTGAGGATTCACTGCGCTGTGCTTCGTGCCTGAAACCTGATCCTCTTTTGTATGAATGGAACGGTAAACGGTTCACGTTGTTGAAGAATCAGAAATGAAACAATCAGGGGTGGCTGTTCGGAAAGCCACCCCTGATTGTTGTATGCTCAGCAAGGATTACTGCTTGCGGCTTCTTGCGTAACGGTTCATGAAACGATCCACACGGCCTGCGGTATCGACAAGCTTTGACTTACCGGTATAGAACGGGTGTGATGTGTTGGAGATTTCAAGCTTGATAAGCGGATAAGTCTGACCCTCAAACTCAATTGTCTCTTTGGTTGCACAAGTTGAACGTGACAGGAAGCAGTCGCCGTTTGACATGTCCTTGAATACTACAGGACGATAGTTGTCTGGATGAATACCTTGTTTCATAATCTTTGTTTTTTATTACTCCATCTATATGATGGGGGTTTCGGGGCGCAAAGTTAGCACTTTTATTTTCTTCCGCAAATTTTTCAATCTAAAAAGAAGCCGGTGCGGCCGTGCTTGTCAGAAACCGCTTTCCAGCACGTATGGTTGTCCGCCTGCGGTTATTCCGGCACCGCTGATGCTGAAATCGGATGTCTGTGAGTTGTTGTAGAAACTGACGGTGGCATGTCCTTCTGCATCGGTGATGACATTCGGCTCCCAATACAATGTGCGGCGGTAATCCACATCGCCCAATATCGGTCCGTTTGGATATGACGGACTGTAGAACTGATATGGCGATGAATAGCCGGTTACTGTCGTGATTC
Organism: Bacteroidaceae bacterium; assembly: GCA_024398595.1. Lineage (GTDB taxonomy): Bacteria > Bacteroidota > Bacteroidia > Bacteroidales > Bacteroidaceae > Colenecus. The sequence goes on along the minus strand of JAKSIX010000015.1, from coordinate 23,901 downwards.
TCTTCCCGATTTCCATCAGGTCCTTTCTTGAACTTAATCCTTCATAGTTCCTGAGTTCCATATCAATAAGGTAATAGTTCCTCGTATCATTCTCAGCCTCCTGCTGCAGCCCTACATTGACCTGACCATTGGAGAATAGCGGCATCAGTGACAGAATAGACGTCATAGGCATCACGCGTTCATACACCATAAGACTCTTTATGTCCTGTGTGTCGATGTTCCAGGGCGGGCAGTAAATGCCGGAATACAGACAGTGCTGATTGTCATGGACATACCAGAAAGCGTGTGTCTCTCCATTCAGATGTGATATCTCCGCCAGCTCGTAAGCTATTGAGACATCAGACATATCCGTATCTTCGCTTATATTGGATGAGTCAAGTTCCAGTGTGAATCCCTTTTCCAACAGATATCCGTAAATGTCTCCGCTGAATTCGGCGCGGTCAAGCTCGGCCTGTACATCGTGCTGCACGTTGAATGCCTTGAAAGTGAAGTAGTCTATGTATTTGCGCTTGTCTTCAATATCGACATCCGGTAGCAGGTATCCGATATTGTCCCATATAACTTCCGGCAGGTTGTCGTCTGTCTCTTCCGGTTCTTCCTTCTTCTTTGTTACCTTGTTCTTTGATGTGATATTGCGCAAGGTGGTCTCTGCAGGACAGTATGACCTCAGGTCCGGTGTCATTGAACGCTCGAACAGGATGCGCGAGCTGGTACCGATAAGGCGTCTTTTCTCCGTCGTGTGAATTGTGAGGCGTGCCACATCGTAAAAATCCGATATGTCAAGTCCGAAATAGCCTGTCGTATCTGTAATGCAATTGAACTGCTCGGTTTTCTTCTTGTCCGGCGGGACTATGGCTGCCATGACTTTGATATCGGAAATCGGCTTGTTGCCGGAAGGGGAGAGTATCCATCCGTTAAGTGTCAGATTCTTCTCGATGCGATGCTTTTCCTCGAAATTCCTGAGTCCGGCCATTGCGTTCCATTCATAGCGCTCCCAGCCTTGTATCATCATAAGCAGGTCAAGAGCTTCCTCGCGTGACTCATCGTCTGTCTCAAAATACCATTCAGGATTATGCACATATCCCTTCAGGTCAGAAGACAGCAGGAGCGACGTCCGTATATCACCCGATGTCAGATTGCCTGATGTGCGGGAGTCCCTTACGGACAGGCAGAAACGGTCACGGAACGGATTCCCGCTTCCATCTGTCAGGGAGAAATCGAGTGTTATCTTCTGGAAAGGTCCGTATTTTTCCTGGTCAGGCTGGAATACGAGTTGTGGGGATTCTACTGCTGATTCAGAGTAGAACGCGCGCGATGCGAGAATATCTCCGTTACGGTTGAATAGTATTATGCGGCATACACCTTCGCTGAAAGTAAGAGGTATGTCTGTTTCAGCTTCATGTTCAGGCTGAGGGACAGGCTGAAAGAATTCAAGACCGTCGCGGCACATTACGACAAGACCGAGTGTATCGGTTGGCATACTCTCTGTACCTGATATTCTGACCGTCATCTTGTCATTGTCACGGCAGACTACAAGCGCATATCCGTCACGTAAGGCGTCCGGCATATTGAAACGGTGTGACTTGCCGTCTCCTACGTCAATGGTTACGCTGTTGTTCTCTTTGTCAGGAGTGAAGATGAAGCTTCCCATTCCATCGTGGATGTTCTTGAAAGAGATGTCTGTGCCGTCAATTGTTCCGTCAGCCTCTATGCCGAGTCCGTCATCGCCTGTCACCTTGAATGCCACACGGCAAGGCTTTCCTATTATCATACGTCCTCCCTCCGGGTAGAAGGCGGCATCCACTTTCTTGTATTTCTCTGTCTTGGGCCTGTATTGCTCTATGAATGTGTCGTGCAGTTTTATTGAAGGGGTTTCATTGTAATAGCCGCCATCTTCGGAAGGCTTCTCATATACAGGAAATACACGCGAGAAAATAGCTTCCTGATTGAAATTCAGCATATTCATAGTGTATGCGCGTACCTCGTAGAAACCGCTGGGATAGGGCAGTACGCCTCTAAGTTCGCGTGCACGCTCGGTGCTGGCATCCAACAGCGGGAACGAACCGTCGCATTGCCCGGCAACAATCTGAAGTTTCTGCTGCTTCAGCACGGTTCCTCCAGGGGAGAGCAGATCGACATACAGCACCTTGCTCGGCGCACGGTGATTGTCGGCGGCATTGACCACGTATGCCTTGAACCAGATTGTTTCTCCCGCGTAATAGGATGTGTTGTCAAATTGTATATAGACTTTCTCTTGCGGGAAAATCCGGCTGAACTGATGTATGTTGCCGGCATACCGCTCAAGCGCGTCTGTCACAGTGCCGGCATTCAAAGTCATTTGTGATGCTATAAAAAATGTAATAGCCGCAAATATGCGGCGTGTTCCGAAGGACACCATAATATAATTGTTTTTTACTTCGCGAATTTACAAATGTTTTGGTTAAATTCGCGGTCGGAATCTGAAAAAGGCTGATTATTACCTATAATAAATATAAATCACAATGGTTAACTACAAAGATTTGGGTCTTGTAAATACCCGCGCAATGTTTGCTGCCGCCGTTAAGGGCGGTTATGCTGTTCCTGCCTTCAACTTCAATACAATGGAGCAGATGCAGGCTATCGTTATGGCTGCTGTAGAGACTAAGTCTCCTGTTATCATGCAGGTTTCAAAGGGCGCACGTAACTATGCCAATGCTTCAATTCTCCGTTATATGGCCGAAGGTGCTGTAGCATACGCCAAGGAGCTTGGCTGCGAGCATCCTGAAATTGTCCTTCACCTTGATCACGGTGACAGTTTTGAGCTTTGCAAGGATTGTATCGATATGGGCTTCTCGTCAGTGATGATTGACGGCTCAAGCCTTCCTTTTGACGAGAACGTAGCTTTAGCGAAGAAGGTCGTGGATTATGCCCATCAGTTTGATGTTACAGTTGAGGCAGAACTTGGCGTACTGGCTGGCGTTGAGGATGAGGTATCATCTGCAGAGTCACATTATACAAAACCGGAGGAGGTTATAGAGTTCGCTACACGTACAGGTTGCGATTCTCTGGCCATATCAATAGGCACATCACACGGCGCACACAAGTTCACTCCTGAGCAGTGCAAGCTTGTGAACGGTGTTCTGGTTCCGCCTCCATTGGCATTTGATGTGTTGCACGAAATTGAGAAGAAGCTGCCGGGCTTCCCGATTGTCCTTCATGGCTCATCATCGGTTCCTATGGACGAGGTCAATACCATCAACCAGTTTGGAGGTCATCTGGAGGCTGCCATCGGTATCCCTGAGGATCAGCTCCGTGAGGCTTCAAAGAGTGCTGTCTGCAAGATCAATATTGATTCTGACTCGCGTCTTGCAATGACTGCGGCTATCCGCAAGCATCTGGCAGAGCATCCCGGCGACTTTGATCCGCGCCAGTATCTGAAACCTGCACGTGAGAATATGAAGAAGATGTATATCCACAAGATTGTGAATGTACTCGGCTCTGACGGCAAGCTTCTGCAGAAGTAAAAATGAGGATATACTCAATATTGGGGTCACACTGTCATTTTTGACGGTGTGATTCTTTTTATTTATAATTTGAATTCTTACATTTGTAGTCAACACAGAAAAAGAACCAATAATCAATTTGAATCATAATGAAAAAATATCTTCTTGGTTATGACATAGGAAGCTCGTCAGTAAAGGCAAGCCTGGTGTCAGTTCAGACTGGAAAGAGTGTGGCATCTGCTTTTTATCCTGATTCCGAGGCCCCGATAAAGGCTTTGAATCCAGGGTGGGCTGAACAGGAACCGGCCGATTGGTGGGACTATCTGAAAAAAGTCACAGCCAAGGTTATGCAGATGGCATCAGCCAAGGGTGATGAGATAGAGGCAATCGGAATATCGTATCAGATGCACGGTCTTGTGTGCGTTGACAGGAAGGGCAAAGTGTTGCGTCCTGCCATCATCTGGTGTGACAGCCGTGCCGTACCATACGGAGAGAAGGCTTTCCGTGAGCTTGGCAACGGTCAGTGCCTTACTAATCTGCTGAACTCGCCGGGCAACTTCACTGCATCCTGGCTGGCTTGGGTGAAAGAGAACGAGCCTGAGATTTTCAGCAGGATTGACAAGATAATGCTTCCGGGCGATTATATCGCATATCGTCTGACAGGAGAGATATGTACTACGGTGTCAGGACTTTCCGAAGGAATGTTCTGGGATTTCAAACATAATAAGGTGGCGGATTTCCTGCTGGATTATTTCGGATTCCCGGAATCAGTCATACCTGAGATAAAGCCTACATTCTCAGAGCAGGGTAAGGTCACTGCCGCCGTGGCTGCCGAACTTGGTCTGGCAGAAGGCATTCCTGTTACATACCGTGCCGGAGACCAGCCGAACAATGCCGTATCATTGAACGTGTTCAATCCTGGCGAGATAGCCGCTACGGCAGGAACATCGGGCGTGGTATATGGAGTGAACGGTCACGTCAACTTCGATCCCCAGTCAAGGGTCAATACTTTCGCCCACGTCAATCATACAGGCTATGAAACACGTCTCGGCGTATTGCTCTGCATTAACGGAACAGGTATCCTGAATGCCTGGACCCGACGTAACATTATGGATGCAGGACTCTCATACGGCGATATGAACAAACTTGCAGACCAGGCTCCAATCGGTTCGGACGGTGTCGTGGTTCTTCCGTTCGGTAACGGTTCGGAACGTGTACTGTCCAACAACAATGTTGGTTGCAGCATTCATGGACTGAATTTCAATATCCATAACCGAACTCATCTGGCACGTGCCGTACAGGAAGGAATAGTTTTCTCATTCAAATATGGAATGGAGATTATGTCCAAGATGGGTATGGATATATCAAAGATTCACGCCGGCAATGCCAACATGTTCCTGAATCCTGTGTTCCGCGATACTCTTGCGGGCGTTACCGGAGCTGTCATAGAACTTTATGATACTGACGGATCTGTCGGTGCGGCAAAGGGTGCTGGTATGGGTGCCGGTATATATAAAGATCACGATGAGGCGTTCTCAACACTTGAAAAGTTGCGCGTGATTGAGCCGGAAACGAAGAATGTTGAGCTGTATCAGAATGCATATGCACATTGGAAGAACATGCTCAGCCTTTATTTACCGGCTCAGTAACTCAAGTTTCACAATCACTTTTGCATTTATTGGAAAAAGTGGTGTATTTTTGTGAATGGAATCAATAACAACTATATTATAACTTTAAAACAAAGATTATGGCAAAAGAGTATTTTCCTGGCTTGAAGAAAGTCAAGTTTGAGGGTAAGGACAGCAAGAACCCGATGGCGTTCCATTATTATGATGAGAACAAGGTTATTATGGGCAAGACCATGAAGGAGTGGCTGCGTTTCGCTATGGCGTGGTGGCATACACTTTGTGCAGAGGGCGCAGACCAGTTCGGTGGAGGTACCAAGACTTTCCCCTGGATGGATGCTGATCCTCTCAAGACAGCCAAGAACAAGGTTGATGCAGGCTTCGAGTTCATGGAGAAACTGGGTATCCCTTATTTCTGCTTCCACGATGTGGATTTGATTTCCGAGGGTGCAAACGTTGAGGAGTACGAGGCCAACATGAAGGCTATCGTAGCTTACATCAAGACCAAGATGAAGAAGAGCAATGTCAAGCTGTTGTGGTCAACTGCCAACGTATTCGGCAACAAGCGCTATATGAACGGTGCTTCAACAAATCCTGATTTTGATGTTGTAGCACGCGCTATCGTCCAGATCAAGAATGCTATCGATGCAGGTATCGCTCTTGGCGCTGAGAACTATGTGTTCTGGGGTGGCCGTGAGGGTTATATGAGCCTTCTGAACACAGACCAGAAACGTGAGAAGGAGCATATGGCTATGATGCTCGGTCTGGCACGCGACTATGCACGTTCAAAGGGCTTCAAGGGTACATTCCTGATTGAGCCGAAACCATGCGAGCCGTCAAAGCATCAGTATGATGTAGATACCGAGACCGTCATCGGCTTCCTCAAGGCTCACGGTCTGGACAAGGACTTTAAGGTCAACATTGAGGTCAACCACGCAACTCTGGCCGGTCATACATTTGAGCACGAGCTTGCTTGCGCAGTTGATGCCGGTATGCTTGGATCAATCGATGCCAACCGTGGTGACTACCAGAACGGCTGGGATACCGACCAGTTCCCGATTGACAACTATGAACTGACCCAGGCTTGGATGGAGATTATCCGTAACGGTGGCCTTGGTACAGGCGGTACAAACTTCGATGCCAAGACACGCCGTAACTCAACAGATCTGGAGGATATCGCTATCGCTCACATCAGCGGTATGGATGCTATGGCTCGCGCACTTGAATCAGCAGCCAAGTTGCTTGAGGAGTCACCTTACAAGAAGATGAAGGCTGCACGCTATGCTTCATTCGACAAGGGCATGGGCAAGAAGTTCGAGCAGGGTAAACTGACACTTGAGGATGTTTACGAATATGGCAAGAAGGTTGACGAGCCGAAGCAGACTTCCGGCAAGCAGGAACTGTATGAAGCTATTGTAGCAATGTACGCATAACTGTTACATTTTCTGATAAAAAAGGAATCCGGCCTATTGACCGGATTCCTTTTTTTGTAATTTAGCATGATATTTTTGGGAGATTACTTGAGTTCCAGCCGTTTTCGGCTCCTCCCTTGTGGAGGATTAAGGTGAGGGTCATACAAGGATATTGTATAAATGATGGAACGTAGATTATTATTGGTATTGCAGTTTATCCTGCTATTGTCTGGAAATCCTGTCTATGCAGGGCAGGACGAGGTACTGAAGCTGTCCATAGAAGAGTGTGTAGATATGGCTCTGCGTGAAAACAAGGAGATAAAATCTGCCAAATCGGTAATGGAGCAGGCCTCGCACTCAATGAAAGCATTGAAGGCTAATTATTTTCCCCGTGTGTCATTGAACGTGACCGATATGTGGGGCTCTCTGAACGGCAGTGTTCCTGTCAATATGGCCGGTCCGATAAGTCAGTATCTGGTCAATCGCATCAATCAGCTTGCACCGTGGGTGGCTGCCGACGAGACCGGGGCTTGGTATCTGTCAACCATTGAAGACCGTATCCAGACTCTGAATCCTGACATTGATTATCGTGTAGGCAACATAATTTCAGCGAATTTGATACTTGAGCAACCGGTGTATATGGGTGGCAGGATTCAGGCTGCATATCAGATGGGACAGTTAGGTAGCACAATGTCAAGGCTTGGGGTTGAGATTTCCGAGAACGAGATTATATACAAGACTTACGAGACGTACGCGCTGGCTATCAAGGCACGTGAGATGAATGTGGTGGCTGAGAAATACGATTCTCTTCTGGTCAGTGTACGCGGAAGCGTGGAAAGTGCCGTGGCTCACGGTATGGCATCGCAGGCCGATCTGATGAAGGTTGATTCAGAACTCGGAAAGTCCAAACTTCAGATAAACAAGGCTGAGAACGGTTATCGTCTGGCGTGTATGGGACTGTGCCAGATTATAGGATTGCCGTTAACTTCAGAACTTGACCTGGATACCTTGGAAATGGTAGACGTGAGTGATGTAGTCTATGCGTCATCCGATATATCCTATCGCAGTGAGTACGATCTGCTGCAGGCTAAGACCGAACTTGCGGAGTGGAATGTAAAGCTTGAGAAAGCGGATTTCCTTCCACAGATAGGCGTGTCGGTAGGTGGTGGCTATCTGAACGGACTGCAGATGATGGGTAACCGGATATTTGACAATAATTGGCACGCAATGGCATTGGTGAATGTGAAAGTTCCCATTTTCCATGGGATGGAGGGCTATCATAAAGTAGCTGCGGCGCAGGCCGCATACGAGCAGAGTGCATACGAGCGTGACAATTTTTTTGAGATGATGGAACTGGAAATCCAGAATGCATATAATGAATTGAGTGAGGCTTCGATTGAGGTTGGAGTATATGAAAAGGTGTTTGCATCTGCAGAGGAATCTTATCGTATAGCACGTGTCAGATATGATAAGGGAATGGAGACATTGACAGATTTGCTGACAGCACAGGTTGAGTGGCAGAATGCATACGCATCGATGATTGATGCCAGGCATAGTCTTGTTGTAAAGGAGATAGCCTGGCTTAAGGCAAACGGACGGTTAAAGAAATAAAACAACTTATTATGAGGTCAAGAATCATATTGATGACATATCTCGCAGCCGCAGTGTCATGCGGCACCGGTAGCAATCAGAATCCGCCCTTGGTAAAGGTCTGTGAGGCAGTGCCGTACAACAGTATACCGGCCGCAAAATATACGGCAAAGGTAAGTGCGTCAGACAAATCTGACGTTGCATTCCGTGTAAGCGGAAAAATAAGGGATATCAAGGTGAAGCCAGGCGATTATGTGTCTGCCGGCCAGTTGATAGCCGAACTTGACGACCGGGACTACATTATCCAACTGACAGCTACTACAGCTGAGTATAATCAGGTGAAGGCTGAAATAGACAGGGTTATGGCCATGTATGAAGATAGCGCAATATCAGAGAATGACTATGATAAGGCCCGCTATGGCCTGGAACAGATTTCACAGAAACTGGCACACCATCAGAATCAGCTGGATGACTGTTGTCTGTATGCTCCATTCTCGGGCTATATAGATGATGTGCTGTTTTCCGAAGGGGAAACGGTCGTGGCAGGCGTACCTGTGATTTCGGTATTTGATGACAAAAAACTCTCTCTTACACTATACATAACGTATGCTGACTGCCAGAGGTATGGGACTCTGGATAACGCATTTGCTGAATTTCAAGTGAGACCTGACAAACCTGTTCCCCTTAATGGCGGACAGATAAGCCGTAAGGCAAACTCCAATCAGATGTACAGACTGCAGTTCGACATATCCGATGAAGAAGGCACGCTGACTCCGGGTATGACGGCTATGGTTACCCTTTCATTCTGTCAGGATAACGGAGGAAAGATGCTGATAGCGGCAAATTCCATATTCCATAATGACGGGAGCAGCAGCGTGTTACTCTATAATAACGAAAGCTGTACTGTAGAGTCTCACGATGTGGAGATTGTAAGTATTTTGAAAGATGGCAATGCCGTAGTATTGGGGCTCAAGCCGGGAGATGAGATTGTGTCTGCAGGCGTGGGACTGCTGCATGACGGCCAGAAGGTCCGTAGGCTTGACAATGTGAATGATTCTAATCCGGGGGGACTTCTATGATGAATATCAATTTTGGAAGATGGGCACTTGATAACAGGAAGATTGTATCCCTTTTAGTGTTCATCCTGCTTTTTGGCGGTGTATATGCATGTCTGTATATTCCTAAGCTGGAAGATCCGGAAATATTGGTCCGTCAGTCGCTTGTTGTCGGAATATATCCCGGAGCGTCAGCATATCAGGTGGAATTGGAGGTGGCGGATCCTTTAGAGAAGAAAATAAGGGAAATTCCAGGTGTCGATTTTACTGACACACGCTGTTATTCAGACATGTGCATCATAAAGGTATCGCTGCAGACAACGGTACCACAGGAGGATATTATGCAGACCTGGGATATAATGCGTCACAAAGTAGAGGCTGCGACCCTTCCTCAAGGTGCTCAGACAATAGTGCAGGATGACTTTGGTGATGTGTATGGAATGTTCTATGCAGTGACAGGACAGGATTACTCATACAAGGAGTTGTCTGCGTACGTGGATATGATACGACGGGAGTTGCAGACTATTGACGATGTATCGCGGATTGCAGTGTATGGTATGCCTAAGGAATGTATCAGAATACAGATGAGGGCAGACCGTCTTGCCAACCTTGACGTTCTTCCGATAGAGGTGATACAGACTCTTAACGGACAGAATGCGACTGTATATTCGGGATATTTCCAAAGTGGAGGAAACCGCATACGTGTCAGCGTTGATGACCGTTACCGCAGTGTTGAAGATATTGCGGATCTTATTGTCCAGGGACACGAGGATGACCGGATAAGGCTCGGCGATATAGCCGACATAGAGATGGAAGAGGAAACTCCTATACGTGAGTATATGGAAAGGGATGGAGTCAGAGCCATTGGTCTGAGTATATCTGCAGAGTCTGGAACTGATATAGTAAAGGTGGGAAAAGCCGTTGACAGAAAACTGTCTGAGATACGCCGGAACAGGATACCTGTAGGAATTGGGATAGAGAGTATATTCAGTCAGCCAAAGAAAGTTACGGAAGCCATGAACAGTTTCCTGCTTAATATGATTATGTCCGTGGTGTTGGTCGTACTGTTGCTGGCATTTACTATGGGAGTACGTCCTGCCATGGTTATCGGCACATCATTGGTTGTAATAATAGCCGGCTCGATATTTGTCCTGTACTATACTGGGGGAACGTTGCAGCGTGTGTCTTTGGGCGCACTGATATTCTCTATGGGAATGCTTGTCGATAATGCAATAGTAATCACAGACGGCGTATTGGTGGCCAAGGCTAATGGCGCACCGAGAGTGGAAGCCTTGACCAGGATAGGAAAGGATACCTGCTGGCCGCTTCTCGGTGCTACACTTATTGTGATAATATCATTCCTCCCGATATATCTCAGCCCTGACGTGACAGGCATTTACATACATGATATGTTCATTGTATTATGTGTTTCACTCCTGTTGTCATGGGTTCTTGCGCTTACACACGTCCCGATTATGGCGGATAAGTGGATATATCCGTATTCTTTCAGTTCTATAGAAAAACAGAGATCGTCTGCATTGTACGGATGGTTGCGGAGTACGTTGTCATACTGTCTGTCACACAGATTTCTTGCCGTAACGTGTGTCTGTCTGCTTCTGGCGATGGCCGGTGTCGGAGCATTGTTCATGAAGCGTGCATTGTTCCCCGATATGGAATATGACCAGCTGTACATGGAGTATAAGCTTCCGGAGGACAGAAATTACACCCAGGTCAACAAGGATCTGGATTCCATATACTCAATACTTGTGCAGAATCCGGATATAACTCACATAGTGAAGTCGGTAGGCGGTACACCGTCACGCTATAATCTGGTCAGAAGTATTCACACACCATCATTGGCGTATGGTGAACTGATAGTGGATTTCAAATCGTCGCGAGTATTGCAAAGGGATATAAATCAGCTTCAGGAACAGTTGGACGATATGTTTCCTGACGCATATGTGAAGTTCAAGCGCTATAATCTGATGTTTATGCCATATCCGATACAGTATTATATTACCGGCCCCGATCCTATAGTTTTGGACAGCATTGCAAAAAAATGTGTGGATATCTTCAACAACTGTGGGGTCTGTCAGGATATTATTGATGAATGGGAACCTGATGTTCCGGCATACGTCATCGGATACAATCAGGCATTGGCACGTCAGGCAGGATTGTCGCGTATGGAAGTGGGAACATCTGTCCTGGCTTCAACGGACGGCATTCCTGTCGGAACATTCTACGATGGCACGACACCTATGCAGATATATGTGGATTGTATGGGTAGCGATGGCCGTAGAATCAGGGATCTGAATGATGCCACAGTATTCGGACTCTTGCCTGATATCAGAAGGATTTCCAATGATGGCATACTTGATGCGGTATTGGATATGTCCGGTTCTGTAACAGGCAGTGAACCGATATCACAACTGTCAGACGGAATAAGAGTGGAATGGGAGAGTCCTGTCATCTGCCGTTACAATGGAGAGCGTTCCAGGGTAATATGCGCGTCTCCTGTTGTCGGCAGGAACGTAGAAAATGCCCGTAGGACAGTAGAACGTGAGCTGCAGAAAATCAAAATGCCTGAAGGTTATCATACTATGTGGGGTGGCGAAAGGCTCGCCGAGAAGATGTCGATGAAATATCTGTTCAACAACTATCCATTTGCCGTATTGCTGATGCTGGTTGTGTTGCTGATGCTGTTCAAGGATTACAAATCGGTAGCAGTACTGCTGTTGTCCATACCTGTAGTATTTGTCGGCGTGGTTCCGGCTGTACTTATTTCCAATACGGCTTTCGGCTTTATAGCCGTTGTAAGTGTGTTGGGACTTGTAGGAATGATTCTCAAGAACGGGATAATACTGATGGATGAAATCAAATTGCAGGTTGCGCAAACTTCAGATATGGACGAGGCTCTGATAAATGCTTCTGTATCAAGAATGAGGCCGGTGACGATGGCTGCATTCACCACAGTGCTCGGTATGATACCGCTTTTGTCTGACTCAATGTTCAAGTCCATGGCCGCATGCATCATAGGGGGATTGCTGGTCGGAACGGTTATTGTTTTATTGATTATACCGGTACTTTATTCTTTATTTTTCAAAAAAACATATGAGAACAGGAAATAAACTGTCGATTGCTCTTACAGCAGTATTGTTGTCCATAATGACCGGCTGTGAAAAGTCAGATAGCTATATGGAGGGTGATGACATTGTTCCGTCAGGTTATCTGGTCGATATATATGAATCAGAATATTTCGCAAACTCTGAAGAACTGGTAGATTATATGGATTCTCTTATGGCACTGGTCTTAGGAAATGAGCTTGCAAATATATTTGGGCTGAAGATTGAAACGGAGCTTGCGCGAGTAGAATTCCGAAACTATCTGGATGTGGGCATAAATCCGGATTATTCATCCAAACTCGCTTTTGAACTGCATCGTTTCAGGTACAGGACTGTCAATCCTTCCGGTAATCCGATTATATTGTCCGGTACACTCGTGATGCCGAACAACACAGATGATTCTCGTAAATATGAGATGGATCATGTGTCCCTTTTCAATGAGGCCATGTTTGTCGGAAAGGATATTATGCCTTTCAGGGGTGTAGCCGGCTATTTCCGTGTGATGTATAATTCACTTGTAGTTGTACCTGATTTACAGGGATATGGGATTACAGCTACATTACCGAAGGTTGATTTTGCATACATTAACGGATGCCAGTCGATTGATTGCGAGATGGCGGCTCTTGAGGTTGTCAGACTTCGTGGAGCAAGTCTGAAAAAAGGCTATGGAACATATCTGATGGGCGTGTCCAAAGGTGCATACACAACATTGTCCGCACATAAGTATCTTGAGACTGAGGCTCCGGCAGAAAAACTCAAGGCTGTGAATCCAATAGGAAGTGTGTGCTCGGGTGCTCCTTCCGATTTATCGGCAATGCTTGACTATTATTTAAATATTGGTGAAACAAATAATATTGTGGCACTGTTGATTGTAGTAAACAGTCTCTATTATGCCAGCCCGGATTTTTTCGCCGGTTATAAGTTGGAAGATTTGTTTTCTGATAAATATAACAAATCAGAATATGCTCTTAAAACATACGGATGTACACTTAACGAGCTGATATGTAGTATGGAACTGTCATACGATGAACTTCTGGATGTCTGTCGCAAAAGCGGAATAATGAGTATGGCAGATATCTTCAATAGTGCTATGTTCAACGGGGATGGGTCAGTAAATACATCGGACAAGCTGTATCAGACAATTAAAAAAGCTGCCGAATGCAATAACCCTATGACAGGATGGACACCATCATATTGCAAATGCATAATAAAGCATTCAATAGGAGATGATGTTATTCCATATCAGATGGCGTTTGACTCGTACCGGAAAATGTCATTATATGGAAGGACTGTTCCAAATGAGAAAGTGATATTCAAGGAAGGTTATTTGATGGGACATATATTGAATTCCATAAAGGATGAGCTATTGCTTTTTATGACAAAAGATCCTCTTTCCGATTGCCGCGACGAAAATCCTGAATCATTCTAAAAAACGGTTACGGAGTATCTGCATATCTTCGTCTGAGAGACAGATAGGACCTTTCAGAAATTCTCTCAGCGAACCGTATTGTTTCTCGACAATATCCAGCGCATTGGCAAAATATCTTGGGTTCACACCTACAAATGTCAGTATCGCTTCGCGTTCTTCATCAGTGCTGACCTGATTGAAGATGGTTTCCACCTCTGTCCTGTAATAGTCGTTTGAAATCTCAAAGTCCTGCATAATAAGTTCGCGGTCTGCACCGAGTGCGGCCAGAATCAGGGCTGATCCAAGGCCGGTGCGATCCTTTCCCTGTGAGCAGTGCCAGTATATCGCGCCTTCCTCAGCATTCAGTATGTTTTGAAAGAAACCTGCATACTGCACCTGAGTGAACTCCGTGGTTATCATTATCGGATACATATTTCGCGCAATCTCCTGAACCTCTGCCAGATGGGCGTTCTTGACAAGCCAGCCTCCGAGGTCTATATAGGCTTCAGGCGGCAAGGCCATTTTACCCATAGTCATACTGTCCTCATCGAAAGCGGGGAGCCATATATATTTTGCTTCTGAGACAGGTCTGTCTGGCGTCCTGTCAACCTCAAAACTTGTGCGGAAATCAAATATGCGGGCCAGATGATACTTGTCGTGAAGTATCATCAGCTCTTTGTGCGATGTACCGCTCAAGGCACCGCCTCTCAATAGTAATCCGTGCTTTACAGTCCTGCCGTCAGGCATTACGTAACCTCCGAGTTCACGGGCGTTTATAACTGTATCAAATCCAAGACTTTGAGTCTCAAATGTATAAGTGGGACGGCTGTTCATCATGCCTTCTTGATTTTCTTCTTTAAAAAAATGAATAACAGGACTGCCACGACAACGGCAAATATTCCATATCCAATTTCGTGGCTGTATTCGGTTACCGTATCAATAAGCTGATCCTCCGGCACGATACGCTCCATATAATATCCGAGGAGTGACAATACTATATTCCATATTCCTGCGCCAAGGGCTGTATATATGACGAATTTGACGAAATTCATTTTTGCAAGTCCTGCAGGAATGGATATGAGCTGTCGTATGACCGGAATGAGACGGCCTACAAGTGTTGACACGGCTCCGTGTTCGTTGAAATAGCTTTCCGCTTTCAGTACCTTGCTCCCGTCAATCATCAGCAGATGTCCCATGCGGCTGTCTGCAAATTTGTATATAAGCGGTCTGCCTAACCACAAGGCGAGAAAATAATTGATGGTGGCTCCAAGCATGGCTCCGACTGTAGCGGACAATATTATCAGCAGCAGATTCATCTCTCCCGTTGCTGCGGCATGATAGGCTGCAGGCGGAACTACTATCTCTGACGGAAATGGTATGGCAGAACTCTCTACCGTCATCAGTACGGTTATTGTCCAGTAATTCAGGTGGTCAAGACACCACTGCAGTATTCCTATCGTTTCCATCATTCAACGTTTTTATTGTCATTGTCGTATACCCGCATCAGCAGACTGACAGCTTCATCCTTGCTGATATTTGTGTCTGTGACTCCAAACAGCTTGAGAATACCGTCGGAATCCCTGTCGTATGCCTTTGAGAAATATTTCCTGAAATCGTCGGTATAACCCATCTGCCAGCAGCACATTGTCAGTGCCGGAAGAAAGATACCATACTCATTGTCATCAATGTCGGACACATCCATCAATGCTTTCAGCATCTCATAGATTACCCGGGTGTTGTCTTCCTTGAGCAGCGGGATAATCAGTGCGCGTATAGTATCTGCCGCAGTGATTATTCCGGCTTCAAACGCTGTTGTAAGGTTCGCGGCGGCTTCGGAATAACGTCCGCATTCGTACAGTTCACCTGCAAGATGCACGTTCATCACCTTGTCGTCGGGATTCAGCCCAATAGCCTTCGTTATGTACGTAATGGCTTCCTCGTGCCTTTCCTGAAGACTGAGGGTATTGCCAAGCAGAAACAGAGCCTCGCCTGATTCACCCTTTTCTGAAATAGTCCTGTGCAGGACACTTTCAGCCTCGGTGTATGCTTCGGTCTCCATAAGGCATTCAGCCTTTATCAGATTCATTGAGTCATACAGGGGGTCAATGGCCTCAATATATCCGAAGCAATCCAGTACCTGTGACCATTTTTCCTGCCGGTAGGCTATGCACACCAACTGTTCCCAGTAATATATGTCGTATGGATAATCGTCAATCAACAGGTTGTATGTCTGCGTGGCCTTGTCGTAGTCCTGTGTGGCAAAATACAGGTCGGCCTGCTGTTCGATGAAATCCTTTGATTCAGGCTCCAGTGCCAAAGCTTCGTCCAACCACGTTTGGGCAAAGTCATATTGTGCATAGTCTGTGAATATGGCTATGATATCGGCATACAGGCCAGGATCGTGGTCATCGGCTTCTACGGAAAGATGGAAGTATTTGTCTGCCAGCACAGTGTTCCCGTCGAACAGTTCAATGCTTCCCCTCAGGAACAGCAATTCGCGGTTGTCATTGTCATCAATAGAATCCGCTACGGCTCTGGACTCCTCACTTTTCCCCTGACGCAGCAATACCTGTCCTTTGGTTATCAGTATGTCGGTATCTTCCGGGTGAAGTGACAGACCGAACTGAATGGCATCCATTGCCTTGTCATCGTCATCCATTGAACTGTAGAACTCCGCGATGTTTGATATGTCAATGCCGTCAAAGTAATGGGACGCACCTCCCCCGACCATGTTTTCATAACAGGTCAGCAATTCCAGAAAATCATTGCTCTCGAAGTAGGAAGCCTGGTCTTCTTTCATAAACGGCTTATGCTTTATCCTTGATTTTCCCCCAGGAGTCTTTCAATGACACGGTCCTGTTGAATATCAGATGTTCGGGCGTGGAATCCTTGTCCGTGCAGAAGTAGCCGATACGCTGGAACTGATAGTGCTCCAGATATTTGGTGTCTGCCAGATATTGCTCCACATAGCAGCTCTGACGTATTTCAAGTGAATCAGGATTCATCATCTGTTTCATCGCATCTACGTGTGACAGTCCGCTGTCGGTAAGGCGTGCCATCTCGTCGCGCGGGTTCTCAACCTTCCACAGGCGGTCATACAGGCGTACCTCTGCCTTTATGGAATGTGCAGTGCTTACCCAGTGTATTGTACCCTTTACCTTGCGGTTTGAGTCGGATTCGCCGGTCCTGGTGTTCGGAATGTATTCGCAGAAAACTTCCTCAACGCGTCCGTCGGCACCCTTGCGGCATCCTGTGCAGAGTACGATATAGGCATTCTTCAAGCGGACCTCACGCCCCTGTGAGAGACGGAAATACTTGGCCGGAGCATCCTCCATAAAGTCGTCACGCTCTATCCAAAGCTCGCGGCTGAACGTTATGGTGTGTGTGCCGGCTTCAGGATGCTCGGGATTGTTGATGGCTTCCAACTGCTCGGTCTTGCCCTCCGGATAGTTGGTGACTGTAAGTTTGATCGGATCAATGACGGCAGATACACGTGTGGCGCGGCTGTTCAGATCCTCACGTACGGCCGATTCCATCAATGCCATATCATTGAGAGCGTCGAACTTCGTGTAGCCTATACGGTCAACGAACATCCTGATGGACTCCGGTGTATAGCCACGACGGCGGTAACCGCAGATTGTCGGCATACGCGGATCGTCCCATCCTGACACCATTCCGTTCTGTACCAATGCCAGCAGGTTGCGTTTGCTCAGGAGCGTGTAGTTCAGATTGAGCTTGTTGAATTCGTTCTGACGCGGACGGTTGTCATCCAGATCCTCGCCTTTCTTCAGCCAGTCAATGAACAGGTCGTAGAGCGGACGGTGCGGAAAGAACTCCAGAGTACAGAGAGAGTGGGTGACACCCTCGAAGAAATCACTCTGTCCGTGTGCAAAATCATACATAGGATATGCCTTCCACTTGGTTCCGGTGCGATGATGAGGTGTCTTGACAATACGGTAGATGATCGGGTCGCGGAACAGCATATTGTTGTGCGCCATATCGATTTTGGCACGCAGTACCATTGAACCTTCCTCCAGTTCTCCGCTGTTCATCCTGTTGAACAGGACAAGATTCTCCTCAACGGGCCTGTCGCGGTAAGGACTGTTTGTGCCCGGCTGTGTGGGCGTTCCTTTCTGGGAGAGTATGGTCTCCTGATCCTGCTCGTCAATATATGCTTTGCCTTCCTTTATCAGGTCAATGGCAAAGTCCCATAACTGCTGGAAATAGTCTGAAGCATAATATTCGTTGCCCCAATGGAATCCGAGCCACTCGATGTCCTCTTTGATGGCATCTACATATTCGGTATCTTCCTTCGTTGGGTTTGTGTCATCAAAACGCAGATTGCAGACACCGCCGTATTTCTGGGCGATTCCGAAATCCATACAGATGGCCTTGGCGTGACCGATGTGCAGATATCCGTTCGGCTCAGGCGGAAAACGTGTCTGGACTCTGCCTCCGTTCTTGCCCTCTGCCAGGTCTTTTACAACTATCTCCTCGATGAAATTCAGGCTTTTCTTCTCATTGCCTTCTGTTGAAACGGTCTCTGCCATATATTTTCTTTTTAATAGAGTGCAAAAATAGGATTTTGCAGTCAGAAACCGATAATTGGAAGTGGATAGTTATTCACAATTTATGGTCAATACCCATTCCGTAAAGGGCAAAATCGCCACGTGCAGGATCATCGGGCCAAATCTCAGCCATTGCGGATGTGATTTCGGTTGCCGTTTTCAGGTCTGCGTTCCTGCGGCTTGTTATGCCAAGGCTTACGGCTGTCCGGTATACGTGCGTATCTAACGGTATTATCAGCTGGCGGGGTGAGATATTATCCCAGATGCCGAAGTCCACCGGGCTGTTCTTTCTGACCATCCAGCGCAGAAACATGTATAACCTTTTGTTGGCGGATGGACTGCCCGAGACCGGTATTCCGTTCATGCCGTCAAAGAAAGTGCAAAAGGCGTATATGTTTTCTTTCAGTTTGAGTGAAGGATTGAAAAGACTTTCAATTGAGTCGTGATGTAAATATAATTCTTTGAGCTTACGGCATAACTCCAGATAATCGGACTGCTTGTAGAAACGATACAGGCAATCACCGGGACACGTGCAATCCTTTGCGAATGCTCCGGATAATATGCAGTTGTATGGTCCTCCGGCCCTGTCCATGTTCCGATGCATACGGTCAAGCACCTTTAGAAATACTTTGCGGCTACCGTAGGCCATCCAGGCGGAGATGAATGCCGAGACTTCAATGTCACGACGGTCGGTATATCTGTGTGGAAACTGTATCGGGTCGGCGGCTATGAAATCTGTTGTCTCGTATCGTTCGGCGGATGATTTCAGTTCATTTATGACAGTTGGACTCATAACTATGCGACATTTGCGCGCCATGGGTGGAGGCGGTTTCTACTGAGGAAATCTGTAATGATAAATACAATAATTTATACAATGAGAAAAGCTTCATATCCGGATTTGCACTTAATAGATTCCGTCGGACAGGCTGTATAAGCGCTTTTGCGGACAGAGTCAGTAACCAAGCCAAATGCAGGCTGCATATACGGCTGTAGTGAAGGAACAGTGTGGAGCCACCTTTCAGATTGTCCTGATGAAGGGCAAGGTTGCGGATTGCCTGTTCGGTCTTGGCCATGTAGGTGGCGTTGTCTTCTATGCCAAGATGGATCAGAGGGTTGTCAATGTGCAATATGGATATGCCACGTTTTTCAAGTTCCATACCGAAGAGTACGTCTTCGTAGCCATAGCCGGTGAATGCCGTGCTGAAACGGATGCTTTGGAATACGTCTCGCAATATCATGAAATTGAATGGGGTGAATCGGGCGTATGGCGTGAGGCTGCGGTATGCCGCAGAACGCTTTTTGTCTGCCTTTTTTTCGTATTTCCACCGCAATTCCACACCATCGCACGGAGGATTGGCGGGATGTAGTAAACCACCGCATATTACATCGGCATTGTCTGCAATGGCAATGTAATCCTGCAGGTATGCAGGTGAACAGACTGCCGCATCGCAATCCATAAACAGAAGTCTTTCATACGAAGCATTGTCTGCAAGCAGATTGCGTATGGCGGAGCGGCCTATATTCTGTTCTATGGCAATAAACCGGCAATGCTCCAGATTTGCGGCAGTGCTGCTTACGGCATTTAATGTGCCGGTATCTGTGGAATGGTCATCGGCTGCGATTATCTCAAAAGGTATGCCGAGAGCATTTCCCTGAGCATGCAGGTCTGAGATTAATTGTGAGCAATTCCAATTATATACAGGTATGAGTATTGAGAGCGCTTTCACACGTTTTTTGTCTTTTCGTCAAAGGTAGTGGTTATTTTCCATAAGAGTGTGGCTTCAAACCATAGAAAAAAGGTAATTTTGCAGAACATATAAGCGAGCGAAGCGAGAGTGACGTTTCGCTCGTCGAAGATGAGTGAAACTGCATGAAACCCTTAGCGGAGCGAATGCGGCCGCACACGTTGGAGGACTATGTCGGACAGCGTCACTTGGTAGGCGAGGGTGCGGTGTTGCGCCGGATGATTGAATCCGGGCGCGTATCTTCGTTCATCCTCTGGGGGCCTCCGGGAACCGGAAAAACCACACTGGCACAGATTGTAGCGGAGAAGCTGGAGCTTCCGTTCTTTACCCTCAGCGCAGTCAGCGCAGGCGTGAAGGACGTGCGTGATGTGCTTGACAAGGCCCGTAACAGCCGTTTCTTCAACCAGAACAGCCCGATACTTTTTATAGATGAGATTCACCGTTTCAACAAGGCACAGCAGGATTCTCTGCTGAATGCCGTTGAGACAGGCGTGATTACACTGATAGGTGCCACGACTGAGAATCCGTCGTTCGAAGTCATAAGGCCACTTCTGTCCAGAATGCAGGTGTATGTGCTCAATTCGCTTGATAATGAGGATTTGCTGGCACTGGCCGATAGGGCTATTCGCACAGATAACTCTCTGAAAGAGCGCAATATAGAACTCAAGGAGACAACTGCACTGTTGCGCTATTCCGGCGGTGATGCAAGGAAACTTTTGAACATACTGGAACTCGTCGTTGAAGCTGAATCGGGCGATGTGATAATCACGGACGAGGTTGTAAGCAAGCGTCTGCAGCAGAATCCTCTTGCATACGACAAGGACGGAGAGATGCATTACGACATCATCTCCGCCTTCATCAAGTCTATCCGTGGCAGCGATCCTGACGGTGCGCTGTACTGGCTGGCACGTATGGTGGAAGGTGGGGAGGATCCGGCCTTCATTGCCCGCAGACTTGTAATATCAGCATCGGAGGATATAGGTTTGGCCAACCCGAATGCACTGCTCATTGCCAATGCCGCATTTGACGCAGTGATGAAAATAGGCTGGCCGGAAGGACGGATACCGCTTGCCGAGGCTACGGTGTATCTCGCAGCGAGTCCAAAGAGCAATTCGGCATACTTAGGTATTGGAGCGGCTCTGGCAAAGGTGCAGGAAACCGGCAATCTGCCCGTACCGCTGCATCTGCGCAATGCGCCTACCAAGCTGATGAAAGACCTGGGCTACAGCGCGGGTTACAAGTATGCACACGACTACGATGGACATTTCGTAGAGCAGCAGTTTCTCCCTGATGACATCAAAGGAACCTGTTTCTGGGAGCCTCAGTCGAACCAGCAGGAGGACAGGATAAAAGAACGTATGGATGCACTGTGGCATCATAATAAAACTGAAAAAAAATGAGATTGGGAAAATGCATTTTACGCCTTGCGGCGTGTATGGTAGTGGCAATATTGCTTCCTGTATCTGTATCGTGTGAGACAACCAGACAGGATCTGGCAGAAATCAGGGTAGGTAAAGACGGAAATTTCAAATACTGGCAGGAAGATTCTCCGGCCATAGTTAGGCTGAAAGCTTTTGTCTCACAGGTGACTGACCCGGCCAGCAAGGATTTCGTGCCGGCACGCGACCGTATTGCGACATTCGATGTGGACGGTACGCTGCTCTGCGAGACCGCTCCGACATATTTCAATTTCATGTTGTTCTGCCATCGTATGATGCATGATCCGACATATACGCCGGCTCCTGAAGACAGGGCATTCGCCAAGGAAATAGAGGAATATGTACTTGCCAATCATTCGCTCAGTCCGGAATGGGGATTCCGCCAGCAGGAAATCCAATCGAAGGCATTTTACGGAATGACAAACGAAGAGTTTGATGCCTGGGTACAGAACTATATCGAGAATGAGCCGGTCGTCGGCCTGACAAATCTGAAATGGGGCACAGCCTTGTACTGGCCTATGATTGAGGTCGTCTCATATCTGGTGGCCAATGATTTCAAGGTGTTTATATGTTCTGGCGTAGATAGGGAAATGGGCCGTGTGCTGTGTAAGGATATTTATGACATTCCACCGTATCAGGTCGTAGCCTCGGATGTGGATTATGTGCTTGCCAGCCAGTCGGCAAACGACGAGCGGACTGAGCGGAAAATCGCTGAAGGTTATCCATATACTCCCGGAGAGCGTATTGAGCGCGGTGAATTCAAACAGCTGACCACAGCGTACAACAAGATTTTGTCAATAATCCGCGAGATAGGGCAGAAACCTATTCTGGCTTGGGGAAACTCATCGGGCGATTATCCTATGTTCTATCACACCACTCTTGACAACAAATATCCGTCAATAGCATTCTGTCTGCTGTGCGATGATACCGTCCGTGAGTTCGGCAATCAGGAAAAAGCAGATAAATGTGCAGCTGCATGCGGACAGAACGGCTGGGTGGCCGTGTCTATGCGCGATGAGTGGAAAACCATTTACGGTCCGAATGTAAAAAAGGAGTAAGGCTTAGTTGTCAGCCATGCGCAGGTCGCACAGGCCGACAAGTCTGTCGTAACGCGTTCCGTGCTGTCTGAACCAGACGTATATCTGGTATTCGTTCGCGGTCTCGAAATTGTCGCCTTCGGTCTTGGCAGTCCCAGCTATGGTTGAGCCGTCCGGAACCCACAGGTAGCGGTAGTCGTACGAGCCCATTTTCAGCAATACAGCCTTCTCGTAGCAGCCGGAGCGGTTATTGTACTCCATCTGCCATTTGTCACAGTATCCGCTGTCTGCGAAATCTCCGTCTATATAGAGCCTGCCTCCGGAATATTCCGGAGTCTTGAGGCTGAAATGTACAAACAGATAATCCGCTTCAATATCGCTGATGTCAGCCTGGTCGTACCTTATGAAGTAACGTCCGTTATGGTCCTGGTCGTAGCGGTATTCCCGTGTCGGCTGGTCTGTGAGAAGCGTGGCGTGGAAATAGGGATCGTAGAAATCAATCTTGTCAACATGCTGCGTATAGCGGTACATGTTGATTATCTCAAAGCGGCGGAATTCATTGCCCCCCTTGAAAATAAGATGTCTGTCGTGCTGGAACTGCATCTTGCCCGACGATACGTACGATGGTGTCAGTGTCGTTGTCATCAGATCTGAGCGTCTGTT
The DNA here is from genome assembly GCA_024398595.1 of Bacteroidaceae bacterium. Lineage (GTDB taxonomy): Bacteria > Bacteroidota > Bacteroidia > Bacteroidales > Bacteroidaceae > Colenecus. The sequence continues at coordinate 755 of JAKSIX010000015.1, read as the reverse complement.
CTGTGTGGCCCGAACTATAATTTCGCCCTGCGGGTCATTTACAGGCAGCCGCTGATAATTCACGTCCAATGTCAGCTGCTGGTTCTTCTGATTATTGTCAATGTCGGTGATTCCTGATACACTGGCGTTAATTGTGGCGATATTCTCCAATACTGAAAATCTGGCTTCAAGCAACACTTCGTGATTTGCATCATCAGTTATCGTCACTTCGTAATTGCCTGATACCAGAAGTTTTACATCATCATTGGGAAGTTCTAAAAAATAGTTGGTGTATAGGAATGTGGTGTTTATGGAATTTGCGTAATCCTGTATCGGACGGTCATTGAAGCCTTCCATATATTCGGATTCCAAAAGTCCGGATGCTTTCCAGTCGGCATCAAAATGCTTCACATTGTATGTCAGTCGCAGATAGTCGTGTGAGAATTCATCGAATGTTATTTCAATCCTGTCATCTGTACCCAGTGTTATTACAGGCAATGACTGCCAGTCTCCGTTCTTTCTGACCTGCAGCGTGTGTATGCGTTCTGAAAGTATCCTGGACTTCTGCGCATTTGCAGTCAGTGCCGTTGCGCACAGTAATGAAACCGCCATTATGTACCGTATCACCGTTCTCATATCAAAACATATAGCATTTATTTGACAATGTCCACCCGCAGTACTGAGCCGGATGGGGTGGTGTCCAATTCTACTGAGTTGCTCATACCGCGTATCATAGCCACAGACAGAGCGTTGTTTTCTGAATCAAGAATATTGTC
>JAKSIX010000014.1 GCA_024398595.1 Bacteroidaceae bacterium | reverse complement strand
GTCCGCATCAAAACCGTCAAACGCAAGGGAGAAGGTTTCAGCTTTGCACTTACCAGTCAGGGATGCAAATACCTCAACACCTCACATATTGACCCGTCATGGACGGTTCTTGACCTGAACTACCGCAAGAAAGGAGTCGATCTGATTGGAAAAATTACATATTGGGACAATCATGGTTTCCAGATAGCAGACGCGGACGAGACATCGCAAATCGGGCAGAAGCTGTTCGAGCAGCTGGCAAATATGGATGTGATACAGCATCAGAATGGACTGGATTCCCGCTTCGGCGTCAACTGGCAGATCAACGACAGTCATTCATTGGGATTTCAGCTTGAGAACAAGCAGATGTTCAAAGGCCACTACACAGAGACGATGGACGTGGATGTATTTACCGACAAGAGCAAGACAGACCATCTGATATCAGTCAACAACGGATTCCTCAAAGATTATTCCAGCTGGAACGGAAACATATACTACAGCGGTACCATACAGAAAATGGAAATAGAATTCAATACCGATTTCCAGACAGACAGGGATGACACTGAAACCGAAACAGTCGAAAAGAGCCAGATAGAGCCCCGCTCGATGGAATCTGAGAATGACAGGACTAACACCCTTCTAGCATCGAAACTTGTATTCTCGCATCCAGTCTGGAAAGGAAAACTGCAGTTTGGCACCGAAGAGACTTTCAGCAGAATACGACAGAAATATTCCATAACCTTCGATGAAATGCCACAGTCCGAATCTGAAATCAGAGAGAATTCATACGCTGGATTTCTGGAATACGCCCTACCTCTGAAGCCATTGCAGATTGTGGCAGGTTTGAGATATGAGCATGTCGATTTCGTATTTGATGACAAAATGGGAGACACTGATATGGACAGAAGCCAGAACAACCTGTTCCCATCTCTCTCCGTATCGTCAAAGGTTGGACCGGTTTCACTGTCGGCAAGTCTGAGCGGTAAAAGCCAGCGGCCCGGATTCTGGAAACTCGCCAACAATATGGAGTATCACAGCCGCTTCGTATATCAGATAGGCGACCCGACACTGAAAAACGAAAAATATCTGGATTGTGCCATCAATGCCAACTGGAAGTGGCTTAGCCTCAGTGCAACTTACGAGCGTGTAACTGACGGTATCACAAACTGGACTGTACCTTATAACGATGATGGAGTAGTACTGATGACATACATCAACCTGCCCGAAGACATCAATATCTGGAGCGGATACATAGTAGCTTCACCCAACATAGGTGTCTGGTATCCGCAATATACACTTGGCATCAGGAAGCAGGTCTTCAACATGATGGTCAGTGATGAAATCGCACCGGGCGGCAAACGCGAACTTAATCTGAACAAGCCGATGTATATGGCACAACTGAACAATTCCTTCCGGTTCAAGAAAAGCTGGCAGTTCTCTGTTGATTATCAGTTCACCAGCAAGTATGACTATGGCAACATCCAGATGACCAATCCAAAGCACTATCTTGAATGCAGCGTTCAGAAATCGTTCCTGAAAGAAGACGCCCTGACGGTGAAAGTGAGCGCCACAGACATACTGGACCAATCGCACGAGGCGATTCTGCTTGATTCAGGCTGCCATATCATCAATCAGGACAATGACTATAACCAGCCGACAGTCGGAATACGGATCTCATACCATTTCAACAGCACGGCAAGCAAGTACAAAGGAACCGGCGCCGGACAAGCCGTCAAGGACAGAATGTAACTCCGGGAACATATCCGGCAGGTTCTTAGTTCGCCAGAAAATATCAGGGATTGACAGTTGTCCATTTGTAGAGTTTGGTACTATGGTTTTTATTCCGTATGTTTGCTGTTGGAAATCTTTGGTTGTTTGACTAATCATATATGGTATGAAGAAGAATTTTATTCTGATTGCTGCGCTGGTGCTGTCACAGTTCGCAGTCGCACAGACCGGGACTGGTGAAATATCTGACCTGAAGAGTCCGGACGGCAGGCTGACAGTATCTTTCAAACTGACAGACACGGAAAATCCGACATATTCAGTGAATTACGACGGCAAGCAGATGCTTATTGATTCGCCTATAGGCATTATGCTTGATATGGGCTCGAAGCCTACGCTTCAGGGACTTCCACAGGGACGTGAGGCTGGAATGGGCGATTTCACAAAGAATCTGACGCTTGCCGGCGTGGAGGATACTGAGGCTGTCACAGAGTATTCGTCAGACCGCATCAAGAAGGCTCACGTCAGCCACAAATACGTGCAGCGTGTCATTACTCTTCAGAATGCATCGAGGCAGAAGATTGAATTCGAGTTCCGTGTGAGTGACAATGACATTGCCATCCGCTACAACATTCCGGTAGGGCAGCAGCGCAAGAGTACACGCGTGCTGTTTGAGAATACGGGATTCGCATTCCCCGACGGAACCACCACATTCCTCACAGACCAGAGCGATGCTATGATAGGCTGGCAGCGTTCGAAACCGAGCTATGAAGAGGGATATACCAATGACGGGCCTATGGACAAGCGTTCAGGTTACGGTCACGGCTACACCTTCCCCGGTCTGTTCCACGTAGGTGAGAGCGGTTGGGTGCTGTTGTGCGAGACAGGTGTCAGCAGCCGTTACTGCGGTTCCAGACTCAGCGACTGCGTGAACAACACCTATAAAATAGAGTTCCCGATGCCGGAGGAGAACAACGGCAACGGTACCGTATGTCCGGCTGTGCGTCTGCCGGGCTCTACCCCTTGGCGTACCATTACTGTGGGCTCAGACCTGAAGCCTATCGTTGAGACAACCGTTATGTGGGACTATGTGGAGCCGGTTTATGAGACCACCCACAAGTACAGGTACGGACGCAGCACCTGGAGCTGGATTGTGTGGCAGGACGCATCCTGCAACTGGGATGACCAGATTAAGTTCATCGATCTGGCTGCGGATATGATGTTCGAGTACATCCTGATAGATGCCGGCTGGGACCAGAACATCGGCTATGACAGAATGGAACAGCTCATCAAATATGCAAACTCGAAGAATGTCGATGTGTTCCTGTGGTATTCATCGAGCGGCAACTGGAATGACATTACCCAAAGTCCTATAAACAGGATGGACAATGCCGTAGTGCGCAAGAAGGAGATGGCATGGCTTGAGAAGGTCGGCTGCAAGGGAATCAAGGTGGATTTCTGGGGCGGTGACAAGCAGGAGACGATGACTCTGTACGAGGAGGTGCTGAGTGATGCCGATGACCACGGCCTGATGTGCATCTTCCACGGCTGTACCATGCCTCGCGGATGGGAACGCATGTATCCCAACTATGTGGGCTCGGAGGCTGTGTTGGCATCGGAAAATATGTATTTCGGCCAGGGTGCCTGCAACGAGGAGGCTTTCAAGGCTACGCTGCATCCGTTCATCCGCAACACGATGGGCTGTATGGAGTTCGGCGGCTGTTTCATGAACCGCATTCTCAACAGGCAGAACGCGGGACGCGGATCGAAACTGATGACAGGCCCTATATTCCAGCTATGTACCGAGATTCTGTTCCAGAATCCTATACAGAATATCGCCATCTGTCCAAACAATATAGAGGATGCTCCGAAGATATGTATGGACTGGCTGAAGACTGTCCCGACAACCTGGCTTGACACGCGCTTCATTGCCGGCTATCCGGGCAAGTACGTGATTCTGGCTCGTCAGGACAAGAACGGTGAATGGCACGTTGCGGCCATCAATGCTACAAAGGGACCCATCAGTATGAAGATTGACCTGCCGTTCTTCAAGGATGGTGAGGTACAGGTGTATTCCGATGACGCATCGTTCGAGAATCCTGCTCTGAATGTCGTGAAATACAAGGCAAAGAAGGGCTTCCAGATTGAAATCGCACCGAACGGTGGCGTTATCATCGAACAGAACCCGCTTTCCGGCCGTCACGCTGACTGACCCGTCTTCGGCAAACTTGAATATTGCTTATTCAAGTTTCGCAAGTTCCAAATTGCTGTCATTCAGGGGTTGTCAAGGCGAAACTTGAATAATAATATCCTTGTATGACCCCCACCTACATCCTCCCCTCAGGGGAGGACCCAGCCGAGAACGGCTGGAACTCAAGTTTCACATGCGAAACTTGAGTTACTTATCTTGAAGCCCGAAGGGCGTGCTGGTAGCGGGCGGCGTTGGCGTTGTGCCGGGAGAGGGTGGCGGCGAAGTTGTGGTAGCCTGAGAAGTCCTCTTTGGCACACATATACAGATAGTTGTGCCTGGAATAGTTCAGTACGGCATTGATGGCGGTCGGGCTGACAAATCTGATTGGGGCTGGCGGCAGACCGGCGTACTTGTAGGTGTTGTACGGAGAGTCAGCTTCCAGATGGGCTTTCAGGACACGTTTCGGGCGTTCGCCGCCGAGTGCGAAGATTACGGTAGGGTCAGCCTGCAGAAGCATCCCGCGTTCCAGACGGTTCATATACAGGCCGGCAACAACGGGCATTTCGTCAGTTTTTGCTGTCTCCTCCTCAACGATGGATGCAAGCGTCATAACCTCGTGTGGTGTCAGACCTATGCCTGTGGCTTTGTCGGCACGTTTCTTCCAGAACGATTCCTGCTCCTTGGCCATCCGTTTCATAAACGACTCGACCGAAGTGTTCCAGTAGAGTTCGTATGTGTTGGGAATAATCAGCTCATAGACGGTCTCAAGAGTGAAACCGACTGATGCCAGCGATGCTGAATCTGTAAGAAAAGCCTGAACAGAGGCTGAATCAGCCATCAGCTGCGCCCCTATGGAACCGGCCATACTGTCCGTGGTGCGACAGCTGTTGAGAACGACATTTACGGGTGTCTGGGCTCCGCTTGAGAGCATTTCCCGGATGTCTATGGGCTTTGCGCCTTTTTTGATTACGTAGCTTCCTGTCTTGATGTTGTCATCGTATTTCCTGAACTTCAGCAGCCAGCGTAGTCCTGTCAGGGTTCCTTCCGGTTCGTGACTCTGTATGTCATCTACAATCTGGCGCGAGGTCTCGCCCGGCGTGATGTAAATTCTGAAGTCATCGGCGGAAATCTGCGGAGCGGCAATCATTGTGCAGCATCTGCAGATTCCGGCCATCAGTGCGATAATGAAGCAGCACAGAATAAGGGAGGAATATCGTTTGAAGAAATTCATATCGTGATTTTGTCCTGCAAAAGTAGTGAAAAGCAGTGTTAAAATGTGTAATGAAATGAATTTGTCCTATATTTGTGAATTATAATTCAAATGAAATATGTGTACGAATACTTATCTCAAGACTCTTGCAGCATCTGCTTTGTTGGCATTCGCCGGAAACATTACTGTGTGTGATGCGCAGATAACGGCCGATGCGGACAATATGCTGTGGTACGATGCTCCGGCCACCTCGTGGTTGCAGTCACTTCCGCTCGGTAACTCCAAGATGGGTGCAATGGTGTATGGCGGTACTCAGCGTGAGGAAATCCAACTCAATGATGAGACATTCTGGAGCGGCGGACCCCACAATAACAACAGCCCCCGTGCGCTTGAGCGTTTGGACGAGGTTCGCAGGCTGATATTCGAGGGCAAAGAGAAAGAGGCCGAGGATATTATCAATAAAGATATAATAGTGGGCCCCCACGGAATGAAATATCTGACACTCGGCAGCCTGTTCATTGATTTTGAAGGCGTAGGCGGGGAAGTGGAGAATTATCGCCGTGAGTTGAATCTTGAGACTGCGATAAACACAACGACGTATACGGCGAATGGTGTCGGATATACACGTAGGGCATTTGCGTCAATACCTGACAAGGTCATTGTGGAGAAAATAGATGCCGATAAGGCCGGTGCGCTCAACTTCAAACTCTCGTATGACTGTGTGCTTGGCGCAGATGTCACGGCAGACGGAAATGTGATGACTGCTATTATAAAAGGTGTGGATCACGAAGGAATAAAGGCGGCTCTGAATGCCGAGTGCCGGATAGTAGTGCTGTCTGACGGAAAGGTGAGTGCGGATGATGCCACATTGTCCGTGTCGGATGCTACGAGTGCCACATTGTTTATTACCTCGGCCACCAACTTTGTCAATTTCAAGGATGTGTCCGGTAATGCCCACAAGACGAATGACGATGTCCTGAATGCAGCCGTGAAAATCAAGTACGACAAACTGCTGAAACGTCATTTGGCGGCTTATACTGCGCAGTATGGCCGCGTAAGACTGCATTTGGCTGACGGTGCAAATTCATCGTTGCCTACGGACAAGCGTCTGGATGCCAGCTATGGAAGCGATGACTACGGTATGGTGGCACTGATGTACAATTACGGACGTTATCTGCTTATCAGTTCGTCACAACCCGGCGGGCAGGCGGCTAACCTGCAGGGAGTGTGGAATAATCAGGCTGATGCTCCGTGGGATGCCAAGTACACAATCAACATAAATGCGCAGATGAACTATTGGCCGGCAGAGACATCAGGACTGACGGAAAGTGTGGAACCTTTGTTCTCGATGATACGCGACCTTACTGTAAACGGTGCAGAGACGGCAGAGGAAATGTACGGTTGTGGCGGTTGGGTGGCTCATCACAATACCGACATCTGGCGTTCGTCAGGTCCGGTAGATGGTGCTACCTGGGGTATGTACGTCAACGGAGGTGCCTGGCTTGCCACGCATCTGTGGCAGCATTATCTGTTTACCGGAGACAGGAAGTTCCTGAGTGAGTGGTATCCGGTCCTGAAGGGTGCCGCCGATTTCTATATGGATTTTATGGTGACGGATCCGAACAACGGCTATCTGGTAGTGGCCCCGTCGGTCAGCCCTGAACATGGTGGAGTTGGCAAGCGTTCTACGGTCACGGCCGGTTGTACTATGGACAATCAGATTGTCTTTGACGCATTGGGCAGTGTGGTGATGGCTTCGGAGATACTTGGAATAGATGCAGAATATCGCCTGTCTCTCAAGAATGCCATCGCAAAGCTTCCTCCGATGAAGGTCGGACAGTATGGTCAGCTTCAGGAGTGGATTGAGGATATGGATGATCCGAAGGACCAGCATCGCCATATTTCACATCTGTACGGACTCTATCCGTCAAATCAGATTAGCGAGTACTATACTCCGGAACTGTTTGAAGGAGCGCGTAACACCTTGATTCAGCGTGGTGATATGGCCACAGGCTGGAGTCTCGGCTGGAAAGTCAATTTCTGGGCCCGTATGCACGACGGCAATCACGCCTACACGATATTGAGCAATATGCTGCGTCTGCTTCCTGACGGTAATACCGGCGGACAGCGTGCACGCTACAATCCTAACGGACGTACATATCCGAATCTGTTCGATGCACATCCGCCGTTCCAGATTGACGGAAACTTCGGAGCTGCGGCAGGTATTGCCGAGATGCTTCTGCAGAGTCAGGACGGTGCCGTGCATTTTCTGCCTGCATTGCCCGATGTATGGGCAAACGGCAGTGTAATCGGACTGCGTGCGCGTGGCGGCTTCATAGTGGATATGGAGTGGAAGGACGGCAGACTCGTGTCGGCCAGTGTCAAGTCGACAATTGGCGGTACGCTGAGAATACGCTCGTCCGTGCCGTTGAAGGGATTGCAGAAGGCGGAAGGTCCTTGCCCGAATGCTCTTCTGGCTCCTGCGTACGGATATGGGAACAGTATCGTTCCTGCCGGATGCTACGAGTACGACATAGTCACCAAGGCTGGCAAGACATACACATTTACCCCTGAATAATCAATATGAATAGATTTTTATGGAGCGTCAGTATGCTTCTCGTACTGACGTGTGACATCTGCCATGCGCAGGATGTCAGCATCAATTCCGTTAGCGGTACGCTTGTACTTACTCCGCTGACGGATAGTTCAATACGCGTCAGAATCGCCGGTGACGACCAGCTTCCGCAATTGGAGGAACTGGTATATACGGAGAATGTCGGAACTCGAAAGTACAAAGTGCGCAGACGCGGAGGCAAGACCACATTGAATCTGAAGGGTATCAGTGCAGAATATGATGCCACGACTGATCTGCTGAGTTTCTATGCGGCGGACGGCAGGCTTCTGCTGCGTGAGAGCGGACGTGATATCATTCGCTCAGAAGTGCAGGGAGAACCGTGTCTAAGTGTCAGCCAGAGCTTTGAGTCGCCTGCCGATGAGGTGCTGTTGGGCACAGGACAGTTTCAGGACGGCCATCTCAATGTGAAGGGACTTACACGTCGTCTGACTCAGGTCAATACGCAGATATCCATACCGTTCATACTGTCCGGCAAAGGCTACGGCCTGCTGTGGAACAACTATGGTCTGACTGATTTCAATCCGGCGGACAATGTCATTGAACTCACTCAGGGCAGTGCTGACGGGCAGTCAGTCATTGTTGATGCTACCGGCACTTCCGGCAACAGGCGTGAGCGCCGCAGCTTCGGCAATTACACAGGTGTTATAAGCATACCTGAGGACGGGCTGTATTCAATCCTGTTGGATGTCGGTCAGACAATGGCCCGCAAGCATTATCTGGCCATAGATGACAGCGTTCTGATAGATGCAAACAATACGTGGCTGCCGCCTACATCGTCGGCTCTTGCTGTGCTGGCTGCCGGAGAACATAAGGTGGAGGTACGTGGCTCAATGGGTGACCATCCGACAATCAGATGGCGCAGGGATGACGGTACTACCACATTCCGCTCGCCGGTTGCAACTGCATTGGACTACACCGTGTTCGCCGGAGGGGCTGACGATGTGATGCGCTCATTCCGCGCATTGACAGGGCAGGTTCCGCGTATGCAGGACTGGATGTTCGGCTATATCCATTGTCGCGAGAGATACAATACGCAGGACGAGATACTGGAGAATATGCGCGGATTTCAGGAAAATGACATTCCTCTGAGTGTGATAGTCCAGGACTGGCAGTGGTGGGGCAAGTACGGATGGAATGCAATGCGTTTTGATGAGGACCGCTATCCTGACCCTGCGGCATTGACGGCGGAACTTCACCGGAATGACGTGCGTCTGATGCTGTCCGTATGGTCCAAGGTTGACAGACCGTCAGTGCTTGGCCGTCAGTTGGAGGCAAAAGACTACTATGTAAAAGGAACGGACTGGATAGATTTCTTCAAGCCGGAGGCGCGTGAGTTCTATCTGCAGAATTTCCTGGACAGTCTGACACGCTACAATATTGACGCCTGGTGGTTTGATGCCACTGAGCCTGAGAACGATGATTTACGCGGGCGCAAGGTAGGTGATAGCCTGCTTCCAGGAGAGTTCTATCGCGATGTATATCCGCTGATGGTGAACCGCACGATGTATGGCGGCTTGAAGGCTGCATTGAACGGCGATGAGCCTGTCATTCTTACCCGCAGCGCATTTACCGGAATGCAGAAATACGGAGTAGTGACGTGGTCCGGCGATGTGGGCAATGACCTTATCACCTTGAAGAATCAGATAATAGGCGGACTCGGTCAGATGGCCGCCGGACTGCCGTGGTGGACATTCGATGCAGGAGGATTCTTCCGCCCATCGGACCAATATACTGACGAGGCCTATCAGAAGCGTATGATACGCTGGGTGCAGGTGGCCACATTCCTGCCGTTTATGCGTGTACACGGCTATATGAGCCAGACCGAGCCCTGGCGCTACAGCAAGGAGACCCGGCGGATTATGACGGATTTCATCAGACTCAGATACAAGCTGATGCCTTACATTCTGGATTGTGCGGAAAAGGTGTCTTCCGAGGGCTATACGATGATGCGTCCTCTGCTGTTTGATTTTCCGGAGGATCAGCGCGCGCTTGCTCAGGAATGTGAGTATATGTTCGGACCGGATTATCTGGTATGTCCCGTTACGGAGGAGAATGTCAATACGGTCCGTGTATATCTGCCTGTAAATGAGAAAGGGTGGACTGATTTCTGGGACGGAACATTCTACAAGGGTGGAGCGGAGTATGACATTCCTGTCACGATAGAGCGGATTCCTGTATTCTGCCGCCAGCATTAAAGTTATCAACATTAATTTAAGATTCCGAAACATATTTTTATATTTGCAGTATAGAATAGTGTCTGAATAAGATTTTCACTAATTAAATAACTTTATTTATGAAACGTAATTATTTGATTTCAGCAATGAGCCTTCTGCTGGCCTTCGGTCTCAGCATTGGCGCAAATGCTCAGATGCCGGGCGGTATGCCTGGTGGTATGCCTGGTGGAATGCCTGGCGGTATGCCTGGCCCACAGGCCGGACAGCAGGCTCCACGTCCTGCAGGACAGGGTGCTCCTCAGGGAATGGGAGGTTTCGGTGCAAGACAGCCGGCTTCTTTTACAAAGACTGACATTACCCCGTATTTCGCACCGGCTACTGCAAAACCGGCTACTCCGGATGCTGAGGGATTCATCCGCCGTTGGATGCTTCTTGAGCCGATTGCAAAGGCAAACCGCAGCAATACCGTGTTTACCGATTCCTATATCCGTACAGAGTTCGCAAAGACATATTTCACCAACCAGATGACAATCCTGCCGAAGGACGGTGATGCTGTCACTGTTGAGGGTAAGGAACTGAAGTGGCATTATCTGGACAGCAAGCTGTACAATGTCAAGCTGTTCCGTTTCGCTACAAGCCTTGCTGACAATGCAGACCGTTACGGTATTCTCTGCTTTGCCGTTACAGTAATCAACTGCGATCAGGATATTGAGAACGTGCGTATCGCTGTAGGTTCTAACTCAGCTTCAATGTGGTGGCTGAACGGTGAGGAGGCTGTCATCCTCTCAGGTGACAGACGTATGGTTGCCGATGACGCTACTTCAAAGCGTGTCACCCTCAAGAAGGGCAAGAACGTTCTCCGCGGTATTGTCATCAACGGCCCGGGTATGAGCGACTTCTGTGTACGCGTAATTGATGAGCAGGGACAGCCTGTCAGGAACTTCACTATTACTAACGAATAATTCAGAATTGATATGAAAAGACAAAATATGATTCTGGGCCTTGCAGCCCTGCTCGCAGCAGCATTCACAGTCAATTCGTCAGCACAGGTAGGCTCACCGTTCATACACGACCCATCGACTATCGTTAAGTGCGACGGCAAGTATTATACATTCGGTACCGGTGGCGGTGGCCTTATCTCAGAGGATGGTTGGAACTGGCACAGCGGCGCACAGCGTCCCGGTGGCGGTGCTGCACCTGACGCAATGAAGATTGCTGATGACAAATACCTGATAGTCTATGGCTCTACAGGCGGTGGCCTCGGTGGCGGTCACGCAGGTCAGATTAATACAATGTGGACAAAGACTCTTGATCCGGCATCACCTGACTTCAAGTTCTCGGAGGCTGTAAAGATTGCATCATCGGAGTTTGATGAGGACTGCGATGCTATCGACCCGTCAGTTCTTCTTGACCCGAACACTGGCCGTATGTGGGTATCTTACGGTACATACTATGGCTTCATCCGTCTGGTTGAGATTGATCCTGTCACATTCGAGCGTGTAAAGGGCAACAAGGCAAAGGACATCGCCATTGACTGCGAGGCTTCCGCTCTGATTTATCGCAATGGCTGGTACTATCTGCTTGGTACACACGGAACCTGCTGCGACGGTACGAACTCTACCTACAACATTGTAGTTGGCCGTTCAAGAGAGGTTACAGGACCGTATCTTGACAATGTTGGCCGCGATATGCTGAAAGGTGGCGGTAAGATGGTCGTAGCTGCCGGTGACAGAAAGACCGGTGCAGGTCACTTTGGCCGTTACATCGAGGAGGAAGGCGTTGAGAAGATGTCTTTCCACTGGGAGGCTGACTTTGATATGGGTGGCCGCAGCACACTGGCTATCCGTCCTCTTCTCTGGAAGAACGACTGGCCATACGCCGGTGAGCTCTTCAAAGAGGGTACATACGAGATTGAGTCAGAGCGTAGAGGCTATGCTCTGGAGCTTGCAGTTGACTTCGTACGTCTCGGTGGCGGCGGTATGATGGGCTTCGGCGGTGGCCGTGGCAATGCAGCGCCTCAGAAAATCGAGGAGCAGCAGCTCATCGATGTCTATGAGACCTGGCCAAAGGGCAACATCGACATCCGTATCGGCGACTATATGTTCCGTCCTCACCAGAAGTGGACTATCACAGCTGTTCCAGAGGCTGGCGGCTATCTTGGCGGTCAGTACTATAAGATTACAATTGCCGGTACAAAGCGCGCTCTTGCCGCTACAGCTGAGAAGGATGTTATCTCTGTTCCTCAATATACCGGTGCTCCTGAGCAGCTCTGGAGAATTGAGCAGCTCACCGATGGCACATACCGTATCATGCCGAAGCAGGTTCCCGGTTGCGACGAGGAGCTCGTGCTGATGTCAGCCGGCGACAGCACCCCATCACTCGGCAAGTTCGATATGAACAGCGACAACTACAAGTGGAACTTCAGAAATCATTGATGAAGCGGAAGAGGTTGTAACATCAGGTTTGCAATCCTGAGTGAGATAAAGTTCTCCGTGGGTTTTTCTGCGGAGAATTTTTTTATCTTTGCAGAAAACACTAGGAGATATGTTGAGTATAAAGACAAAACTGGCAATGGTCACAGTTTGCGTGTGCAGTGCAGTGGCATTTGCCCAAAAACCATCGGAGTACAATCTCCCCGGCAAACAGTACCCGCAGATTAACGCGGACAGGACAGTGACATTTCAGGTTGACGCACCGCAGGCGCAGAGTGTGGCAGTTGATTTGGGAGGACGGCATCAAATGACCAGAAATGATGCAGGATTGTGGGAATATACCACAGCTCCACAGACTCCGGGCTTTCATTTTTACGCTATAGTCATTGACGGAAAAAAGATGCCGGATCCCAGTACACAGCAGTTTTTCGGAAGCGGTATATGGCAGAGTGGCATTGAGGTGCCGGAACTTTGCGTGGGCTTCTACAGGCAGAAGGATGTTCCGCACGGTCAGGTCATCAATCAGAAGTACACCTCAAAACTGACGGGACAGGAAAGAGTCTGCAATGTATATGTCCCGGCAGGATATGACAATGATGCGAAGAGGTATCCGGTTCTGTACTTGCTGCACGGTGCGGGTGAGGACGAGACAGGATGGCCGTCGCAGGGCAAGGCCGCCAACATTATGGACAATCTGATAGAGGAGGGGGCTGCCGTTCCTATGATTGTGGTAATGGATCATGGCGTGGCCACAATTCCTGGTATTGACAGCAGGAACATGTTCGATTTCACGGCGTATGAGAAGGTTGTGATGGAGGAACTGATACCGATGATAGACCGGACGTACCGCACTCTGACCGACCGTGACAACCGGGCAATATGCGGTCTTTCGCTTGGCGGTTTCCAAAGTTGGACTATTGCTATGAACAACCGCGACAAGTTCGCCTGGATTGGCGGATTCAGCGGCTCAGGTAAGGGACCTGGCACTACGGCTGATCTGTATGACGAATCTCTGGACAAGGATTTCAAATTTCTGTTCATCAGTACAGGTACCAAGGAATCACCACAGATGTACGCGACAGTAAAGAACTTCCACGATATACTTGTGAGCAAGGGAGTAAGGCACGTATTCTATCAGTCGGAGGGAACCGACCACGAATGGTTGACCTGGCGGCGCTCACTCTACCGCTTTGCGCCTATGCTGTTCAAGTAATGGAAATTCCTTTTTTTAAGAACAGATTCTAAGACTACTATGTATGTTTGCAATGAAATTTTAATGAATATGAGAAAAGTATTGTTCTTGGCGGCTTTGACAATGGGACTGACAGTCAGTGCAAAGCAGAGTGTTACAGTGAATGTGCAGGCTGACAGGCCGGGTGCCACAATAAACAAAAATATCTACGGACAGTTCTCCGAACATTTGGGAACCTGTATCTACGGAGGTCTGTGGGTCGGGCCGGAATCAAGCATTCCTAATACTGACGGATACCGTAACGATGTGCTGGATGCACTGAGGGAACTTCACGTGCCATTGATGCGCTGGCCGGGCGGATGCTTTGCCGATGAGTATCACTGGATGGACGGAATAGGTCCGAAGGAAAACCGTCCGCGTATGGTGAACAACAACTGGGGAGGCATTGTCGAGGACAACAGCTTCGGTACACACGAGTTCCTGAACCTGTGCGAGATGCTTGATATTGAGCCGTATATCAGCATGAACGTGGGCAGTGGCTCTGTGGAAGAGGCTGCCAAATGGGTCGAGTACATGAATGCGGCTGACGGTCCTATGGCCAAGATCCGTAAGCAGAACGGACGTGAGGAGCCCTGGCACGTGCACTACATCGGTGTTGGCAATGAGGCCTGGGGCTGTGGCGGCAATATGCGCCCGGAATATTATTCGGACATTTTCCGTCGTTATCAGACTTATATGCGCGACTATAACGGTACGCATCTTACAAAGATTGCCAGCGGTGCGAGCGACTATGACTATGAGTGGACTGAGGCGTTGATGCATCGAATAGGCAGCCAGATGAACGCCGTATCATTGCATAACTATACCGGCGCAGCTAGGGAAGACAGTACGGGCTCTGCTACCGATTTCAGCAAGGATGACTATTACTGGTGTCTTGGCAAGGCTCTCGGCATTGAGCCTGTCATTCAGAAGCATCTTGATATTATGAGCAAAGCCGATCCGGCCCACCGTATTCCTCTGTATGTTGACGAGTGGGGTACATGGTGGGATTCAGAGCCTGGTACGCAGCTTTATCAGCAGAATACTATGCGTGATGCTTTCGTGGCATCCCTCTCCCTTGACGTGTTCCACAAGTATGCTGACCGCATTGGGATGACAAACATCGCACAGGTTGCCAATGTGCTCCAGTCAATGGTTCTCACCAAGGACGATAAGATGATTCTGACTCCTACGTACTATGTGTATAAGATGTATATTCCCCATCAGGATGCAAAGAGCCTTGCTACATCTGTTGACGGATGTGCTGTAAAGCTGGTGCGTAACGAACGTTTCAAGAATAATCCGTCGGAAGGCGCTACACGTCCTCTGCCTATGATGAGCGCAACTGCATCGAAGGCTGCTGACGGTAAGATTCACATATCACTGTCGAATGTGAATGCCGATGAGGAACAGGATGTCGTAGTTAACCTGAACGGCTTCAAGGCTAAGAAAGTGTCCGGTCAGATTCTGACATCAGGTGCAATCAATGATTACAACAGCTTTGAAAATCCGGACAAGATTAAGCTGGCTGAGTTCAGGAATGTCAGGATTGCAAAGGACGGTACTGTCACTCTGACTATGCCTGCATTGAGTATCATTACTCTGGAACTTGAATAAACGGACCGCATTGACAGAAAGACGGGTTGCCGTTTCATACGGCAACCCGTCTTTCTGTCAATGCACATGTATATCAGTCCTTGTTATATTCTGCGTTAAGTTCCTTCATCTGTTCAATGACTTTCTCGTCGGTCATCTCACCGGTGATTGTTACTCTGACAAAAGAGTCGTCTGCAGTTTTGCCGTTATAGTTGACGGTGACTACCTTGCGGAATACTCCGGGACGCTTGGTGGAACCGTCGTAACTGACTTTGATGGAATCGGTAGCGCCCGGTGCTATTTTGTATTTAGGGTATTCCGGTACGGTACAGTTGCAGGTCGCATAGACATCGGTTATTATCAGGTCCTCATCACCGGTGTTCGTGAATTTGAAGTAGCACGACTGTTCAGCGTGTTGTGTATCGAAGAATCCGAAGTTGTGGTCGGTTTTCTCAAAAGTCAGTATCGGACCTGTTGTCTGTGCGCTTACTGTGGTGGCAATCAATATCAGTGTGATAAATAGATATTTACTTTTCATAGCTCTAATTTTTTTTGCGAAGATATATATTTTTAATGTTTTTTCTATCTTTGACAAAAGATTAATAATTGGCTTAATAATAGCGATATGTTTGACAGTAAGGATTTGGAACTTTTTGCCTTGAAGGGCATAGATACTGCGAAGGTCGAAGGACAGTTGGCTGATTTCAGGAACGGCTTCCCGTTTCTGGACCTGAGGTCGGCGGCATCTGAAGGTAATGGAATTAAGGTCCTGACACCTGATGGAGTGGATCTCTATGTCAATGCCTGGGAACGTTATCGCTCTGATAATAAGCGTATCACCAAGTTCGTACCTGCATCCGGCGCAGCCAGCCGTATGTTCAAGAACCTGTTTGCTTTTCTGAATGCGGATTATGACGGACCGACCGATGACTTTGAGAAAACTTTCTTTGGGGAAATAGAGAAATTCGCTTTCTATGACGATTTGGATGCTGTGTGTCTGAAAAATGAAGGCAATGGCATTAAGGCTCTTATGGCCGAAGGTAAATATAAAGCGGTGGTGTCAAACCTGTTGGAATCGAAGGGCCTGAATTACGGTTCCCTGCCTAAGGGACTTCTGAAATTCCACAAGTACGGGAAGGAAGCACGTACTCCATTGGAGGAACACCTGGTGGAGGGCGCGTTATATGCCTCTATGGCAGATGCAACTGTCAATCTTCACTTTACCGTATCACCGGAACATCGGAGCCTTTTTGAAAATCTGGCAAAAGAGACATCGATTGTTATGTCTAAGAAATATGGTCTGAGATATAGGATAGGCTTTTCTGAACAGAAACCGTCTACCGACACGATAGCCGTTGATTCGGAGAATGCCCCGTTCCGTAATGATGACGGCTCAATACTGTTCCGGCCGGGCGGTCATGGTGCTCTGATAGCCAATCTGAATGAGATAGATTCCGATGTGATATTCGTCAAGAATATTGATAACGTTGTGCCGGATAGTCTTAAGACTGACACTGTCACATACAAGAAGGTGATTGCCGGTGTTCTGGTGTCTTTGCAGAGCAAGTTTTTCGGGTATTTGAAATTGCTGGACAGCGGGAGATACGACCGTGAAAAACTGATGGAGATACTTGGCTTTCTGGAGAAGACCTTGTGCTGCACCAAGGATGGCGTATCAGAACTTGGTGACAGAGAGTTGTTATCGTATCTCCGCACGAAGTTAAACCGTCCTATCCGCGTGTGCGGTATGGTGAAGAACGTCGGTGAGCCTGGCGGTGGGCCGTTCATTGCACGTAATAGTGACGGATCATATTCGCTGCAGATTCTGGAAAGCTCACAGATAGACATGAATAATCAGAACAAGAAGAAAATGTTCAGTGAAGGTACTCATTTCAATCCTGTCGATCTGGTATGTGCAGTACGGGATTATAGGGGTGAGAAGTTTGATCTGACAAAGTATGTTGATCCCGCTACCGGATTTATCTCCAGCAAGTCAAAGAATGGCAGGGAGTTGAAGGCTCTGGAACTGCCGGGTCTCTGGAACGGTGCTATGAGTGACTGGACTACATTGTTTGTTGAAGTACCCCTGTCAACATTCAATCCGGTCAAGACTGTGAACGACCTGCTCAGGAAACAGCATCAAAACTGATTATTGGATCATCCAGTGGTACTCGGGTATGGCACTTCCGGTGTTCCGCTCAATGATAAGGAGTTTGAGGGCTGCGTATGGACGCAGCTCTTTTTCTTTCTGTGTCGGATCCGTGTCTTCTCCGAAGTATTCTTTTACGAAATAGTGCCAGAACTGCTCTGCTGTCGGTGGCTCAATGTGAAACACATCACGCATAAAGTCGTGATTGTCATACAGGCAGGTGAACAATACCATTCCGAGATCAAACAGGGGAGAACCGCAGGCGAAGTCGCCCAAATCTATGAGGTAGTCCTTGTCGCCGTCCATAATGGCATTGCTGAACTGCAAGTCACCGTGTATGGCGGTATCTCCGTCGGGTGCGTCCGTTATGTAGCGTTTCATTATGGCGCGTTCATTGTCGGTATAGAATGCAAGACTGTTCAGAATGCTCATGTTGTATTCCTTTATGTCTGGAAAATCCTGCTTGTTCAGATGGGTTGAATGGAGCACCTTGCACAGTCTGGCAAACCGGCGGGCATAATACCCGACTTTGTCAGGATTGTCGCCTGTGGCACGTGAGAATGATACCTTGCCTGCAATACGTTCAAAACGTATGCCTAAACGTCCGTTACTGTCTGTTACGAGTTCTCCGGGCCTGGGGGTGGGAATGCCGGCATCATATACTTTGTGTGCCAGCTCCAACTCGTTGTATATTATTTCCTTAGGTGCTGTGGCATTGTACAGTTTCAGCATTATGCCGGAGTCATACTTGTGGTTGTAACTTTCTCCATTGGCTCCTTCTCCAGTATAGACGTAGTCGTCCAGATTGATTTTTTTTGCTTCCATATTGTGCAAATGTATAAAAATAATGGTTACCTTCGCAAGAGGAAATGCGGTAATAGCTCAGTTGGTAGAGCGTTGGCTTCCCAAGCCGAAGGTCGCGGGTTCGAGCCCCGTTTACCGCTCTTGTGGGTCGGCAGCATATTATGTTGCCGTTTGTTAACTTGAAAAATCGCATGGATATGAAGAAATTATTTGTCGTATTGGCCGGAATGGTGGCTGTAATGGCAGCCAGCGCGTCCAATGAGGGACCTGTCCTAACCATAGAGGGCGGTCAGGTACAGGGTGTGTCAACCGATATAAAAGGGGTGACGGTATATCGCGGTATTCCGTTCGCGGCACCTCCTACGGGCAAGAACCGTTGGAGAGCTCCGCAACCGGTCATTCCCTGGGAGGGTGTCAGGATATGCGATACATTCGGTCATCCGCCATTCCAGGGAGCTCATTATCCCGGAGGGTATACTACGGAGTGGGGCTATGGCGATGAGGCTCCATACAGTGAGGACTGTCTGTATCTGAATGTATGGACAAAGAAACCCGGCAAAACTGATGCAAAGCTTCCTGTCGCTATTTGGATATTCGGTGGCGGAATGCGCGAAGGATGGGGTTCTGAGCCTGAATTTGACGGTCAGGAATGGGCGAACAAGGATGTTGTGCTGGTATCATTCAACTATCGTGTGGGCCCGTTCGGTTTCTTTGCACATCCTGAAATCTCAGCAGAGGATCCGGAGCACGCTACCGGTAACTGGGGTATGCTGGATCAGATTGAAGCTATGAAGTGGGTGCAGAAGAACATCGCACAGTTCGGTGGCGATCCTGATAATGTGATGATTTTCGGTCAGAGCGCAGGCTCCCGCAGTGTTAAGTTCCTTTGCGCCTCTCCGCTTACAAAAGGTCTGTTCAATAAGGCTGTCATAATGAGTGGAAGCGGACTTGTGAAACCGCGTCCTCAGACAGCAACGGCTTCTGCAACGCAAGGTGGCCGTCCTGCAATGGGTGGATTCGGCGGTATGCAGCAGTCAATGACTACTCTTGCTGAAGCCGAGGCCTCGACAAAGGAGGTTATGGATTGGGCAAACCTGAAGACTCTGAATCAGATGAGAAATGCCGGAACAGAGACAATCTATGCTCTTGCCACGATATATCAGCAGGTTACCGGTAAGCGCAGCATTCTGACCGCATCTCCGATATCTCCATACATAGATGGCTATACGCTTCCGGAATCTTTCGATGATGCCTGCCTTGACGGCTCTCTGGCCCAGGTTCCATATCTGATTGGCTATACATTGAACGATGCCGGCAATATGGGTACCCAGATTGTGGATTTCTGCCTGAATCGTGAGGAGAAAGGCGGCAAGGCATATGCGTATCAGTTTGCACGTCCGCTTCCTGATGACGGTAATCATCCTGAGGTGACACAGCGTCTGCGCGGTGCGTTCCACTCATCGGATCTCTGGTTCGTATTCAAGTCGCTGAAACATTGCTGGCGTCCTTGGACAAAAGGGGATTGGGATCTCTCGGAGAAGATGCTGACTGCGTGGTCCAATTTCGCGAAATATGGTGATCCTAATGGTGCGAAAGGTGGCGAATGGAAGCCTCTCACACAGGACAACCGGCAGTTCATGATATTCAAGCTTGATGAGAACGATGTGGAGAATTCAGGTCTTGGCAATCCTCTGGCACGCTGATAGGTTAATTACTGGAATATAAGAATGAAAACTGACATTTTTAAGACTGTGGCAATTTCGGTTGCCCTGATGGTCGGAGCGGCGGTGTCAATGACCGCAGAGACCAGACACACATTCGCAAATCCGCTGGATGTGGTTATAGGAAACGAGCGTGCCGTACGTGGCGGCGAGCCTGTAGTGATTATTTTTGAGGACGACTATTATCTGTTTGTCTCGCATCAGAGAGGATACTGGTATTCTCCTGATTTCCAGAACTGGACATACGTAAGTGCTCCGAATTATCCCGGTGGCGTGGTTTCTGTCGTTGAGATGGACGGGCAGCTGATAGGCTGCTCTATGAACAACAGGAACGTGTATCGCTGTCTTGATGCCAAGAAAGGTGAGTGGGAAAAATGCGGTGAGCTGTCGAGCGACCGTTACGGCGATGCCAACATGTTCGTGGATGACGATGGCCGTCTGTATATGTATTTCGGCTGGTCCCAGATAATGCCTTTTCAGGTGGTTGAGCTGGATAAGGAGACATTCAAGGAAAAGGGCGAGCCGAAGCAGCTGTTCTGGAGCGACATCAGGAATCACGGATTTGAGGTGCGCAAGCCGGAGGATGTGATATATTCTATTTTCAATGGCCGTCGTGAATACGGACCGGAAGAACTTCCGTGGATTGAGGGCCCTTATATGATCAAGCATAACGGCAAATACTATCTGCAGTATGCTGCAATAGGTCTGGAGTTCATATCCTACTCACACGGTATATATGTGTCCGACAGTCCTATGGGACCGTTCAAGTACAGTGAACACAACCCTTTGACATTCAAGACGAGCGGCTTTCAGGTCGGTGCAGGCCACGGAAGCACATTCCACGATAAGAAAGGCAATTTGTGGACTATCTGTATGATACCGGCCCAGTACGGTGAGGGCGGACGCGGCTCTGAACTGGCCATCTATCCTACAGCTGTTGACAAGCAGGGTGTAATGTATTCGAATACAGCTCTCGGCGACTATCCTCAGTATTATCCGGAAGAGCGCAAGGTTGGCGGTGTTGACAATTATGTTGACTGGAAACTGCTGTCTGTCAAGAAGAAGCCTATCGTATCGTCAACATTTGAGAATTATGCTGCATCGAATGCGCTTGATGAAGATTTCACCACCTGCTGGGCTGCAGAGACGGGTGATCCGGGCGAGTTCTTTACTGTTGATCTCGGCGCAGAGGCATCGATCAATGCCATTCAGCTTAACTGGGATCATATCGGTGCTGCACGTGCCGGAGGTATGGGAATGGGGTTCGGCGGCGGTCGTCAGGGTCAGACTCCACGTCAGGAGCAGCTATATCAGTGCTATGAGGTGATGGTATCAGCCGACAATGCCAACTGGCAGACCATTATCAGCAAGACACAGAACAAGATGGAACTGAAGCACGACTACAATGAGTTTGCTGAGCCAGTCAAGGCGCGTTATGTGAAGGTCGTGAATGTAGCCACGTATGATAATGCCAAGTTCTCCATCAAGGATCTGCGCATATTCGGTACGACTCCCGGGATGAAGACTCAGAAGGTGAAGAAGTTCATGGCTCTGCGCAATCCTGAGGACCGCCGCGAGGCCAATATCGCCTGGGAGCCTGTTCCGGGTGCCGATGGGTATATCGTACGCTATGGCATCGAGAAGAACAAACTTTACAACAGTTACATCGTCTATGACAGGACTACGCTTTATATGCATAGCCTGAACACTGCTCCTGAGTATTACTTCGACGTTGAGGCGTTTGACAGCGGTCTGGATTTCTATCGTGAGGATCCGCTTGCATCTATAGGACTTGGCGCGGAGATTCAGCTGGCGAAGGGCGGCGGGAGCTTTGCCTACCGTCAGTCATCGGATACTAAAATTCTGATGCTCAAGGAGGGACAGAATGAGTATGTCTTTGATAATATTGAACCAGGCAACTGGGTGCTGAATCATTCATACGGACCGGTTCTGTGGTCCGGCCAGCTTACAGAGAAGGAACTGATTTCAAATGATGCCAATCCACAGCCGACAGTGACAGCTCATCTGACAAAACTCGGTGCCGGTACGCAGGTGACAGGCTCACTTGAGATGAAAGTCATCCCAGGTCCGAAGAGCGGCAAACTGGTCGTTGAGATCAAACGCTAACGCGAATCTGGGAAATTATGATACGTAACAGGTTCTTTCCAATTGCCGCTTTATTGCATCTGCTGGTGTTCTGCAGCCTTGATGTGTATGCCGATGTGACGTTTCACGTTGAGGATCTGGCAAAAATGGAAAGTATGTTTTTCAAGCCATCCTGCGGGGCTGATGCCGGAAATATGGTACGTCAGTACAGCTATTATAAAAATGTGCCGGGGAACAGAGAAGATGATGGCATTGTCTATGTGAATTTTCAGACGGACTCCATTGCCTCGTACGACAATAATTCATTTGCGAAGGGAATGATGAATGCATTTGCCAATCACTGGCCTGTCGTGCTGTCACCGGATGTGATATGGCTGCTGATAAGCCAGTCGTTTGCGGACTATGTAAACAAATATCCGGAGAAAGTAGGGAAACTTATCGTGGATCACGACGGTATGATGAAGCTTACCGCTCTCACTTCTCAGGATTTGATGCAGGAATCATCGCTTCAGTTGTGGGAGGAGGTGCTGGATCAGTTCACAAAGCAGATTGCAGACAACACAAAGAATGGACTTGCCCAAGTATTGGATGCGTCATTTTCCACCACAGGGCCGACAGAGAGACTTGTATCACGGATGACACTGATGAGTGCTGTCAAGCCATACTTCAATTACGAGGTCATATATCTTGTATGCGGAATTCCGGATATCACTTTGACGGGAACTCCGGATGACTGGCGTCAGGTACGTCAGAAGGCTGCCAGTCTGCGCGGGTATGGTATTGACTGGTGGATTGACGAACTTGATCCCATACTTGAACAGTTCATCAAGGCATCGGAAGGCCAGGCCGATACAGGATTCTGGCAGGATATGGTTATGAAAAAGAGGCCGGGTCAGATACGTTATGCAAGCTGTGACGGCAGTGAAACATCAGAGTTCGATGGCTGGTTCCTTAAATTCTATCCGTATAATCAGAAGGGACGTACGCCATCGCAGGTAAAATACAACCATCCTTTGCGCCCGGAGATAGTCTGTGTACCGTTCAAATATAAGGTGATTAATCCAGAACTTGGTCTTGAAATGGAATACGACCTTGAATTGTGGGGCGGTATTGTCGGCGTACTGCAGAATCCGAAGGATGAGTCAATCACGCCACAGATAGGGTGGATGCTCCGCAGGGCTGATAAATAATCGTGTATATGATTGAAGAAAGGATGTGCTCTCTGCGGGATGAATCGCAGGTGGAAGGATTGAGCCGTTTCTTTAAGACGGGACCGGGCCAGTACGGAGAAGGTGACCGCTTCCTTGGTATCAAGGTGCCGGTCACCCGAAGCGTTGTGAAGGAGATTTGGCAGGATTGCAGCTTTGATGAATTGGAATCCTCTATCGTAAGTCCCTGGCACGAGGTGCGCCTGTGCTCTCTGCTCGTACTGGTACAGATATACAGACACGCACGAAAAGACAGGGAACTTCAGCGCAGGTGTGTGGATTTCTATCTTTCACACACTGGCAACATCAATAATTGGGATCTGGTGGATCTCAGCTGCTATGAGATTCTTGGAGATTGGTTGCTCGACAAGAATCGCAGTATCCTGTATGACCTTGCCGGGAACGGCAGGACCATTTGGGAGAAACGCATAGGAATAGTAAGCTGTATGCAGTTCATACGTCATGGTGAATATGATGACGCAATTGCAATATCTGATATTCTGCTGCATCATCCCCACGACCTGATTCACAAGGCTGTCGGCTGGCAGTTGCGTGATGTCGGCAAACGTGATGGAACATTGCTGAGAAACTGGCTGGATTCTCCTGCGCCGGGCGAATCCCTGCCACGCTGCGCTGCAATGCCACGGACGATGCTCCGTTATGCAATTGAAAAATTTCCTGAACAGGACAGGATATTATATATGTCGAAGAAAGCAGAATTGCAGAAATTTTATAGCTTTGCGATTGACAACGCTTTTTAAGTTTGTATAAACAATATTAACCTCTATGAAAAAAATTATCCTTTCACTTATGGCACTGGCCACAGTGTCTGCCTACGCGCAGTTCGGTGGCCGCGGTCAGGGTAACCCAACCGTGCCTTCAGTAACCGAGAACGTAACCGAGGACTTCAAGCCCGCATCGAACAACCAGGCCAACCACCAGTATCCTATGGTCAATTCGCAGCGCATGGTACGCGCACAGATTTCAGCACCGAACGCTACTTCTGTAGGACTTGATATAGATGGTAAGATATATTCAATGTCAAAGGACGAGAATGGCGTATGGACCGGCACATCAGCTCCTCAGGACGAGGGCTTCCACTACTATCAGCTCAACATTGACGGTGCAAGCGTACCGGATCCGGGAAGCCTGTACTACTACGGTGCAAGCCGTTGGGGCAGCGGAATTGAGGTTCCGTCAACCGATCAGGACTTCTGGCAGGTAAAGAACGTACCTCAGGGCTCAGTCAACGAGGTGTTCTACTGGTCAACCGTAACTGAGCAGATGCGTCATTGCTACATCTACTTCCCGAACGAGTATTATACCAACACCACCAAGAAGTTCCCGGTCCTGTACCTGATGCACGGTATGGGTGAGAACGAGCATGGATGGGCAGAGCAGGGTCACACCGGTCAGATTATGGACAACCTGATTGCCGATGGCAAGGCTGTTCCGTTCATCGTTGTGATTGACTGTCTTGATGCTCGTGCAGCGCAGCCTGCAGCTCCCGCAGCAGCTCCTCAGGGTGCTCCTCAGGGCGGTCAGCGCAGAATGGGCGGCTTCGGCGGCTTCGGTATGGGCGGCGCATTCCAGGACGTTCTGCTCAAGGACATCATTCCGATGGTAGAGAAGAACTATCGCGTTATAGCTGATCCTCAGCACCGTGCAATGGCCGGTCTGTCAATGGGCGGTATGACCACTCACTCCGTAACACTGGCCAACCCTACCACATTCGCATACGTAGGTATGTTCAGCGGCGGTACATTCAACACCGGCGAACTGGAGAACAACGATGATTTCAAGAAGACCAACAAGGTACTGTTCATGAGCTGTGGCGGCAAAGAGAATATGGGCGTAATGGAAGCTGCCGAGAATCTGAAGAAGATTGGCATCAACGCATACGGCTACATCTCCCCGGAGACAGCTCACGAGTGGCACACCTGGCGCCGTTCACTTCACCAGTTTGTACAGCTCATCTTCAAGTAAGAACAGGTTCAGAAATTTTTTGGACAACTTTTTTAATCAACAGATATGAAGAAATTTACAGTTCTTTTCAGCGCGGCTATTCTTGCAGCCGGTTTCTGCGCAGCGCAGGACACTGAAATCAAGGAGGATTTCGTTCCTTCTTCGATGAACCAGCCGGGTCAGCAGTACCCGATGGTAAACTCACAGGGCTACGCCCGTTTCCGCATCAACGCACCTCAGGCACAGTCTGTTTCAGTAGGTTTAGGTCTTGGTGGTACTCGCGGTGGTACTGATCTTGTAAAGGGCGAAGACGGTTATTGGATGGGAACCACAAGTGCTCCTCTGGTAGAGGGTTTCCACTATTATCACCTGACAATTGACGGCGGCACATTCAATGACCCTGGCACAAACAACTACTATGGTTCGACACGTTGGGAGAGCGGTATCGAAATTCCGACCAATGACGACAAGGACATTTATGCAGAGCGCAATATCCCGCACGGATTCGTACAGCAGATTCTTGTCTGGTCTGAGAGCCGTAACGAGCTTGCACGCGCATTCGTCTATACTCCTCCTACATATCATGCTGACAAGGCGGATGTAAAGTATCCGGTTCTGTACCTGCAGCACGGTTGGGGTGAGGATGAGACCGCTTGGATGACACAGGGTCACGCAAACCTTATTCTTGACAACCTGATTGCCGACGGCAAGATCAAGCCTGTAATCGTTGTCTGCACATACGGTATGACCAACGGCGGTTTCGGCCCGGGTATGGGTGGCTTCGGTGGCGCACGTCCTCAGGGTCCGCGTCCTGCAGCTGGCCAGGGTGCTCCCGCTGCACGTCCGCAGGCTCCAGCAGGTGCTCCAGCAGGTGCTCCAGCAGCCCGTCCACAGCGTCCTGCCGGTGGCTTTGGCGGTTTCGGCAGCAACGAGGGCTTCCAGACATTCCTCTGCGATGAGCTTGTTCCATACGTTGACGCTCACTTCCGTACTCTTGCAAACAAGGACAATCGCGGTATGGCCGGTCTGTCAATGGGTGGTATGGAGACTCACTCCATCACTCTGGCACGTCCTGAAATGTTTGGCTACTACGCACTGCTGTCAGGTGGCCAGTACAACCCGTCAGAGATTCAGGATAAGAATCAGGTCAAGAAGATATTCATGAGCTGTGGCGAGAAGGAAAGCCCGGATGCTATCATGAAGGCTGCCGATGCAATGAAGGAGGCCGGATATGATGTAATGGGTTATGTATCACCGAATACTGCTCACGAGTTCCTGACCTGGCGTCGTTCTCTCTATCAGCTTCTTCAGTTCTTCTGGGGCAAGTAATCCGGTAGAGATATAATACAGAAAACGGTTGGAGATTTCCAACCGTTTTTTTTGTGTACTGTACCCTGTTATACCAGTTCCAGATTGAGATTTCTGGTCAGTGTGGCAAGTGCCGGGTTGCTTTTCTGCATTTCGTTGAACTGCTCTGCCTTGCTGAGAATGCGGGTGTCGCTTTTACTTTTGTCTATGTTTACAGACATAGAGATCATTCCATTGCTGAGCTTCTCCCTCAGATAGCCTGTTATTGCAGCAGAATGAGTGTTGAAGTCATCGGCAGCCATCTGATTCATTACCGTGACTGAAAATTCCGTGTCAGATACGACAGTGGGGGTGGAGTTCATCATTCTGTTAAGCAATGGCGTATTCTCTGCGGAGAGCGACAGCGCATATTCTTTCCAGTATGTCTCCAGTCTTTCCTGATTCAGTGGTAGTCCCTGTCTTGAATCTTTGCCGGACTCTTTCTGATCCGTTGTGCTGTCCTTTACAACAGATTCTGTGCCTGCTTTATTGTCAGACTTGTTTCCTCTGATGGAGGAGAACAGAGCCTCTACAGTTACTTTTGGAATCTTGGGCTGCTCTGGAGCCGGAGTCTCTTTGGGTGACGATGGCTTATTGCCGGCTGTTGCCGGTCGTGCATCCGTTTGAACAGGCTTGGCTGGAGTAATGCTTGGCTGTGTCTGTTTTGAGAATATCGGTTTAAGTGCATCTTTAGGGCCAGGCCCGTCACTGTCGTCGTCCTCCCCGGTGGCAGATTGCGATATACGTATCAGTGTCAGTTCCACCAACAGACGTTTGTTCCTGCTGGAACGGTAATTGATGTCGCAGTCGTTGCTTAGCCTCATTGCCTTGTACAGAAATTTCGGCTGGCATTTCATGGCCTGTGTGTGATACCTCTCACGCATCTCGTCGCTCATTTCCAACAGCGGCAATGTGCAGGCATCCCTGCTGACCAGCAGATTCCTGAAATGGAGC
This sequence comes from Bacteroidaceae bacterium, assembly GCA_024398595.1. Lineage (GTDB taxonomy): Bacteria > Bacteroidota > Bacteroidia > Bacteroidales > Bacteroidaceae > Colenecus. The sequence continues at coordinate 18,336 of JAKSIX010000014.1, read as the reverse complement.
AGCAGCCCGGAAATCAGGTGGCTTGGATCAAATCCGTGTGACATTATGTCGTTCAACAGCAGAAGCGATTCCGGAATCCTGTTCTCAAGCATCAGGTCTGTCATCCTGAAGTAATGGCTTGAATCAATTACGTTCAGGTTGCTGATGGTGCGCTCGTACGTTACGTGTCCCTCGGTGAAGCTGGTTACCTGATCGAAGATGGACAGTGCGTCACGCAGACCTCCGTCAGCTTTCTCGGCTATTACACCAAGGGCATCATCATCGGTTTCTATACCTTCGCGCGAGGCGACATCCTTGAGGTGGGCTATTATATCGCGGTTTCCTATTCTGTTGAAATCGTATATCTGACATCTGGACAGAATGGTGGGAATGACTTTATGCTTCTCGGTAGTGGCAAGAATGAAAATTGCGTATGCAGGCGGTTCCTCGAGCGTCTTCAGAAAAGCATTGAAGGCGGCGGAAGACAGCATATGGACTTCATCTATTATATACACCTTGTATTTCCCTGAAATAGGCGGTATGCGCACCTGCTCGGTAAGTGAACGTATATCCTCCACGGAATTGTTGCTGGCGGCATCAAGCTCGAACACATTGTATGAGCGCAGTTCCGCATTGAAGGTCTTGCAGGATTCGCATTCGCCGCAGGCCTCTCCGTCGGGTTCCGGATGCATACAGTTGATGGTCTTTGCGAACAGGCGTGCGCAGGTGGTCTTGCCCACGCCGCGCGGACCGCAGAACAGATATGAGTTCGCCAGTTTGCCGGATGCTATGGCGTTCTTCAATGTAGTTGTAAGCGCTTCCTGACCGACTACGCTTTTGAATGTGGCCGGACGGTATTTTCTGGCTGATACTGTATAGCTGCTCATTTGTAGCTGATATGTTTATTTATCCAAAGATACTACTATTTAACGGAATGTGTTGTACGTGTTTCAAAAAAATACATACTTTTGTGCTATACACCAAAGTTGGAATATATGCTTGGTTTTTTGGGGTCTGTCTGGAATTTTGTCCGTAGAAATAAATATGCGGTGGCTGTTGTGGCTTTCCTGTTGATTATAGTTTTCCTTGATCAGAACAGCCTGATGCGCAGATTTTCGCAAAAGCGGCAGATGCGTGACCTTCAGGAAGAGATAGATATGTACAGAAATCAGATAGAAGAGGGTTCTGCGCTTCTTGATGATATTGAGAACGATGAGATTCTGCGTGAGCGTATGGCCAGAAAGAATTATAATATGAGCAGTCCTGACGAGGATGTGTTCGTCTTTGAATAAGTATATATGCGTGGTTTGACTGATATTGTGATGATGGTTGGGGGCATTACGCTGCTCGCAGGTGCTGTGATGCATATTACCGGTTCGGATATGTCGATGCATCTGTATTGTGGCGGGACATTGATGTTTGCGATGGCCCAGCTGTCAGACAGATACGATGGGGATAACCTGACAATCAGACGTCTGCGTGGCCAACAGGTTCTGGGAGCCATATTCCTTCTGCTGTCAGGACTGATGATGTATGCAGAGCGCTGGCATACTGAAGTCGTTATGAATCCGGAATCCAACGATATATTACGCTCTTTTTTAAGTATGCTGACGGCACGCAACGGTTGGATTGCGACCATGAGTTTCGCTGCGGTGTTTGAGCTCTATTCTTCCGTAAGACTTGGTCGGGAATTGAAAAAGGAGGAGGATAATCATTGGAAATTATGAGGCAAATCGGTAATCTGGTATTTGTGTTGGCTCTTGTGTCGTTTGCCATATCCTGCAGGCGCGGTTATACTGTTGACGGCTCAATAGACCTTTATGGATTTGAAGGCGAAAAATTGTATGTAGTGGTACACGAGCATGGTGAGTTCATTGTAGTGGATTCGTGTAGCGTGAAGCACGGGCATTTTCAGATGACAGGAAGTGCCGATTCGACTATGTTTTCGGTGTTGGCTCACGGGTATGAACCGCTTATGCCACTAGTACTGGAGAACGGTCATATCAATGTGAGAATATCTCCCTCGTCTCTAATGGCAGAAGGCACACGCTACAACAATCAGCTGTATGATTTTTTGGACAGAAAAAACGATATAGACAATAGGTTTGAGGATATTATCCAACGTTCGCAGCAGGATATTTTCAATCGGATGAATCATAACTACGAGGATTCTCTGAATAATGTGGTGGAGGAGGCTGAGAACTGTATATATGAATTTATCAGAAAGCATTATGGTGATCCTCTTGGAGTATCTGTCTTTCTGATGATGTGCAACGGTTCGTCCTTGCAGGAACCGACACCTCTTGTCAGACGTGTTATTGACGATGCTCCAAAGAAATTCCTCTCGAACTACAAGGTGAGGGAATACCTGCGAAATACAGGAATGCTCTAATTACGCTCCAACGCGCTTCCGATTATCTCCGCGACATCTGAGGCAATTTGTCTTGTCAGGGCATTTGTCTCTGCTTCTGTCAGCCCTTCGCTGTTTTTCGGTTCTATCGGACGGTGAATGGTAATTACGGTCCTGTACCACGAAGGTACGATTGCGTGGCGTGACATGACCTGGAATGTTCCGTTTATGGTAACCGGAAGTATTGGTATCTGCAGGTCCCGGGCAAGTTGGAATGCTCCTTTCTTGAATTTGCCCATCTGACCGTCATCGGTGCGTGTACCTTCCGGGAATATGGCCATAGACATACCGCGACGCAGTATTTCTGAGGCTCTGGCCATACTTGCGTGGCTCTTCATTTTTGAAGAACGGTCAATGTATATGAATCCTGCTTTAGTGCAGGCCGTACCTACAAGCGGAATCTGTGCCAGCTCTTTCTTCATCAGCCATTTGAACTTTATTCCGAGGTATCCGTAAATCATGAATACATCGAACATGCTCTGATGGTTTGCGACTATTATATAGGCACTGTCCTTACTTATGTTTTCTTTGCCTTTCACGTGTACTGGCAGGAACAGTACCGTGCAGATTATTCTGGACCAAATCATTCCGGGATAGTAGCCCCAGAAATCCTGATTGCCCAATACACCGCCGACAGTTGTGGTCAGAGCCGTCAGGATAGTGGCAACCAATATTATTGGCAATGCTATGAAGATTTCGTATATTATGTAAAGTATCCGTATCATAATCTGTCAAAAAAAACCTGTTCCCCTCTGTATTTGTCATTTATCACGCCTTGCCGGTAAACCATGTTCCCGTTTACCCAGGTATATGCGACCCTGTATTTGAATTTATAGCCATTGAATGGACTCCATCTGCATTTATTCGGGACTCTATTGTCGCGGACTGTCCAAAGTCCGTCATTATCGTCATCTTCTGAACGCTTCCTTACAAGTGTCAGATCGGCCTTGTAGCCTGGGCGTATGAAACCGCGCTCTTTCATATTGAACAGACGGGCCGGATTGTTGCACATCGTACGTACAATGTCGCAGATGGAGAATGCTCCATCATCGGCCATCTCCAGCATAGCGGAAAGTGAGTAGGGAAGTACAGGCATCCCAGATGCCGCACTCTTGCATCCGCCTGTCTTTTCTTCAAGAAGATGTGGCGCATGATCTGTGCCTACAACGTCAATCAATCCCGATGCGACAGCACTTCGGAGTGCGTCTCTGTCATCGCGCGTCTTAACAGCAGGATTGCATTTTATTCTGGTTCCAAGTGTCCCGTAATCCGCATCGGTAAAAAACAGATGGGCAGGGCAAGCCTCGGCCGTAATACTTTTGTTGCAGACATCGCCTTGTTTCAGCAGCGAAAGTTCGCGGGCTGTGGATATGTGCAGCAGATGCAGGTGGGCGGATGCCTTGTCAGCCAACTCTATGGCAAGTGCCGATGATGCGTAACAGGCCTCTGCCGAACGTATCAGCGGATGATAGCAGACAGGTGGCTCTGAACCGCACAATTCCGTGTAATGCTGCATATTGCGGCTGATGATTCCGCTGTCTTCGCAATGCACTGCTACTATGACAGGCGATGCTTTGAGTATGTTGAGTACGTCAGCCCGGTCATCTACGAGCATATTGCCTGTACTTGAGCCCATAAACAGCTTTACTCCGCAGGTAGTGGCAGGATTGATGCCCTCAATCTGACTGATATTGTCGTGGGTAGCTCCGAGATAGAACGAGTAGTTCGCGAGACTGTCCATAGCTGCCATGTCGCACTTGTTACGCAAGGCCTGTAGACTGGTTGTCTGCGGTATGCAGTTCGGCATGTCAAACACTGTCGTAACTCCACCTGCCACTGCTGCGCGGCTTTCGGATGCTATGGTAGCCTTTCGTGTAAGCCCCGGCTCACGAAAATGAACGTGGTCGTCTATTATACCGGGGAACAACAGGTATCCTGTGGCATCAATGACAACATCGGCATTGCCTGACGGCTCCTGTCCATCGTATGATATGTCGGAAATCCTGTCTTCCGAAATTAATACGGAACCCTGACGCAATCCTTCCGCGCTTGCGATTGTGGCGTTTTGTATGAGGGTTGAACTCATGCCTTTTTCTGAGGGTATTTTCGGAACCAGCTGGATACCTTGAGCCTTATAACACCGAAAAACGCCTCGCTGAAAATGCCTCCGCTCATTTTCGATGTGCCGAGACGGCGGTTTACAAATATGACGGGAACCTCGGTAATCCGGAATCCGCATTTGTACGATGTGAATTTCATTTCAATCTGGAATGCGTATCCTTTGAAGTGAATCTTGTCTAACTCAATGGTTTCCAATACCTGGCGCCTGTAGCATTTGAATCCTGCGGTTGTGTCGTGTATCGCCAGACCAGTGACAATCTGTACATATTTTGATGCAAAATATGACATCAGGACACGTCCCATAGGCCAGTTCACGACATTTACTCCGCTGATATATCTGGAGCCGATGGCAACGTCATAGCCGTCATTCTGACAGGCGTCAAGCAATCTCGGCAGGTCGTTCGGATCATGCGAAAAGTCTGCATCCATCTCAAAAATGTAGTCGAATCCATGCTCAATGGCCCATTTGAATCCGGTGATATAGGCAGTACCGAGTCCCATCTTCCCCGGACGTTCTATAATGTCGAGGCGACCGGTGAACTCCTTCTGCATTTCCTTGACAATCTGTGCCGTACCGTCTGGAGAGCCGTCGTCTATTACCAGAATGCTGAAATTCTGGGGGAGTGACATTACGGCGTGGACAATCTGCCGGATATTCTCTTTCTCGTTGTATGTGGGAATTATTATTACACTGCTCATGATTGTCTCAGATATAAGAATCTGTTTTGAAATGTTCTAAATCCTCCAAATATAGCAATTATCTTCTAACACTGCGTTTTTTTGTTTTTTCTTTTTTCTTCCAGCCATGAAAGCAATGATAATTGCAACCAGCACAATGCCGGTAATGATGAGTGTGCCGGCGTGCAGACTGTCACCCTTGACCCTTGACCACATATCTATTATCGCTTCGGTACGGTCTCCTATGACGCTGACATAGCCTATGGCATCCATATTGCGGAGCGCATTTTCAGGAATGCACATAAAGTTTATAAAGTACGATGCGGCTCTTATATCCCAAAGGGTTGGGAATGTCGGGAGGACGCTGTGCACAGCCATTGTCGGAGATGCAGCCCTCAGGGATGGTGTCAAGCCTTGCGTTCACTGCGTTTGAATGTATTTGATAAACTGTTTGACCGAATAGGCTGACAAAGATAGTTTTTTTGTAATTTTGGGGTGCAAATAAGATGCTTTTTTGCGTATCTGCACAAAAACGTACAGCCGTACAGATTGATGGAAATAGCGGATTTAAGAAGCCTTTATAAGGGTCATCCCGGCAGAAAGGCGCTTGTCAGTGAGATAGAAGGAAAAACGTCCGGCAAGCTTTTTCTGCGGGGACTCCGTGCCTCATCGGCATCTCTGTTGATAAGTACTCTGATATCGGACGATGGCATAGGCAGACCTTTTCTGCTCATACTTAATGACCGTGAGGAAGCTGCATATACATATCATGATCTGACGCAGATTCTTGGTGAGGATGCTGTGATGTTTTTCCCGTCATCGTACAGGAGGGCTGTCAGATTCGGACAGAAGGACAGTGCAAGCGGGATTCTGAGAACTGAAGTCCTGAGTACGCTTGAGACATTGCGTGATTCAGGACATACGGCCGACCGGCGGCCAGTGGTTGTGACATCGCCTGAAGCTCTGGCAGAAATGGTGGTGTCCGGTGACAGGCTCAGCCGGAATTCGGTCTGCATAGTCAAGGGAATGCAGATTGACCGTGACTCGCTTCAGGACAGACTCTTCGATATGGGGTTTGAACACGTTGATTATGTGTATGAGCCGGGCCAATATGCACTGAGGGGTAGCATACTCGATGTGTTTTCGTACTCGTCAGAAACTCCATACAGAATAGATTTCTTTGGCGATGATGTGGATAGCATACGTCAGTTTCAAGTGGATACCCAATTGTCCGTCGGAGAGAAGGACAGTGCGGTGATAATCCCTGAACTTGGTGTCTCTGACGGATCTGACGGTGTAACTCTGCTGGATTTTCTCCCGTCGGACACTGTCGTTGTTGCCAAGGATACCGAGTTGGTGGCAGGGCTGATAGACAATATAATGGATAGTCCAGACAGCATGGCTGCCAGACTGAGGGTCTTGGATGCGGAGAGCGGCGGAGACAGCGCGTATGCACAGGAATCCCCTATGCTGGCCAGCGGTGGACAATTCAGGGAAGGAATCAGTAAACTGCTTGTAATAGAGACCGGCTCGCAGCCATCCGGACAATCCGGCACTGTGATTGAATTCAATACGTCACCACAACCTTTGTTTCACAAGAACTTCGATATGGTAACGGATACGCTTGGTTCGTATATAGCGCGCGGATACAGAATCTATATTCTGTCAGACAGCGCAAAGCAGGCCGAGCGTCTGAAGGCAATATTCTCCGACCGGGGAGACAATATACCGTTTATTCCAGTTGATCATACATTGCACGAGGGCTTTGAGGACAGTACGCTCCGTATATGCTGCTATACCGACCATCAGATTTTTGACCGTTTCCACAAATACAATCTGAGCAGTGACAAGGTGCGTGGCGGCAAGGTGGCACTGACACTGAAGGAACTGAATGAGTTTGAGATTGGGGACTATGTGGTACATCTTGACTACGGAATAGGCCGTTTCGGAGGGCTGGTCAAGGAAAATGTCAATGGTGTGCCTCAGGAAAAGGTCAAGATCATATATCGCAACAATGATGTGGCTCTTGTGTCAATACACGCCTTGCATAAACTGTCCAAGTATAAAGGCAAGGAGGGTGAGGCTCCTCACGTCAATACTCTCGGCACTCCCGCCTGGGAGAATATGAAGTCCCGTACAAAGAGTAAAATAAAGGACATAGCACGCGACCTCATTAAATTATATGCCCGCCGTCTTGAGGAAAAAGGTTTTGCGTATAGTCCGGACACTTTCATGCAGGCAGAACTTGAGGCCGGATTCATTTACGAGGATACACCGGATCAGTTGAAGGCGACTGTCGATGTTAAGGCCGATATGGAGAGCGGCCGGCCAATGGACAGGCTGGTATGCGGCGATGTGGGTTTCGGAAAGACAGAGGTTGCCATACGCGCAGCATTCAAGGCAGTGGCGGACAGCAAGCAGGTTGCAGTATTGGTGCCAACCACGATTCTGGCATTCCAGCATTACCAGACGTTCTCGGAACGCCTGCGGAATTTTCCATGCAAGGTGGAGTATCTGAGCCGTGCCAGAACCCAGAAACAGATAAATGAAATTCTGGAGCAGTTGGCCGATGGCCGTATTGACATTATTGTAGGCACACACAAACTGATTGGCAAGAACGTGCGCTTCAAGGATCTCGGATTGCTGATAATAGACGAGGAACAGAAATTCGGAGTCTCCGTGAAGGAAAAACTCAAGTCAATGAAAGTGAATGTGGATACATTGACATTGACGGCAACTCCGATACCGAGGACTCTGCAGTTTTCGCTTATGGGTGCCAGAGATTTGTCCATTATACAGACACCTCCTCCGAACCGCTATCCTATCCAGACCGAGGTGCACGTGTTCAGTGCAGATCTGATACGCGAAGCCGTGAATTTCGAGATGAGCCGTAACGGACAGGTCTTTCTGATAAACAACCGGATTTCAGGACTTCAGGAACTGAAGTCTCTGATAGAACGTGAAGTACCCGATGCCAGAGTGTGCGTGGGGCACGGCCAGATGGATTCTGATGATCTGGAGAAGGTACTGCTCGGATTCATCAATCACGATTATGATGTGCTCATTGCTACATCTATTGTAGAAAATGGCATTGACATACCCAATGTGAACACCATTATAATAAATCACGCCCAGAATTTCGGTCTCAGCGACCTGCACCAGATGCGTGGCAGGGTAGGACGTGGTAACCGTAAGGCTTTCTGTTATCTGCTGGCACCTCCGTTGGGCGTATTGCCTTCTACGACCAGACGCAGGCTGGAGGCTATTGGGAATTTCAGCAATCTGGGCAGTGGCATACAGCTTGCATTGCAGGATCTGGATATAAGAGGTGCTGGCAATATGCTCGGTGCAGAACAGAGCGGATTCATTGCTGATCTTGGATATGAAACCTATCAGAAGATACTGAAAGAGGCAGTGCGTGAACTGAAGGCGGATGAATTTGCAGACTTGTTCAGCCGGGCGGATGGAGGTGACGGTGATTCCTGTAAATCCGCAGAGCTTTTCGTGGATGAGTGTACGATAGAGACAGATATGCAACTGTTGTTTCCCGCTACGTTTGTGCCAAATGGAAGTGAACGTATGCTGTTGTACAGGGAACTTGACGGCATGGAGAACGAGAGTGAACTTTCAGCATATCGGACACGCCTGGAGGACCGTTTCGGTGCGATACCTCAGGAGGCTGAGGAACTTATCCGTCTGGTATCCTTGCGGCATCGTGCCAAAGAACTTGGCATAGAGAGGATATTCCTGAAAGGAGGGAAGATGACCATGTTCTTTGTCAGCGATCAGGAAAGCGTATATTACTCAAGCGCGGTCTTTGACAGTGTCATAAATTATGCTATGGCTCATCCCACCACTTGCCGTATGCGTGAGCAGGATAATAAGCGCAGTATGCTTGTAAATAATATAGGAAATGTCGGGGAAGGTGTGGCTGTCCTTGAGCAGATGTGCCTTTCCTGAAAAGAGACAGATTAAAAATCGGATAATATGTTAAAATCGTTCAGTTTTCTTGAGACTCTAAGTTCGTTCGTGATAATGTTCGCCATTATTGACGCATTGGGTGCCACACCTATTATATTATCATTGCGCGAAAAGGGAAAGCAGATTCATTCACTCAAGGCTACTGTCTTTGCAGGTCTTGTACTTGTGGGCTTTTTCTATGTCGGCGACCTGATACTGAAACTGTTCAATGTGGATATTGAGTCGTTCGCTGTGGCTGGTGCCATATTGCTGTTCCTTCTGGCATTGGAGATGCTGCTCGACGTTGAGATTTTCAAGTATTCAGGACCGACACCGGATGCCACATTCATACCGCTGGTATTTCCCCTGCTGGCAGGAGCCGGTGCGATAACCACATTGATATCCTTGAAGGCCGAGTATGCCGATATCAATATATTATGCGGGTTGCTGCTTAACCTCGTATGGGTATATGTAGTGCTGAAACTTACAGATAGAGTGCGCCGCTTTTTCGGTAAGAATGGTATCTATGTGATGAAAAAATTCTTCAGCGTTATCTTGCTGGCAATGGCTGTCCGTCTGTTTACGGCCAATCTTCATGCACTTATCGGCCAACTGTAAGAAGGTCTATCGGCTCAATGCCGTCCTCAGTGGCCACTAACAGATAAGCCTGTATTTCCGGCATCCTTTTGACGAGACTCACAGCACTGTCGGCTCCCATTACCATAAATGATGTTGCCAGTGCATCGGCTGTGGCACAATCCTGTGCCACTACCGTTGCGGACAGCAGACTGTGGCTCACCGGTCTGCAAGTGTGCGGGTCTATCGTATGGGCATACTTGATGCCGTCCTTTTCATAGAAATTGCGGTAGTTTCCCGATGTGGCCATCGCGCAATCCGTCAGGTGAAGAATGGTGTTCAGTTGTTTTGAGGATGCTGTCAGGTCATCGTCCGGCTGACTCACGCCGATATTCCATATCCCTCCTTTTGGGTTCAACCCGGATATTACCATTTCCCCTCCAATCTCCACGAGGAAGTCTCCAATCCCTTTGCCTCTAAGCACATCTGCCACTACATCACATCCGTAACCTTTTGCTATTGCGCTGCAATCCAGCATAATGCGCGGGTCATCCTTCACGATGCGTCCGTCCTCTTCGCGAATCTTTGTGTATCCTGTCAATTGCAGCAGACTGTCGATGACGCTGTCTGTTATGTGCGATGAGTTTTTGAATCCGAATCCCCAGGCATTGACAGCCGGTGCCACGGTGACGTCAAATGCTCCGTGAGTCAGCGATGATATCTCCATTGCCCGTCTGAATACCTTTATGAACATGGTATCCCCGGTTACAACGATATCCTCGTTCCTGTTTATCCTGGATATGGTGGAAGTGTCGTTGAACATTGACAGGGCTCCGTCAACAAGCAGCATCGCGGCCTTGATGTCATCCTCAATGTCACGGCTGTATCTGTATGTGATATTGTACGTTGTGCCGAATACAAATCCGCTGTCGGTATAATAGGTATCCTGCTCTTTCCTGTTCCTGCCCAATATGATTACCGTTCCGACGATGAGCAGCAGAAGAAACGGATAATGCCACTTTTTCAAAATTCCTTCTCTATCTTATAGTCGTTGCGCTGTGATGAACTGCGGCTGACCAGCTCTGCAATGAAACCGGTGAGGAACAGCATCGTTCCAAGCACCATTCCGGTCAGTGTGATGTAGAAATACGGATTGTCAGTGACCAGTCTTGCAGGTATTCCGTGAGCCAATGCCATCAGCTTGCTTGCTCCCAGTACTACAATGGTGATGAATGAGATAATGAACATCAGGGAACCGAGCAGTCCGAAGAAATGCATAGGCTGTTTGCCGAATTTGTTAAGGAACCATAGCGACATCAGGTCAAGGTAGCCGTTTACAAATCTGTTCAGACCGAACTTGCTGACACCGTACTTGCGTGCCTGATGATGTACCACCTTCTCACCGATTTTATCAAATCCTGCGTTCTTGGCAAGGAACGGTATGTAGCGGTGCATCTCGCCATATACTTCAATATTCTTCACTACTTCCTTGCGATATGCTTTCAGACCGCAGTTCATATCGTGTAGCTTTATCCCGGTTACTTTACGTGCTGTCCAGTTGTATAACTTTGATGGGATGTTCTTGCTCAGTTTGCCGTCATAGCGCTTCTTCTTCCAACCGGAAACAAGGTCATACCCTTCTTCACGTATCATACGTACCATTTCGGGAATCTCCTCCGGGCTGTCCTGAAGGTCTGCGTCCATTGTCACGACAATGTCGCCCTCAGCACGTGCGAAACCGCAGAACAGGGCAGGGGACTTGCCGTAATTGCGGCGGAACCTGATTCCGTGGATTGTGTCGGGATTCTCACCCTGAAGTTCCTGAATCAGTTTCCACGAGCCGTCATTACTGCCGTCATCAACGAATAGAATCTGGTAACAGAACTTGTTTTCGGTCATTATCCTATCTATCCAGTTGCGGAGCTCGCGTAGAGACTCAACCTCGTTGAATAGTGGTACAATAATCGTGATATCCATATTATTTGTCTTTTGTCCTTTTTGTCATTGATGTGGATATGGCAATTATCAGGGAGAATATGTTCCCCCATGACAATGATACACCTATAATCTGTCTGGTGGCCTGGAGCGGTGTCAATGAATTCAGCAAATCTATAAATACTCTCATCTCTGCTATCATATCCTCTGTGCCTGCGGCATTTGTGGGTGCTGTTGCCAATATTGCCAATGCTTCCTCCATCTGTCTGTCAAGTCCGGCTATCACAGCTCCGTTATCAAGGTATCTGAGATAGGTGTATGCCGCGACAGATGATATCATAGTGGCAAATAGAAATGTCATAATGGACAGCCCCCACGATATTATGAATGGGAAAATGCCGCCCGCCTGCCTGTCTCTGAAATTCCTGACCAGTTTCCACGCGATGAAAGGTACCCCGATGGCCATGGCCATAAACAGCAGACTGAAGACAGGATGCTTCAGGGACAGCGGGATAAGAGACAGCTTGATTGTCTGGTACAGGCCGAGCCACAGACCAAGTGTCATGGCTGCCCTCGTTATGTCAATGTGTCGGTTGTCGGTTTCCATATCGTCGCGTTATGCAAATTTACATTTATTTGGAATCGGTTTTGAAATGTCCGATTAAAAAATTACACAACTGCTCTTCCGCAGGGCTCCAGTTGCTGTCATCCATGGTCTTTCAAAACAGGTTCTTAGTTTTTATCAGTATAATGTTGTTCCGTCTGTTTAATATTACTACCTTTGCAGTTGGGTAAGTCCTGTACGGCCAGCTCCCTCTGAATCCTCCAGGGCTTGACCGCAGCAAAGGCAGGAGGTTGTAGCGGCGCGATGCAGTAAGCTTACCCATCCCTTACGGAAAGAGAGTGCTTTGGTGCTCTCTTTCCTGTTTTTTGGCGGGGTGGACCCAGCCGATAACGGCTGGAACTCAAGTTTCACATGCGAAACTTGAGTTATTTTTACTACATTTACGGACTTAAACTTTTCAAGTATGGATTTAGTAAAGAGATTTTTGGGATATGCTGCGGTTGATACGCAGTCTGATGAGAATTCAGAGTCGGTACCCAGCACTGCGAAGCAGAAGAATCTGGCCGTATTGCTGAAGAATGAACTTGAGCAGATGGGACTCGAAGATGTGTCAATGGATGATATGGGATATGTCTATGCCACGTTGCCTGCCAATACCGACAGGAAAGTGCCGGCAATAGGCTTCATTTCACATATTGACACCAGCCCATCAATGAGCGGCTTGAACGTGAAGCCACGTATTGTGGAGAGATATGACGGTGGGGATATTGTACTGAACAGGGAACAGAATATAGTACTGTCTCCGGAACTCTTCCCGGAACTGCTCAACCACAAAGGTGAGGATTTGATAGTCACCGATGGGACAACACTCCTCGGGGCTGACGACAAGGCTGGAATTGCTGAGATAGTCACCGCTGTGGAATACTTGCAGGCTCATCCGGAAATAAAGCACGGAAAGGTGCGCGTAGGATTCAATCCGGATGAGGAGATTGGAATGGGCGCCGCTCATTTCGATGTTGCGAAGTTTGGATGTGAATTTGGTTACACTGTCGATGGCGGCGAAGTGGGCGAGATGGAGTTCGAGAATTTCAATGCCGCCAAGGCCGTGTTCAAGATACAGGGACTTGAAGTCCATCCAGGCTATGCCAAAGGAAAGATGGTCAATGCTTCACTCCTGGCTGCCGAACTGATAAATATGTTTCCTGCCGATGAGACTCCTGGCACGACTTGCGGATATGAAGGGTTCTATCACATTGTAGGCTTGTCAGGAGAGGTCGACAATGCCACTGTGACATTTATCATCCGTGATCACGACAGACGGAAATTCGAGGCACGCAAGGCATTTGCCATACAGGTGGCTGACAGGATGAATGGCAAATATGGAAAAGGTACGGTCTCTGCTGCTGTCACAGATCAGTATTACAATATGAAAGAGCAGATTGACAAGGTCCCGTATGTGGTGGACATTGCCTGCGAGGCAATGAGAATGGCCGGGGTGGAACCTGTGAAAGTACCTATCCGTGGCGGTACGGACGGAGCCCAGCTCTCCTTCAAGGGACTTCCTTGCCCGAATCTGTTTGCAGGTGGTATGAACTTCCACGGACGATACGAATGGATTCCGATACAGAGTATGGAGAAGGCTATGATGACAGTTGTCCGCATTGTTGAGCTCTGTGCAAAGCGCGATTGGGAGTAGAGAAGGTTTTATTCGTCAAAGTCGAATTCCTCAAAATCTGAATCACCGTCCGCGGTAAGGAAATCCTCCATATCGCGGCGGTCTTTTTTTGTAGGACGTCCGAGTCCTGCCGCACGTCTGACAAAACCGCCTATGCGGTTCATTTCAAGAAGCTCGTACTGGTCAGGAGTAGTGAGATTCTCCATCATCTGCGGTACGAGTTTGGCACCCACACGGTTTTCAATGGCCTGCAGGACTTTGAATGTGTAAGTGACGGGTGCTTTGCGTACCTGCACCGTATCGCCTTCCTTGATGTTTTTCGAAGGCTTTGCACTGATTCCGTTTATGGTGATACGCCCTTTCTTGCAGGCTTCCGCAGCTATCGTGCGTGTCTTGAAGATACGTACAGCCCATAGCCATTTGTCAATTCTGGCCTCTGTCATTTGTTGTTGAATTGCGTCATAGTATTCTCCAGGCCTGCCAGACAGAAACTCCGGACACATTCTATGGCAATTTGAATCCGCTCGTCAACAATAGTCTGTTCCTCGGCAGGGAATGGGTCCAACACAAATTTTATCTGTGCGCCCATAGGAAAGTCATTTCCGATACCGAATCTCAGGCGGGCGAACTGCTGTGTGCCAATCGCGCTTATTATGTTGCCGAGCCCGTTATGACCGCCGTTGCTACCTTGTCCGCGCAGACGCATCTTGCCCAGTGGCAATGCCAGATCATCAGCTATGACCAGAAGCCGTTCCGGGGTGATGTTCTCCTTGTTCATCCAGTAGCGGACTGCGTTTCCGCTCAAGTTCATGAATGTAGTTGGTTTCAGCAGGACCAACTGGCAGTTCTTGACGGATGTCTCTGCGACGAATCCGTATCGCTTATCTTGAAAAACAGCATTGGATGCCTTTGCAAAGGCATCCAATACCATAAATCCTATATTGTGGCGGGTGTTACGGTACTCATCGCCCGGATTACCCAAACCGACAATAAGATATTTCATATAAAACTTCAGCTATCAAGCTTCGGCAGGAGCGGCAGCTCCCTCCTCAGTTCCTTCCTCAGTCTTAGCGGCACGTGTCACCATTACGCCACATACAACGGCTTCCTTAGGATTGACAAGCTCAAGACCTTCGATGTTGATGTCGCCAATCTTGATTGTCTTGCCGATAGCCAACGGGGTAACGTCGAGTTCAATCTTCTCCGGCATCTGTGTGTAGATAGCCTTGACCTTTACGCGACGCAGAATCTGCTCCAGACGGCCACCAGCCTTGACACCGGCTGCAAGTCCTGTCAACTTGACTGGCACGTTCATAACGATTGGCTTGTTCCCGGTTACCTGATAGAAATCAATGTGAAGGATATTGTCCTTTACCGGGTGGAACTGTATGTCCTTCATGACAGCCATCACAGTGGTGTCATCTATAGTGAGGTTTACAGCATAGATGTCCGGTGTATAGACGAGCTTGCGGACTTCTTCGTTTGTTACGCAGAATGTCTTGGCGACTGGCAGGCCTTTCTCATCTTTCTCAACTCCGTAAAGCACACATGGTATGCCGTTGGCCTTTCTTAATTCTCTGGTGGCTTTCTTGCCGAGTCCGTCGCGACTCTGACCCTTGATGTCAATTGTCTTCATTTTTTTTTCAGTGTTACTCTAAATTGTTAATAATCAATTCACCATCACACATCCGGCCTGATTCGTCAGACCTTGTTTATGCAAAAGCGCCGCAAAGGTATCGCTTTTTTGCGAAAAACGCAATTTTCTTAGAAATCAATTTTCATATTGTCGAGAGCATCGCCAACGCTTTCCTGCGGTGGTACGATTTCGGAAGCAGACACGTCCGTTTTGGCAGCAGTCTCAGAATCTGCTTCATCGTGCCGGTTTTCATGGATATAGCTTATCGCCTTGGACAAACCGTCAATAAATTTCCCGAAATCTTCCTTGTAAAGGAATATTTTGTGCTTTTCGAATACCGGAGCTGAATTGTCTCCTTCGGACTGGGCAATTTTTTTGCTTTCGGTTATGGACAGATACAAATCGTCCTTACGTGTCCTGCGCACATCCATGTAGTAAATTCGCTTGCCGGCTTTGATGGAATATGAAAATTCCACGTCCTTGTCCAGCTCATCGTGACTCCTTTTGCCTGCCGTTTCCATCTTATTGCTATTTTTCTCCAAATAAAATTAATATTTATTTAATAAGCAAAAGTTTATGCACTTTTTTCAATGCAGGTGCGGAATTTGTGTGACTCCGATAGTAGAATGTCAATTTCTTAGTATCTTCGCGGCGGAATATGGGATAGCCCTATTTGAAGTTTATGGTTAACAGGGTTCTTATCAGGTTGAAAGTGGTACAGACTGTATACTCGTACAGTCAGAATGGTGCCGGAAATCAAAGTGCTGCGGCACGCGAGCTCTCACTCAGTCTGTCAAGCTCGCACGAGTTGTATTTCAATTTGCTGAATATACTTGCAGAACTTGGACGTTTTGCAAAACTGTCAGTCAGCAGGAAAGAACGTTTCAGCCCGGATACACTCCATAATTCCGAGAGACGTTTTGCCGGGAACGCATTGCTGGCACAATTGATGGACAACGGTAGCCTGCAACGCAATATGGACGCCTATGATACGGAATGGATTGCTGAAAGTGGAATAATCAAGTCCCTGTATGAGTCTGTTATGGACAGTGAGGCTTTGTCTGATTATGTACAGAATGAGGATTATGGTTATGAGGCCGACAAGGAACTGGTACGCAGGGTGTATAAGACTGTAATATGCGGCAATGATGTGTTGGATGAGGCTCTTGAGAATCAGAATATATATTGGAGCAGTGACCGGGAACTGGCTGATTCATTTGTGTTGAAGACTTTGAAGGGATTCAGTCGGGAAAATGGCGCGGAGCAGACTTTGCAAGGACAGTTCGGCGATCCGGATGATGCTTCTTTTGCAGAGGCTCTGCTTAAGGCCAGTCTGGAAAATGAATCCGAGTACAGGGGAATGATAGCGCTTCATACCAAGGGATGGGATGCCAGCCGTCTGGCTATGATGGATGTGATTGTAATGCAGGTGGCTCTTGCCGAAATACTCTGCATACCGGATATTCCTGTCAAAGTGTCCATCAATGAATATGTGGAACTCGCAAAGATGTTCGGAACATCGGGTAGTGGCGGGTTCGTGAATGGCGTACTTGACACTCTGGTGCGTGAACTGCGTGATAATGGAAGACTGACAAAATAATAAATATTAGGAATTATGGCTACAATGCTTTTAATGAACCCAAGTGGAGAGGTTGTTGAGATTGCAGGACAACAGAGTGCTGTTTCTTTTCTTCAGGCTGTAAATCTGGATGATCCGGATATGGCCGGTGCCGGTGCCGGGAAAGGTATGGGTGGCGGAATGTCCATGATATGGATAATCCTGCTGCTGTTTCTTGTGATGATGATGTTTGCACGTCCCCGTCAGGACAAGGAAGGGGAGAAGTTCCGTAACGCTCTGCAGCTTGATCAGGATGTCGTTACCAGTTCGGGCATCTTTGGCAGAATCAAGGCTATTGATGATGTCTCCGTGATACTTGAGATTGCGCAGAATATGCGTATAAAAGTTGATAAGAGGTATGTCAATCCTGTTCCGGTGCCACAGCCTGTAAAACCGGCCAAGACGAAGAAATCAAAGAAAGATCCGTCAAAGGACGAAAAGGCGTAATCCAAATAATCCGACGTAGTGCGCCACCTGTTTCCGGATGGTATAAAAAGGCTTTCAAGAAAGCTGGTGGGCTTTTTGTTGGAAGTCGTGAGAAACAGGGATTCTCTCGTGTTCCTGCTTTTCCTTGCGCTCACTTTCTTCTTCTGGATTTCAAAGAAAATGAGTGGGTCATTCCAGATGAACGTAGATTACAGGATTGAACTGACCGGTATAGGTGATGATATGCGTGTCGTTACTCCGGTATCTTCTCCTGTGCGTGTGACAATAAGCGGACAGGGCGCGGCATTGTGGGCTGAACGCAGAAAGGACCGCGTGATATATGTTGGTGCTGACAAGTTTACCGCTTCCCTATCCGGCAATCACGTCATGTCATCGTCCATGTTGCGTGATTCTTTGTCGGTAATGCTGCCGTCATCGCTGTCGATAGGTGATATACACCCCGATACTATACGTTTCTCATCGGTAAAGGTGAAAAATGTCATACTGCCTGTTAAGTATACCGGTGAGATAACAGATGATGACAGGTACAGCGCGGAACGTATCTATATTTCACCTGAACGGGTGAAGGCGACCGTTGATTTGAACGTGGCAGACACGGTTTTCTATGTATATACGGAACCTGCCAAAATAGATGTCCATTCAGATACTACAGAGGTGCGCCTGAAATTGGCGCCTGGCATTGGTGTCGTTGTCGGGGAGGATGCTGTGACTGTCGGGGTCGTTGCATCGCAATATA